>JAEXCN010000051.1 GCA_023402175.1 Pseudomonadota bacterium | reverse complement strand
CCTCTGGGTTCGCCGACCCGGCGCTCGTGACCCAGACGGTCGTGCTGTCCGCCCTCGTCGGCGCGTGCATCTGGAACCTGATCACGTGGTGGTACGGCATCCCGTCGAGCTCGTCGCACGCGCTCATCGGCGGTCTCGCCGGCGCCGTCGTCGCGAAGGCGGGGGTCGGCGCGTTCAAGTGGGGCGCGCTCTACCAGAAGGTGCTCATCCCGCTCGTCGCCTCACCGACGATCGGGTTCGTGATGGCGATGGTCCTGATGATCGGCTTGCTCTGGATCGTCCGGAAGATGCGGCCGGGGACCGTGCACCGAACCTCGAGGCGCCTGCAGCTCGTCTCGGCGATGTCGATGGCGTTCGCGCACGGCTCGAACGACGCCCAGAAGTCGATGGGCATCATGACCCTCGCGCTGATCGCCTTCGTGACGGCGGGGCACCATGAAGGACTGCCCGCCTGGTTCCTTCCTGTGCACGGGAACGGCGTCCCGATGTGGGTCATCCTCTCGTGCGCCGCGGCGATCGGTCTCGGCACGATGGCGGGAGGAAAGCGCATCATCAAGACGATGGGCACGAAGATCATCCGCATCTCGCCGCTCCAGGGCTTCGCGGCGGAGACGGCGGGCGCGCTGACGATCCTCGGCGCGAGCCACCTCGGCGTGCCGGTGTCGACCACGCACTGCATCAACGCGTGCATCATGGGCGTCGGCGCGAGCAAGCGCGTGAGCGCCGTCCGCTGGGGCGTCGCGAGCAACATCCTCATCGCGTGGGTCCTCACGCTGCCGCTCAGCGGCGCGCTCGCGTGGATCACGATGAAGACGATCGGCGCTTTCTTCGAGTGACGTTCGTCGCTACGGCTTCGTCGGTGCGGGCGCGGTCTGGCTCGCACCGGCATCCGCCGCAGGCGGCGCCGTCGTCGTGCCGGATCCTTCGGTGACGAGCTTGCCCGTGGTGGTCTCGAGGACGCCCACCTTCCAGATCTCGTCCGAATCGCGATGCGCGCGATCGCAGGTCTCTCCGGTCCGAACGCCGTCGTACCAGACGTGAACGCACGGGCCGGGCCCCTTCTCCACGCGCTCGTCGATGTACTGTATCGAGACGGGGAGCTTCCGGTTTCCTTCCGGGATGCGCATGTACGTGTACGCGCCGCGCGTCTTCACCTCGCAGAGACCCGGGATCGGGATCTCGGCCGAGCACCGCTGGCCCTTCGGGCCTTCTTCGGCGACGCGCAGGTTCACGCGCGGGAACGTGTCGGGCATGTCCGTCCGATCGAAGCCGGCCCAGACGAGCTGCACGAGGACGTCCTTCGTCTTCGGCGGCTTGACCTCGATCGTCGCCGTCGCCGTGCCGCGTCGGCCCGCCTCGTCGGTCGCTTCCGCGACGAGCGAATACGTTCCGTAGACGTCGACCTCGAGCTCGCCGCGCTGCGCCCCGTTCTTGAAGGCGAGCTTCGACGTCGAGCCAGCCGGCAGGTCGCCCATCGTGAGGAGCTTGTCGACGAGCTCGAATTTCCCGCGCGCCGAAGCCGTCATCGCGCAATCGACGGCATCACCCGGCTGCGCTTCGATCTTCGCCGACCACGTCTGCTGGTTCGCGAGGCGACACTCGACCTTCGCGACCGGCGGCTCTCCACACGACTCGCCCGGCTCGTCGTCGACGAACACCTTCACCGGCTTGTCGGCCCGGGCGGTGACGACCGCGTCGAACGCACGATCCGGCGACTTGTTCACGCAGCCTTCGCCCACCTTCGTCTCGCGGACCCAGACGTAGAGGAAGGTCGCGGTCTCGAGCGCGCGCTGCACCTTGACCCGCGCGACGTCGCGGCTCTCGCTGACGGCGAGGAACAGCATGTGCGAGCTCGTGTCGAGCGTCGCGGGCATCGCCGGCGTCGTGTCGGCCGGCCACGCGCGCTCCCAGTCTTCTTGGCTGCGGATGACGTAGAAGCCTCCGCGCGCGCCGGCGAACGCCTCCTGCGACCCGCGCTTCAGCTTTACATTGTCGCCTTTGATCTGCTCGACCTTGTCTCCCGGGTTGGTCCGCACCACGGTGATCGCGGGACTCGTGGTGCATGCACCACCCGATGCAACGAGGAAGACACAAGACGCCGTCAGGAGGGATCGCGCGGCAAATCGAGAGGAGGCTCGCATTGCGAGGGGCGATCATAGGCCAACCGGCGGGACGATGGGGGACGGTTCAGTCGATCATGACACGACAGAAGACGCCCCACCGGACCGCGACGTGGAGTAGCGTGCAGCCGTGCTGACTGATCGCTTGACCGCACGCATCCTCGGGGCCGTCGTCCTCCTGATGACGGTCACGCTCGACATCGGCTGCTTCATGTTCACGAAGCCGGAGATCCGGCAGCGCCCGACGTTCCCGCTCCTCGTGCTCGTGCTGTCGCTCCCGTTGATCGCCCTCGCGATCTTTTTCTTCCGTCGCGCGTCTCAGCTGAAGGAGTGAAGCGCGGGACCGCGCGTCAGTCGGAAGATCGACGTGCGGCTGCAGCGCTCGATGCCGTCCGGGGCGCGTCCGCCGGCGCGAGGCTCGCGTTCGCAGAGGGCGACGTCGTCGTCGTGGACGGCGGCGTGCGGGTCGATGATTGACGAAGCTTCATCGCGACGAGACCTATGGCGAGAGCCGCCCCGAGCGCGACGACGATCCAGGCTGCGAGGCCGCTGCGGTCCCGTCGCGGTGGCTCGGGCGCGCGCGGCGTGAACGCGGCGAGCTTCGCGGACTCTCCGAGGCGCGCATCGTCGGCCGGCGCCACGACCGCGGTTGCTGCGTCGCGAGCGGCCCAGATCGACGGCAGCCTCGGTCTCGCGCTCGCTCGTCCACCGCTCGATTCGCCATCGCTCTCTTGTCGCGGGCGAACGCTCGGCGCCGCCGGCGTGAGCTCCGGCACCGCGGCCACGAGCGCGTCCCAGAGCTCGCGCGCGTCCTGCCAGCGCCGCTTCGGATCGACGGCCAGCGCGCGTGCGAGGACGGCTTCGACGGCGTCCGAAATCTGGACACCCCGCGCTCGCAACGTCGGGCGCTTCGTGAGATCACTCGCGGCGAGATAGAGCTCGACCGGATCGCGACCGTCGAGCGCGCGCCTGCCGGACACGAGCTCGATGAGGCTCAGCGCGAGGCCATAGACGTCCGCGGGCGGGCCGACGACGCCGTACGATCGCTTGAAGTGCTCCGGTGCGCCGTATTCGGGCGCGAACGCGTCATCGGAGGGCCCGATGCGCGATGCGAGCACGAACTGCGTGACCTTCATCCGCGTGCGTCCGTCGACGCTCGCGAGCCACAGCTTGCCTGGGCGGACGTCGCGGTGAGCCACGCCCGCCGCGTGCGCTGTCGCGAGGCCGCGCGCAGCCGGCTCGAGGATCGCGAGTGCTTCGCTGATCGAGAGGACCGACCCGCCGCGTTCGATGATGAGCTGCTCGAGCGACTTTCCCTCGAGCCATTCGAAGACGCAGAACGGCAGGCGAGCGAGCGCGGCTGGCTCGGCGATTCCATGGGCGAGCAACTGCTCGACGTCGGCACCGTTGCCGCAAGCACGCGCGAGGGTCTTCGCTTCCTCGCGAAACACGTCGAGCGCCTGCTCGTAGTCGAGCCCGCTGAGGCCGTCGGGGACCGCGGGGCAGCGTACGGCGACCGGCGTTCCAGACACGATCTCGTGACCGCGGAACACCCAGCCGCCCTTTTCTCCCGGGCCGACGACGGAGTCGACGCGATAGCGGCGGTCGAGGATCGTGCCCACGAGCGCCGTCGCATCGACTTCCGTGATCACGGGAGACCCTCGGTAGATCCGGTCGGGTGACGGGGGCTCGCAGGCGAGCCGCCCGAATGTCCGCTTGCTCCGGGAGAAGCAGAGACCACCTGGCGCACTGGCACCGCGAGCGCGGCCCCTGCTTTCTCGACGGTCTCGACGATCGCGAGCAGCAGCTCTTCACGGACGCGCGCGAATTCTCCGAAGTCGAGCGTCTCGATCGGCGCGGCGACCTCGATGTCGTACGAGGCTTCGCCGATCGCGGACAGGCGCACGAAGACATCTCCCGTCCGGACGAGCGGCGTCGATGCGAGCTTGTTCTTCACCTCGAGCACGATGGTCCGAACTTGCGCCATCGTCGATGTCCGGGCGAGCTGCAGCTTCATGGCGAAGCGTATGCGATCGCGCGGGCCGAGCGACTCGATGCGCATGTCCGCGAGCTTGCCGTTGGCGAAGATGACGATCGTACGGTCCGCGGTGCGAATGCGCGTCGATCGGAGCCCGATCCTCTCGACGGTGCCTTCGATCGTGTCGACGCGGATCGTGTCGCCGACGCGGAACGGTTGGTCGGCGAGGATGGATAGCGAGCCGAACAGGTTCTCGACGGTCTTCTGCGCTGCGAGCGCGAGGGCGACACCGCCGATCCCGAGGCCGGCGATGACGCTCGTGACCGGATATCCGAGCTCCGAGAGCGCGACCATCAACGCGAGCGCGCCGACGATCACCTTCCCGAGGCTCACGCCGATGGCGGAGAGCGACCGCGCGCTCGGCCGGGCGCGCGCCCAATCGGCGTGCGAGATCTCGTCGCCGACGACGCCGACGACGCGAAAGAGCCCCCAGAAGAAGGCGAGATAGCCGAGCGCCCGCAGGCCGCGCTCGAGCAGGTCCTCCGCCCGCAGCGTCAGCGCGAGATACGGCATGGCGAGCACGAAGAGCGCGATCGTCCAGCCGAGCGTGACCGGTGACTTGAGACCGGAGAGCAGGCGGTCGCACCACGACCGCCCCGCGAGCAGGCGCTTCGCGACGAGGCCGCTCAGGAACGTCAGCAGCCGTCCCGCTGCGGCGCAGATCGCCGCAAGGAGCGGGACCGCGAGCAACTGCCAGTAGTAGAGCGCCATCGGCCCCTGCGTGAGGAGCGACGGTGGGAGGCGTTCGCGGATCCAGCGATCGCGGAGGGCCCCATACAGGGCCGGGATGGCCGAGACCGTCGTCTGTGAGAACACCCAGCGCGCCTCGTCGTCGGCGGCCCTCGATTCGTGTCGGACGAGCCGAATGGATACGGGGTGGCCCTTTGCGTCGGTGATCTTCCCGAGCTCCTCGCTTCCGGCGGGCAGGCCGTCGCTCGCGCGCCCCTCGGGGCGAGCCGAGAGCGTCTCGACGTTGACGAGCAGTCGCTGCGAGAGGATGGCGTGGAGCTTCGATGCGAGCTCCACGGCGCGCTTCTCACTGCCGCGCGGCAGGTCGAGGTAGATCGACGCTTCCTGGTACCGCGACCTCTCGCAGAGATCGAAGAAGCTTCGCATGCTCGCCCGCGGTGAGTCGGGTGCCTCTTCTTCGGGCTTGTTCTCCGCCACCGCGACGGAGGCCGCAGGCTTCGACTGCGCTCGCGCGGTCCCGACGCTCGACACGAACGTCAGGAGCATGCTCGCGAGCACGAAGAAGACGCGGAGCAGGGCAGGCCGGAGCACGGCACCTCCTTAACATCACCGCCATCGTCTTGCACGCAGGCCGGCGCCTCGCCGTCCTCGGCGACCGAGCCGCACCACCGCGAGCGCAGCCGTTTCGGCGTGCGAGTTCGTTCGTGTACGAAACGAATCCACCCAGGCTCGAATATTTTGCATGCAAAGCTTTGTGAAGGTTTTGCACGCGAAGCTTTGACCGTCCGCCGGAGGCTCTTCCCCTCGGCGCTGCCATCCGGGACACTTGGCGGAAGTGCGCCCGGTCGAGGACGTATCGCAGCTCCTGAAGCTCTCCGAGGAGGAGCTCGCTCGCACGCTCGCGATGTCGCCGGCGAGCTTCACCGCGCTCGCGCAGACCATCGCTCAGAATCCCGACTCGACGATCGAGCCGGCTCGACCTCGTTCGAGCTCCGCCGGCAAGCGCGCGCTCGCCGGTCTCGGCGGCGATGGCAAGGAGAGCGGCATCGCAAGCGGCCTCGTGATGGGCGCGACGATCGGCGAGGGAGGGATGGGAATCGTCCGGACGGCGACCCAGCGCTCGCTCGGAAGGAACGTCGCCGTCAAGACGCTGAGGCCGGAGATGAAGAGCGAGCAGGCCACGCTGCGCCTTCTCCGCGAGGCGTGGGTGACCGGCTCGCTCGAACATCCGAACATCGTCCCGGTCTACGACCTGGGGCTCGACGACGACGGGACGCCGATCATCGTCCTCAAGCACATCGAAGGACTCTCCTGGTCGGAGCTCGTCGCCGACGCCGCGGCCGTGAAGAGTCGCTTCGGCGCGGACGATCTGTTCGAGCACAATCTCCGGATCCTCCTCCAGCTGTGCAACGCCGTGAGCCTCGCGCACTCCCGCGGCGTACTGCATCGCGATCTCAAACCGGAGAACGTGATGGTGGGCCGCTTCGGCGAGGTGTACCTCGTCGACTGGGGCATCGCCGTCAGCCTGAAGGAAGATCCGAGCGGGCGTCTGCCGCTCGCGTCGGAGGCGACCGAGATGGCCGGTACGCCGTCGTACATGGCGCCGGAGATGCTCGGCGCGATGGGCAAGCTCGACGAGCGCAGCGACGTGTACCTGCTCGGCGCAATCCTCTACGAGATCCTCGTCGGGCGACCGCCGCACGTCGGCGGCACGTTCCGCGAGATCGTGGTGTCGATCCTCGTCTCGCAGCCGACATTCCCCGAGCACGTCCCCGCCGAGCTCGCCGCGATCGCACGGCGCGCGATGAGCCGCTCGGCAGCGGACCGATTCGCGTCGGCCGACGAGCTGCGGCAGAAGCTCGAGTGGTACCTCCGCCACCGCGGGTCGCTCGCGCTGTCGGCGGAGGCGTCGCTTCGCGTCGACGAGATGCGGTCGATCCTGCAGTCGAGAGACGATCCCGACCAGATCCGCGACCGAGTGAACCATCTCTTCGCCGAGGCGCGCTTTGGTTATCGGCAAGCCATTCGCGAATGCGATGACAACGACGGTGCTCGGAAGGGCCTCCGCGAAGCTACGGAGCTGGTCGTCGCGTTCGAGCTCGAACAAGGAACGCCCGAAGCGGCCGCGGCCGCCCTCGCGGAGCTCGAGACGCCTCCTCCCGCGCTCGCGGCGCAGGTCGCCGAGGCGATGCGCCAGCGTGAGGGCGAGAAGGCCCGGGTCGCCAGGCTCGAGAAGCTGAGCGCCGAGCTCGACCCGACGACCGGACGTCGGACGCGCATGGCCGCGAGTCTCATGATGGGACTCCTCTGGACCGTCGCGCCGGAGCTGAGCGGATGGCTGTATCGGACGAACGAGGCGAAGCCGCGCTGGGTGCCGTACTTGGTGACGCTCGGCGTGCTCGGCGTCGCGATCGGCGTCGTCATGTGGGGACGTGAGTCGCTCTCGAAGACCGCCGTGAACCGACGCACGCAGGCGGCCGCGATGCTGATGTTCGCAACGCAGCTCGCGCTCCAGGTCGGAGGCAACCTCCTCGGAATCCCGCTGCTCCACGTCTTCGTCTTCTATCTGTACTGCTGGTTCTTCTCTGCTTCGGTGTTCGCGATCTTCGTCGACCGCTATTTCTGGCCCTCGGCGTTTGCGTTCCTCGCCGCGTTCTTCGCCGCATGCATCGCGCCGGAGCACGTCTGGCACTGCATGTCGGCATCGAATGCGGTGCTCACGATCAACCTGCTCGTCGCGTGGAGCCGCCCGAGCGAGGACGGAACCTTCTTCAAGGAGCGCATGCGCGAGCGGATGGAGCCGCGCAGCCGTGCGGGCCGCACCACGCGATCCCGCGCGCGAAAGCCCACGGCGTAGCCGCGCTCACTTCAGCTTGCAGGTGACGTTCGCGGTGAACGTCGACGAGGGCGAGCCCATGAACGTCGTGACCTCGACCGTCTGGCGCGTCGGCACGTCGACCGAACGCTGGTCCGGGTTCACGTCGGAGGAGACGAGGCACGTCGCGTCGCGAGCGCAGCCGTTCGTGATGCTGACGACGTGGTTGTAGCCGTACGGGACGTAGCGTGAGGCGGTCTTCACGCCGACGCACGCGGGTAGGGCAGGGGCCGGCGCGCCTGCATCGGCGGCGCGCGCGCTCGGCATTGCGCTCGCGAGCGCGAGGGAGCCTGTGATGAGCGCGAGCAGACGACGGAGACGACGGAGACGAATCATGGGCCTCTCGATGAAGGTTGCCTCATGATCTGCGCCGCGCAAGGCTCACAAAACGAAGCGACGGAAGCGACACGTGGCCGCCTCCGTCGCGCGTGAGCAGCCGTGATCAGGCGATGAGCGGGGCGATGAGGAGCGAGACGACGCCCATCACCTTGATGAGGATCGAGATGCCCGGACCCGACGTGTCCTTGAATGGATCGCCGACGGTGTCGCCGACGACGGCCGCCTTGTGCGCGTCCGAGCCCTTCGCGTGGCCGTCGAGGCCGCCCTTCTCGATGTGCTTCTTCGCGTTGTCCCACGCACCGCCGCCGTTCGCCATGAGCAGCGACAGCACGGCGCCGACCGCGAGCGCGCCGGCGAGCATGCCCGCGAGGACCTCGGGGCCAGCCGTGAAGCCGACGACGACGGGGGCGAGGATTGCGATCGCGCCGGGCGCGATCATCTCGCGGATGGCCGCCGACGTTGCGATGTCGACGATCACCTTCGGCTCCGGATCGACGCCGGGCTTGCCCTCGAGCAGGCCGGGGATCTCGCGGAACTGGCGGCGGATCTCCTCGACGATCGCGCCGGCCGCACGGCCGACCGCGGTCATCGTCATCGCGCCGACGACGCAGGGGAGCATCGCGCCGAAGAGGATGCCCATCAGGACCTTCGCGTCCGTCAGGTAGAGCACGAGCTCTGCTGCGCCCTTCGCGCGGCGGGCTGCGTTGACCTCCATGTTGAACGCCGCGAAGAGCGCGACGACCGTGAGAACGGCGGACCCGATCGCGAAGCCCTTGCCGACGGCAGCCGTCGTGTTGCCGACCGCATCGAGCTCGTCGGTGATCGCGCGGACCTCTTTGCCGAGGCCAGCCATCTCGGAGATGCCGCCGCCGTTGTCGGCGATCGGTCCGTAGGCGTCGACCGTCATGACGATCGCGGTGCCGGCGAGCATGCCGACCGCGGCGAGCGCGATGCCGTAGAGGCCGAGCTGGTGGTTCGAGATCCAGCCGACCGCGCAGAGCGTGACGAGCGGGACGGCGACGCTCTCGAGGCCGACGGCGATGCCGCGAATGACGTTCGTGCCGGGGCCGGTGAGCGAGCTCTGGGCCACTTTGTGAATCGGCCCCATCGACGTGTAGTAGTCGGTCACGAGCCCGACGATCGCGCCGCCAGCGGCGCCCGCGGCGAGCGTGAACACCGCGCCCATGCTGAAGCCGAGCGACGGGAGAATCACCGCCGCCGCGATGACGACGAGGAACGGCGGGAGGATGAGCGCGAGCCGCAGGACGCGAGCCGGCGGCAGGTTCTTCAGCATGCGCGTGATGAAGATGCCGACGAGCGAGACCGCGAGGCCGATGGTCGCGAGCAGGAGCGGGAGCGAGACCGCCATCGCTCGAATCGCCGTCTCCGACGTCACGGTCGGAGCGAGCTGCTGGAGGGTCGCGATCGGCATCGTGAGACCGAGCGCGATCGCGGCGACGACCGCAGCGACGTAGCTCTCGTAGATGTCCGCGCCCATGCCAGCGATGTCGCCGACGTTGTCACCGACGTTGTCCGCGATGACGCCCGGGTTGCGCGGATCGTCTTCGGGGATGTTCGCCTCGACCTTGCCCACGATGTCGGCGCCGACGTCGGCGGCCTTCGTGTAGATGCCTCCGCCGATGCGCGCGAAGAGAGCGATCGAGCTCGCGCCGACGGCGAACGAGTGCACGATCGTCGCGAGGTGCTCGTGGTTCCGGAACAGCGCGTAGATGCCGCCGAGGCCGACGAGCCCGAGGCCCGCCACGCAGAGCCCCATCACCGCTCCGCCGTCGAGCGCAGTCACGAGCGCGGTCGGCTTGCCGTGCGCGCGTGCAGCCTCGGCCGTGCGGACGTTCGCGTACGTCGCGGCCTTCATTCCGAAGAAGCCAGCGATGAGTGAGAGGAAGGCTCCGGCGAAGAACGCTCCGCCCGCGAGGAGGCCGAGCGTCGCCGACAGGAGCGCGAACACGACGGCGGCGTAGACCGCGAGTACCTTGTACTCGCGTGCGAGGAAGGCCATCGCTCCCTCACGGACGTAGCGCGCGATGCGCGCCATCGTCTCGTTGCCCTCGGGCGCCTTCTTCACGCGCACGTACAGCGCGCGAGCTACGATGAGCGCGACGGCGCCCGTTCCAATCGACTGATACGACAACGCATCCACAGGAGAGGCCCTCTCGATTCCCCCACCAAGAAGCGTTGCGTCATGTGGCAGGGATTCGAGGCCGCATCAAGCCAAACGCGCGACTTGACAAAGAAAGACGCCCCGTGGAACATAGTCCTTGATCGGGGTTCCTGTTCATCTGCAGCCCGAGGAGTGCTCGGGCGACCGGTCGGTTCGCCGCGAAGTGCCCGTGTTAATGGGGCGATGACGCGATCGTCGACGTGACGATCTCGCCCGCGCTGGCGGTCGCGCGCAGGCAGCGATCCTCCGCAGAGCCGTGCAGCTTTCCGGGCGACTCGGGCGACGCGGCGTCCTCGAGAGGCGTCTTCCAGCCGTTGCGCGGGACGTTCAAGCCGACGGGGCTTCCGAGCTGTCGAGCCGACCGAGACAGCTCTCGAGCGCGCGCACAGTTGATTGCCGCGCGAACGAGCGCGACGTGCGGAACGCCGAGCCGCTCCGCGATCCCGAGTAGCCAGTCGCCGCGCGGGCATTCTTCGTACAACACGCGCCAGTCCGTGAAGCGAGCGAGGCCGTCGATCACGTCGCGCTGCGCCCCTGATTTCCGAAGCCAATCGGCGGGTGCCATGATCTCGCGCATGTTGCGCAAGCCTACACCCGCGCACTGAACTCGGTGGTGAGACGTGGCCGGGACGCGTCATGGGAACGGCTCTGTTCCAAAAAGTTTCGCGTCCGAAACACCTCGCGCGCGCACACGCGAGTCGGACGATGCGGGAGGAGCAGTCATGCGGGGACACGTGCTCGGATTGATCGGTGCGTTCGCGCTCGCCGCGTGTGGAAGTGAAGCAGGATCGCCTGGTCCGTCGACACCGCCTGCCAGCGCCGGCGACGACGTCGCGACGCCGGCGCCGAGCAGCGGTCTACCGTCCGCGTCCGATCCTCCTGCGCAAGCTCCCTCTGCGCCGACGCCGAAGCTCGGCGCGCCGTATCCGATCGTGCTGATGCACGGCATGGGCGGGTTCGGGACGCTCGAAGTCGGACCCATCGACGTCACGTACTTCAAGGGCGTCGTCGAGGACCTCACGAAGAACGGCGAGTCCGTCTACGTGACGCTCGCGCCACCCTACGCGACGAGCGAGGTGCGCGCTGCGGCCGTCGCGAAGCAGATCGACGAGATCCTCGCGCGTACCGGCAAGGCGAAGGTGAACCTGATCGGCCACTCGCAAGGCGGCCTCGATGCGCGCGTGCTCGCGAGCCCGAACGGTCTCGGTTACGGCGATCGAATTGCTTCGGTCACGACGATCGCGACCCCTCATCGCGGCAGCAAGGTCGCCGACGCGGTGCTCGGGATGCTGAAGTACCTGCCTGCGGGAGAGGTCGACGCGATCACCAATGCGGTGCTGTCGCTCGTGCAGAAGACCGCCTACGAGCTGCAGACCGATCCGGCGCTCCGTGAGCAGCTCGTCCTGCTCAGCGAGAAGCACATGAAGGAGGTCTTCAACCCGACGTACGTCGACGATCCGAACGTCGTCTACAAGAGCTACGCGGGTCGATCGAATCTCCGGAGCGGGCTCTTCGCGTGCGACGGAAGCGTGTTCCCAAACGAGCCGTTGAAGCTCGATGCGGCGCAGCCCGCGCTCGTTCCGCTCGCGATCTTCCTCGAGGAGGGGCAGCTCAAGGTGAACGACGGCCTCGTCACCGTCGAGAGCGCGAAGTGGGGGACGTTCGAGCAATGCGTTCCCGCCGATCACCTGAAGGAGGTCGGTCACCTCGCGCCGCTCGCTTCGTCGTTCGATCACGTCCAGCTGTTCCGCGATGTCGTTGCGCGCGTGCGCAAGGCCGGCTTCTGAGCGGACGCGCCATGGTGGACGAGATCGCGGAGCCCGCGCGATCCCGTTCTCACCGTATCGCTGACGCGTCCCGAATCAGCGGCTTGCGCGTCGCGACAGCCAGACGAAGAACGTCACGCCCACGACGTCCGCGGCGTAGTCGCCGAAGCTCGACGTGCGATTGACCGAATAGCGCTGGAGGAACTCCTCGATCCCTGCGGGCACGAGGACGAGGACCGCGGCGAGTGGAAGCGCGATCGGTCCGATGCGGAGCATGCGTCGGCGGAGGACGCCGTCGAGGAAGAAGGCGAGCGCCCCGCCGAGGCCGAAGTGCACCACCTTGTCGAGCTGCGGCACCTGATCGAACGGCAGGCCTTCCGCGTAGGACACAATCGACAGGCTCGCGCCTACGAGCACGCACGCGATGAGCCCGAGCCACCAGACGGCAGGGCCGATGCGTGGTCGAGCGCTCGTGGCGAGCTCCCCCGGCGTCTGCTCGGAGCCGAGAGTGTCCGGCATCGGACTGCGACTATACTCGCCCGTGATGCGCACGGACATCGTGGCGGCTGGAGTGGTTGTGGAGCGAGGCAAAGTTCTGCTCTCGCGTCGCAAGAAGGGTACCCACCTCGCAGGCCTGTGGGAGTTCCCCGGCGGAAAGGTCGAGCCTGGAGAAGATCCGCGCGCGGCGCTGCGGCGAGAGCTCGAGGAAGAGCTCGGGATCCTCACGTCCGTCGGTGAGATCGCGGACGTGACGTTCCACCGCTACGACGAGGCGGACAAAGCGGTGCTGCTCCTCTTCTTCCACGCCGCTCTCGAACCCGGCTCACCGGAGCCGCAGGCGATCGACGTCGCGGAGGTGAAATGGGCGGACGCGAACGCGCTCGATCCGGCGGCGTTCCCGCCCGCCGATGTCCCGATCCTCACGAAGGTCCGCGCGCTGATCACGTGAGCGCGGAGCGCGCTCGCGTCCGTCAGGCCTTGACCTTGCGCAGCAACTTCGCCGTCGCGAACGCGTTCCACGCCGCGAACGATGCGAACAGGCCGACGAGGAGCACTGCCCACCGCGCATCCGATGGAGCCGCGCCGTCGACGAGGAGCCAGGCGTCCTTCGGGACCTCTTGGCCGGTGACGTCGTGCACGGCATTCGCGAGGCCGCGGTGCCGAGGGCCAGCCTTGTCGAAGTGAACGAGCCTGCCCGACACCTGCGAAGGGGGCACCCAGCGGATGTTCTCGGCGCGCGGGGGCACGCGGACCTCGACCCAGACCTTTGCTGCCCCGCTCGCGGCCGTCACCGGCATCAGGCGAAACGAGTCCGAAACGAGCGGCCTCTCGTAGCGGATCGCATGAGCGGCCCCGAGCATCACGTTGCCGCGGACGTATTCGTTCTCGACGAACGTCGTCGCGTCGGCCGCGTTGAGGTCGCCGACGTCGCGCGCGTGCGTCGGCGCGAACGCATAGGTCGCGTCGCGTCGGAGCGCGATCACCATCGCGAGCGACGCGAGGGCGGTGAACACCAGGAGAGCGACCGTGACGGTGCGGTCTCGTTTGGGCGGATCCGGCAGCTCGAGGAGCTCCGGATCGAGCTCGTCCGTCGCCGCAATGGTCAGCTCGGTGCTAGGCGCTTCAATCATGGCTCGGCTGGAGCGGCGGACGGCGCAAACTACGGAAACTACTCCCCTCGAGCCTCAACTCTACGGGGCCGCGTCGCTCTCTGCCAACTCCAGACAGCGGCAACGGTGCAGAGTTCCGAGAATTCTCGCGTGAGCCCGTTCGTGGCGCGCACGGCTGACCCAGACCGGCAAGCCGTCGTTCCACAGCGCTCGCACGGTCCACCGGCGTGGCGCCAGGGTCTCGACGCCTCACGGCAAAACCGTGATAGCCTCGCCGTCGATGGCTGCGGGAAAGCTGGTCACCTGCCCCTCGTGCGGGTTTGCGAAGAACCCTCCGGGCTCGGTTCGATGTGGGTCCTGCGGAGCGAAGATCGAGACGCTCGGGAAGAGCGCGCGGAGCCGTGAAGAGGAGCTCGAGCGCCGCTACCAGCAGGAGGGCGTCAGCGTGCAGTGGCTCTTCATCGCCATTGCGGTGCAGGGCGTCCTGACGGCCGCTCTGATCTTCGGTCTTCCGCGCATCGTCACGTTGCTCGACTTCGAGGGCGGCAACGGGATGATCGTCTGCGTCCCCGTGTGGTTCCTCGGCGGCCTGCTCGTCGGGATGATCTCCCCCGGCCGCACGTTCATCGAGCCGATGGTCGCGAGCTTCGTCATCGCGATCCCGACGACGTTCCTCCTCGTCCAGAGCCAGACCGTCCGCACGATGCCGACGTTTCTCTACGTCGTCATGAGCGCGATCGGGATCATGTTTACGCTGATCGGGGCGTACATCGGCGAGCGCATCCAGCTCGGGCCGCCTCCGAAGCCAGCGGAGTAGCTCACACCACGGAGAGCACATCCATGAGTGGCGCTTCATCGGCCGACGTCGTCGTCATCGGTGGGGGGCCGGGCGGATCGGTCTGCGCCTCGCAGCTCGTACGCCGCGGGCTGTCGGCGATCGTCCTCGAGAAGACGCGCTTCCCGCGGTTCCACCTCGGCGAGTCGCTCCTTCCGCAGTCGCTGCCGGTGCTCGAGTCGATCGGCGTCCTCGATGCCGTGAAGGAGCGCTTCATCTACAAATTCGGGGCGCGCTTTCACGACGACGTCCGTGGACGAAAGGACCGCTTCTCCTTCGACGCCGCGTGGAAGGCCGACCCCGATCACGCGTTCCAGGTACCGCGCGACGCGTTCGACGCGCTCCTCCTCGATCACGCACGCGCGAGCGGCGCCGACGTGCGCGACCTCTGGACGGCGCGCAGGCTCGTGACGAACGCGTCGGGACGCGCCGTCGGCGTCGAGGTCGACCAGCCCGACGGGACGGTCTCGCGGCTCGATGCTCGCTTCGTCGTCGATGCCTCGGGAAGGGACCTGCTGACGGCGCACGCCGCCGGCGCGACCTCGAAGATCGAGGGCCTCGATCAGACCGCGCTCTATGCGCACTTCGAGGGCGTGAGCCGACAGAGCGGCAAGCTCGAAGGCGACATCGATATCGTCCTCTTCGCGAGCGGCGAGGCGGAGCGGCCGAACTGGTTCTGGTGCATCCCGTTCAAGGACGGACGTACGAGCGTCGGCGCGGTCGTCTCTCGCGCGTGGATGCGCGATCGCCGTGGCCGACTCGCCGCGTCCGAGACCGACATCGCGACTGCGCTCTTCCGGACGGCCGTCGCCGAGTCGACGACCGCGACCGAGCTGCTCGCGAACGCGCGCTGCCTCTGGCCGAAGGCGGAGGCTACGGCCGATTTCAGCTACCGCGTTCGGCAGACGACGGGAGACGGCTGGCTCGCCGTCGGGGATGCGGGCGGGTTCATCGATCCGCTCTTCTCGACCGGCGCGCACCTCGCGATGACGGGCGGCAAGCTCGCTGCGGACGCGATCGTGAGCGCGCTCGCGTCACCCGCCGAGGAGCGACAGATCCTCGGCGAGTGGGACAAGCGCGTGCGTGCCGGTGCGGAGACCTTCATCCTCGCGGTCCAGGCGTTCTACGCGGGACCGCTCATCGGCTACTTGTTCGCCGAGGACAAGCACACTGCGCTCCGCCGCTCGATCACGTCGCTCCTTGCGGGTGACGTCTGGAGCGATGCGATCTGGCTTCGCGATACGCGCCTGCGGCTGAAGGAAATGCTCGGAGGCGCGCCGGTCGGTTAGAGTCACGCCCCAGGAAAGGCGAACTCATGACGATCACGCTCTACCATCACCCATTTTCTCGCGCGGCCAACGTCGTCTGGATGCTCGAAGAGGTCGGGATCGACTACGAGCTCCGCTATGTCGACATCAGGGCAGGCGAACAGAAGGCGCCGGCGTTCCTCGCGCTCAACCCGATGGGCAAGCTTCCCGTTCTCACCGACGGCGACGTCGTCGTGACGGAGTCGGCCGCGATCGCCCTGTATCTCGCCGATCGCTACGCATACGGTCGACTCGCGCCGCGTGTCGACGATCCGGCACGTGGCACGTATCTGCGGTGGTCATTCTTTGGGCCGTCCGTCGTCGAGCCGGGATCGATGGCGAAGGCGGCGGGGTGGTCGTTCAAGGACGGCCAGGCCGGGTGGGGAACGTACGAGGCCATGCTGACCTCGATGGAGAGCGCCCTCTCGCACGGCGACTTCCTCCTCGGCGACACGTTCTCGATGGCCGACGTCGTGTTCGGCGGCCTGGTCCGTTACATGCTCCTCTTCAAGATGATCGAGCCTCGTCCGGCGTTCACCGCTTACGCCGAGCGGCTGGCGGCTCGACCCGCGCTCCAGCGCGCAGAGGCACGCAACGCCGCGATCCGCGAAGAGCGCGGGCTCAAGATCGGGTGACGGAGCACGACGCGAGCTCTCTCGATTCGTCGGTCCGGTGATGCCGGCACCCGACGGTCGAGAGAGCTCGACGCTCGGACGATCGTCTCAGTAGCGCGAAAGCGGTGTCCGGAAGCCCTCGACACGAAGTGTCTTCCACGCCGTCGCGCTCTCGGCGGGAACGAAGAGGAGTCCGCCGGGGAGGTGATCGAACCGGTAGAAACGGGCGGGTCGCGTCGTCAGGTTCGCGCCGTTCTCCGAGACGAAGTGTGCCGGCACGATCGAGCCTCCCGTCGGCTCCGTCTGCAGAACGAGCTCGGCGTCGTCGCCGCTCTCCCATGCGAGCTCGCCGGATGCGTCCACCGAAGCGACTCGATAGCGCGACGCGTGCGTCTCCTTCGGGGCCGCGTTCGAGCTCGCCGAGAAGGCGACGTTCTTCTCCGTGCTCACCGCGGCGATGCGCTCGAACAGCGCCTTGTAGGTGTAGTCGCTGATCCACTGGTTCGGGCAATACGCCATCATGTCGCGGCCCTTCGTCGGCGCGATCAGCTTCTTGTCGAAGATGTCGTAGCCCCACACTCCGATCTGCGCCTGCGGGTACGGGTAATCGCGGTCGACTCCCGACGGGCCGCCGCACGGAGCGTGCTCCCGCCCATGCGCATGGCCGATCTCGTGCGCCATCGTGTCCGCTGCTTCCTGACCGGCGAAGCCGAGACCGACGCTCGCGCGCAGCACAGGCGTGTCCTCGTCGACGACGGTGCTGAGGCCCGCGACGCATCCGCCGCCGCAGAAGGAACCCATCGAAGCCGCGGGCGTGAGCAGGCCGTAGTAGTAGACGTCGTCGGCGACCTTGTCCTTCTGCCGGAGCGAGTGCATCGCGCGGAGCACGTTCGAGAAGCCCGCGCCGTTGCCGGAGATGGTCGTCGTCCAGGGGTAGGGCGCGTGCGTCGACAGCTCCACCTCGGACGTCGGATAGAGCTGCATCAGCGTCTTCTTGTAGCGCTCGAGCTGCGCCAGACCGACGTCGGGCGTTCGGCCGGAGCCGTCGGTGTCGTACTTCACGGGGACGAGGACGACCTTCAGCTTGCCGGAGAGCTTGGCGCCCAGATCTTCGAAGGTGCCGTCCTGCGGGAATCGGCCTTCGCTCGTTTCGCCGTCCTTCACGCGCTCGCCGTCGGCCGCGGTGAGCGCCACCTGAAACGTGACGCCCGGCACGAGGTTGTCGGCCGGGACCTCGAGGTTGAACGTCGACTTCGGGTCGTCGTCCTTCGACGCAGCGCGGATCGTCTTCGTCTCGCGCAGGATGGGGAACTTCTTGTCGCCGGCGACGAGGCGCACTTCGGCCGTGAGCTCGCGCGCGCTCCAGTCGTCACCCGGCTTGACGTAGACGCGGATCAGACCGGGACGCTTCGCGACCACCGGAGCATTGCGTGACTTCGGCGCGACGAGCGCGCCGCTCTTCACGACGCCGACCTTCACCGCCTGGAAGACGGCAACGTCCGTCACGGCGATGTTGGAGACGATCGGTGATGCAGGCTTCTCGGGATCGGTGGGATCGGCAGATGACGCTCCGGGCTGCGTCGGATCCGAGCTCGACTCCGCTGTCCCCCCTGCGCCAGCAGGTGCCGACGTTTCATCCGCGACGCCCGTCGCCGCGCAGGCGAACAGACTGATTGTCGCGATGAGCCCGAGTCCCATCGATCCGCGCATGCATCCCACTCCTCCGGGGCTCGTCGTGCGGGTGCTGCCGTTCGCGCGTCCCCTAACGCAAACGCGCGCAGGTTCTGCTCCCAGCCGGACCGTGAAACAACGTATCGGCCGGGCAACGAACCGTTTCCAATTTGGAAAACGTCCGCAGGGCAGCGCGCTCCCGCCGTTCGTCGCTCGACGAAGACGAGTCACGACGTGGAGTTATCGGACGACGGTGCGCGCGCGGCATCGAAGCGCCGCATCGGAGCGCATTACGTGCAGACTGCACGTGGACCGTGGGCCTGGAGCTCATTTGCGTCTCGCGGCCTGGGCGCACGCGACCGCGAGAGCGAGATGCCCGAGCGCTCTCGAGCCACGGAAACGCACAACGCCCGAGCCGTGAAGACGGATCTCGGGCGTCGAAAACTTCGTAGTTGGAGGAATCACCTCGAAGGGAGCCGCGCGTGCGCGGCGTCGCTTCAGGTGTCCTTCTGATCGCGAACGCGGGCAGCCTTGCCCTGCAGGTCGCGAAGATAGAAGAGGCGGGCGCGACGGACGACGCCGCGCGAGATGACCTCGACCTTGTCGATGCGGGGCGAGTGCGTGAGGAACACGCGTTCGACGCCGACGTTGAAGCTCACCTTACGAACGGTGAACGTGCTGCGCGCGCCGGCGCGGTGGCGCTTGAGGACGACACCCTGGAAGACCTGGATGCGGTCCTTGTCGCCCTCGACGATCTTGTAGTGGACACGGACCGTGTCGCCGACGCGGAAGTCGGGGACAACCCCCGTCCGGAGCTGCTCGTTCTCGATCTCGGCGATCTTCGCGTTCTGCATGGCCGTGTCTCTCTCTTCTAGAACCTCCGATAGCCGTGCGGAAAAGCTGGGGAAAATTCCTCGTCCGCGGCCAGTCGGGGGCGCGCTTTAAAGCACGCAGGGGAAGGCATGTCAACGATGCCTCAGGCCGGCGGTGGAGGTTTCGTCCAATCGCCTGGCGCGCGAGGGCAGCCCCCGTGCTAGCACGTCCCGAACGAATGGCTCTCCGAGTTGGACAGAAAGCGCCCGATTTCGACGTGACCTCGAGCGCAGGGCAGAAGCTCAAGCTCAGCGACTTCGAAGGGAAGAAGAACGTCGTCCTCTACTTCTACCCGGGGGACTTCACGCTCGTGTGCACCCGCGAGACGTGCGGGTTCCGCGACAGCTACGCCGAGCTCGCGGGCAACGACACCGAGGTCATCGGCGTGTCGGTGGACTCGGACGAGAGCCACCAGCGCTTCGCGAGGGAGTACAACGTGCCGTTCGCGCTCGTCTCGGACACGAGCAAGTCCTTGTCGCAGAGCTACGACGCCACCGGGCTGCTCGGCCGCCTGATGGGCAAGACCAACCGCGTGACGTACGTGATCGACAAGAGGGGCTACATCGCGGGCGTGTTCGACTCGGAGCTCCGTGCGAGCGCGCACGTCGACGGCGTTCGCGACCTCGTCCAGAAGCTCGGCTGAGAGTCAACGCCGCGCTTGACGAAGAGCCCGGCGGCGACCATGCTGCGCGCCCCTTGACCTCGAAGGTCGGGGAAAGGCTGAAGGTATCGGAGCGCGAGCTCCCGGGTCCAGCGCTCGGACCCGTCCCATCCGGGAACACCGACCGGCCTTTGGATCCAGACAGTGCCCTGGCCCTCGTGAAGAGGCTCGGCACCGACGAGCGCGAGAGGAAAGAGACATCATGAACTCGAAGCCCGGCATCATCGGCAAGAAGCTCGGCATGACGCAGCTCTACAAGGAGGACGGCACCGTTCAGCGCGTGACCGTCATCGACGTGAGCTCGCTCCAGGTCATCGGCAAGCGCACGAAGGAGAAGGACGGCTACACCGCGGTCGTCTTCGGCTTCAACGACGCGAAGGAGAAGCACCTCTCCAAGGCGCAGCAGGGCGCGTTCAAGAAGGCGAACGTCACCCCGAAGCGCACGGTGCGTGAGCTCCGCTGCGACGAGGAGTTCGCGGGCAAGTTCGAGGTCGGCGCGGCCGTCAACCTCGCGGACATCTTCCAGCCGGGCCAGATCGTCGACGCCCAGGGCACGACGCGCGGTCGTGGATTCACCGGCGTCGTCCGCCGCTGGGGCTTCGCCGGCTTCGTTTCGACGCACGGTACGCACGAGTACCGCCGTCACGGTGGCTCGATCGGTACGAACATGACGCCGGGCCGCACGCTCCCGAACCTCAAGATGCCCGGCCAGTACGGCAACGAGATCGTCAGCATCCTGAACCTCAAGGTCGCGCGCGTCGACGCGGAGAAGAACCTCCTCATGGTCGAGGGCGGCATCCCCGGCCCGCGCAACGGCCTCGTCCAGGTCCGCCACGGCGTGAAGGGCCGCGAGCGCAAGAAGCGCTGAGCTCGCTTCGCTCGCTAGGCCTCGGGCTTCAGGCTTCGGGCTTCAGCGAGAGAGCACGACGTACCAACGCAAAAAGGCGCGATGACCCCGAAGGTCAGCGCGCCTTTTCCATTTCTCTCCCGAAGCCTGAAGCGTGAAGCCTCAAGCCTGAACGGCCGACATCGGCGCGCGCGAGAGCGATCGGCCGCGCGATGTTATCCTCGGCCCCCGTGAGGAGGAGATGGCCGATCTGCGCCCTCGTGGCCATCGCCTTCGTTCCCGCGGTTCCGGGGAGTGCGCATGCTGCCGATCCTGCGCTGCCTCTCGAGCTGAGCTGGGATGCACCGGCGCAGTGTCCTGAAGCATCGATCGTCGTTCATCGTGTCGAACAGCTCGTGCGAGGCAACCTGCTCGAGACGCCGAAGGTCGTCGCGAGCGCGCGCATCGAGAGCGCGCCGAACGGTGGGCTGCATCTCGCTCTGACGCTGCGGACCGGCGGCGTCGAGGAGACCCGAGCTCTCGAGGGGCCGTCGTGCTCCGCGCTCGCCGAGGCCACCGCGGTCGTCATCGCCCTTGCGATCGATCCGTCGTCGTTGGACGCTCCGGCGCCGATCGAGGCCGCCCCCGCTGCGCCCGATCCGGTGCCGCCCGCATCGACGCCCGTCGCGCCTGCGCCGCCCCCGAAGCTCGCTCCGGCTGCAGACGCGCCGTCGACGCAATCCCGAGCGCGCCCCCTCCGGATCGCGGTCGGCCTCGGCGCGTCCGCCGACGTGGGATCGCTTCCGAGCGTAGGGGCGGGGCTCGTCGGGGCCGCCGGCGTGCGGTTCCATCGGTTTCGCGCCGGCATCCTTGGAAATTTGTGGTCTCGACAGAGCCCGATGTTCGGCGCGAGCGGGGGCGCTTCGTTCGACATGATCGAGCTCGGTGCGTTCGGCGCGTACATGATCCCCCTCGGGCCGATCGCGATCGGGCCCGGCGCCGCCATCGAGGCGACGTACATGCGTGTGCAGGGCTTCGGCATTCGCGCGCCGCGAAGCTCATCGACGCTGTGGCCCAGCGCCGTCGCGGGCGCGAGGCTCGAGGTTCCCCTCGGGCGCTGGCTCGGCCTGTTCTCGCGGGCCGATGCGCTCTTTCCGATCGGCGCTCCCATATTCACGCTCCCGACGTCGGGCGAGGCCGTGCACCTGCACCAGCCCAGCCGCGTATGCCTGCGGCTGAGCCTCGGTTTGGAAATCGTCCTGCCCTGATCCTTTTTCGAAACCGTTCGGCGCTCATCCGGAAGTGATGAGCACGATGGTCGTTCCCGCGTGGGCAGACTCGCCGTCCGTTGCGACGCCGCGATCGGCGCCGGAGGGGGTAACCTATCCACCGGCCCCGGTATCAGGCATCGTCACCGTGCCTCCTCGCGAGGAAAAAGCCGACTTCCTCGAGCTCTATCGCACGCAGTTCGCGTACGTGTGGAAGACGGCGCGTCGTCTCGGTGTGCGCCCGACGGACGTCGACGACGTCGTCCAGGAGACGTTCCTGACCGCTCACAAGCTGCTCGACGGCTACGAGTCGCGAGGCTCGGACCGAGCGTGGCTCTTCTCGATCCTGTTTGGCATCGTCCAGCGGCAGCGTCGATCGCGATGGCGGTGGAGCGCGCTCTTCGACAGCGGAAAGACGAACCTCGACGAGGTCGCAGCACCGCCCTCGAGCGGTCCCGAAACGAGCGCCGAGACGAACGAAACGGCGCGCCTGCTCGATCAGATCCTCGAGGGCCTCGATCCGGAGAGGCGTGCCGTGCTGATCCTCGCCGACATCGAGGACAGGCAGGTCAACGAGATCGCCGAGATCCTCTCGATCAACCGCAACACGGCCGCGAGTCGCCTGCGTGCTGCGCGCGCGCACGTGGAAGCGGCGATCGCGAGGCATCGCGCTTGCGATGGCTGGAGGTACAAGTGAGCACCGAACCCGGAGACAAGCCGTCGTTCCTCACCCGGTTCGCAGACGCATACGAACCGACGGACGCGGACGCGGATCGGGTGTTGTCGAAGGTCCAGGCGGCGCTCGGGAATGGCGCTAGCTCCTCTTCGACTCCGCCGACGCGCGCTCCATCGACCGCGAGCAACAAGGGCCTCTTCATCGGGCTCGCGTGCGTCGCCATCGCGGCACTGAGCGTGGTCGCCGTTCGTTCGACGAACGAGGACACGGCGCCCGCGCCCGTCGTCGCAGCGGCATCGCACGTGGAGAACGCTCCTCCGGCGTCGGCTCCGGCCGCCGTCGATCGCGAGAGCGCGCAGGCCATTCCGTCCGTCGCCGTCGACGCGCTCCCCACGGCGAACGCCCCGGAGCGATCCGCGACCGCCGCGAAGCGGATCACGGCATCGTCCTCGGTCACGGAGCGCGCGCCCGCGCCCGCGGACGACACGCTCGAGCGCGAGGCGCGCCTCCTCGCGAGCGCTCGCCGTGCGCTCCAGGACAACGACGGCGAGCGCGCCCTCGCGCTGCTCGACGAGCACGCGAAGACGTTCCCGAACGGCTGGCTCGCGAGCGATCGCGCTGCCGAGCGGGTCGTCGTGCTCTGCACGCTCGGCCGACGCGACGACGCACGCCGCGAGGCAGCAGCTTTCCTCGCCGGGCGCCCGAAGAGCCCGCTCACCCGCCGCGTAGAGATGAGCTGCGCAGGGCAGCCATGACGAAGGGCCGAACAACGATGTCATCGAGCCGCAAACATTCCGAACGCGAGCACCGCGCGAAGCTCTCCATCGCGCACTTCGCCTGGGCCGCTCTCGTGCTTCCGCTCGCCGCCGCCTCGGCGTGCGCCACGACGGAGGTGGAGATCGGCACCGATTGCGCGAACGGCTTCTGCGACGACGCGGGCTCGACGCCGCCGCCGCCGTCGTTCACGCCGCCTCCGCCGGACGGCGGCGACGGCGGCACGCACCTCGAGGAACCACCGAAGATCCTCGCGTGCATCGGCACCGAGTGCGTATTTCCCTACGCCGACTGCTCGAAGTCGCCTTCGTTCAGGTGCGAGACGAACCTGATGAACGACCCCGCGAACTGCGGGGCGTGCGGGGTCTCATGCGGGGGATTCGGCGGCATCAACATGGGCGCGAGCTGCGTCCAGGGCAAGTGCGCGTTCGAGTGCCAGATCAAGAGTGACCCGAACACCGGGGAGAATTGGGAGTTCCGCGACTGCAACGGCCTGCTCGACGACGGCTGCGAGGTGAATATCTCCGCCGATCCGGAGAACTGCGGCGCTTGTGGTAACGCGTGCGCGCCCGGAGTCCGCTGCATCAAGGGCAAGTGCGGGTGCCCCGCGGGTCTGACCGATTGCGGGCGCTGCACCGACACGCGCTTCGACGATTACAACTGCGCGACGTGCGGGAATTACTGCACGAAGCCGGCGGACGCGTGCAACCCGATGCCCTTCCAGACGGTGTACGGCTGCGGCCTGAGCCAGTGCGGGAAGCTGAAGTGCAAGAGCGGCTACGCCGACTGCAACCACGACCTCAACAAGGGCTGCGCCTCGGA
This sequence comes from Pseudomonadota bacterium, assembly GCA_023402175.1. Classification (GTDB taxonomy): domain Bacteria; phylum Myxococcota_A; class Polyangia; order Polyangiales; family Polyangiaceae; genus Labilithrix. The sequence continues at coordinate 9,213 of JAEXCN010000051.1, read as the reverse complement.
CGGCTGCGAGACCAACACCAAGACCGACACGAAGAACTGCGGAGGCTGCGGGATCGAGTGCGCGCCGGATCAGGACTGCCGTGACGACGGCTACGGCCCGCAGTGCCTCGACAAGTGCGAAAAGGCCGGGCTGACGCTGTGCACGCTCTCCCTGTCGACGGTCGGCTGCAAGGACCTCCTCAGCGACAAGGCCAACTGCGGAGCGTGCGGCAACACCTGTCCGAACCCGCGCGCGAACCAGGTCAACGCCTGCAAGAAGGGCCTCTGCGTGCTCGAGTGCATCCCTGGATGGGCGGACTGCAACGGCGATCCCAGCGACGGCTGCGAGGTGAACATCATGCGCCACCCCGCCAATTGCGGAGCGTGCGGCCACGCGTGCGACTTCGCCTCGGGTCAGCCCTGCATCGAAGGCAAGTGCCTGATGGTCGAGTGCGACGGCGGCATCGAGGTGACGAAATGAAGCGCGCTTTCTTCAAAAAAGAGGGAGTCGCTCTGGCGACGCTGCCGCTGCTCGCGACGCTCATCGCGTCGTTCGCGAGCTGCGCGAAGAACGCAGAATCGGGCGACATCGGCGACGAGCCGGGCTCCATCGTGCCCGAAGCGGCGCCGCCGGCCGAGCCCGACGCCGAGGTCGAGGTCGACGCGGGGCCTGCCGATGCGGGGTGCGACCCGTCGGATCCCGGCTGCACGACCGAGGTCGTCTCGTGCGATTCCGTCGACTGGTGCCTCGTCCCGACGACCGTGAGCCCCTTCCACACGCTGATGGCCGTGTGGGGCACGAGCAAGAACGACGTGTGGGCCGTCGGCTCGGGCGGCACGATCATCCACTACGACGGCAACGCCTGGACCCTCACGCCGACCGGCGTGAAGAACACGTTCTTCGACATCTGGGGGAGCGGCCCGAACGACATCTGGGTCGTCAGCAGCTCGCAGGTGATCCTGCACGGAAAGGGCTTTCAGAACGGCACCGCCGTCTGGGAGAACGTGCCGACCGACCTCCCTGCGTACACCGCGATCTTCGTTCGCGCCGTATGGGGAAGCTCCCCGAAGGACGTGCGCATCGGTTCGCGGGCCCAAAACTTCACCTACGCGGGGAAGGGCTACACCGGCGACCAGTTCCTGAACACCGAGCTCCCGGACGGTGGCGTCGGCTGGCGCATGATCCCCAGCACGCACACGGTGACCCATATCTGGGGCAGCTCCCCGAACGACGTGTGGATGACGGCCGACAACAGCGTCTACGTCGCGCACGAGCGCGGGATCACGCTCCATGGGACGCCGTCCGACGCCGGAGCGGACGCAGGCGGGGTCGATGACACTCTTACCTGGGTCAAGGTCGACGCGCAGACCAACGTCTCGCTCGAGTCCGTCTGGGGGAGCTCCGCGAGCGACGTGTGGGCCGTCGGCTCGCTCGGGGCGATCCGACACATCACGCCGGCCGACGATCGCTGGCAAATCGTGGCGTCGAAGACGACCGAGACCCTTCGCTCCGTCTGGGGCAGCGGCCCCAAGGACATCTGGGTCGTGGGCGATAGCGGGACCATTCTCCACTACGACGGCACCGAGTTCACCCCGTCGACCGTACAGCTCCCTCTCGGAAGAAAGCCCGCTCTTCGCGGGGTCTGGGGAAGCGGGCCGAACGACGTCTGGATCGTCGGCGACGGCGTCGTCCTCCACTACACCGGACCGAAGCCAGGCAAACAGGCAGGTGCCCAATGAAGGACGTGGCGATCTCTCGAACGCCGAAGCTCGCCGCCGGCGCGAGCCTCCTCGTGCTGACGGCGGCGACGACGCTCGCGCTCGGCGCATGCTCCGATACGGCAGACGGCGTCGTCGAGCAGCCCACCGAAAAGGGCGACGGCGGCGGGAACGTCATCCCGATGACCGACGCTTCGCCCGAGGGCGATGCTGGTGAGAGCCCCGACGCGTCCGCGAACCGCGACGCTGCCACCGACGGCGCTGCGGACGCGGGCGCCCGGATCTGCTCGGACGACAACTTCTGTCACACGGACGTGCCGAAGGGACAAAACCTCGTTGGTGTCTGGGGCGACGGCACCGGCGTCGTCTGGGCGGTGAGCCGTAGCGGGAGCGTTCTGCGCTGGGACGGCACCGCGTGGAACGTCCACGCGCAGCTTACGACCGCTACGGGGACGAACTACACGATCTGGGGAAGCGGGCCGACGGACGTGTGGGTCCTGACGCCAGCCGGCCTCTTCCACGGCGAGGGATCGAGCTCGGCAACGCTCGTCTTCTCTCCGGTCGCTCTTCCTGGCGACGCGACCATCCCGCTCACGTCCGTCTGGGGGACGGGACCGAACGACATCTGGATCGTCGGCGGTCAGATGAAGGACAGCGTCTGGCCGTGGGTCACCAGGGGCCGCGTCCTTCACTACGACGGCGATCCATCCGACGGCGGCTCCGGCTGGACGCTCGACTCGGATCTGTCGTCGCGAGGGATCGCGTACCGCTTCGTCATGTGCGGCGGCGCGAGCGGGTGCTGGATGACAGGCCAGCAGTTCGACCAGGCCCTGCCGTCGCTGCTCGGTGGTGTCGTTCTCCGGCGCTCGCCGGGTTCAGACGCGTGGACGGCGGTCGACCTGCCCAAGGATCCGGCGGGCGGATATGCGCCGCAGGCGCGCGAGCTCACCGCCTTCGGAATCAGCTCCGATAGCTCGATCTGGATCCGCGGCGCGACGGGTGACTTCAAGTGGAGCTACTACCGCGGCAAGAGCACCGACAGCGGCAACAGCTACACCTGGTCGTTCAACCCGATCAACACGTGGGACCGAGCCATCGTCGCACTCTGGGGCCCCGGCCCGAACGATACGTGGGGTGTCGGAGACTCCGGGCTCGTCACCCACTGGAACGGCACGAAGTGGCAGCAGGCAGCCATCCGCGTGACGGACATTCCCGTCTCGAAATCGTTCACCGCGATCTGGGGGAAGGGGAACGACGACTTCTGGGTCGTCGGTAACGAGATCGCGCTCCACAGGACCTCTGCGAGCAAGCCGTGACGCCGCTCATGAAGAAGCCCATGCGACGACTGGCTTACTGGATTCCGGCAACGACGTGCATCACGGCAGCGGCGATCGTCGCCTGCAGCTCGGATGACGCCCCTCGCCCGACGTTCGAACCCGACGACCACGACGCCGCCCCGGCGCCGCCTCCCCCGCCTCAGGAGCCGGAGGATCCGGTCGACGCGAGCACGCCTCCGCCGAAAGACGCAGGGCCCGGCAAGGATCCCTTCGATCCAAAAGAGGAGCCCGTCGTCTGCGGAACGACGCCTTGCGCGACGCACATCGTCGCGGGCGAGAATCACTTCTGCGCGCGCTTGAGCGACGGCACGGTCCGCTGCTGGGGCGATGACTCCAAGGGCTCGCGCGGAACCGGTCCGAGCGCGGACGGCGGTGCCGGCGACAGCGACGCCGGTCTCGACGCCGGTCTCGATGGCGGCGACGCGGGCCCGCCGCGGGTTGCGACGCCGGTCACGGACCTCACCGACGCGATCCAGCTCAGCGCTGGCGGGACGACCACGTGCGCCGTCGTATCTGGCGGCGACGTGCTCTGCTGGGGCGGCAACGACAAGGGCCAGCTCGGTCTCGCGGTCGCTCCGCCCGTCACCGATACGGCGGCCCATCGTACGGTGAGCCGCGTGGCGCTGCCGGGTCCGGCGACCCGCGTCGACGTCGGACAGGTGACCGCGTGCGCGGTGCTCACGAACGACGAGGTCTGGTGCTGGGGTGACAACTCCCAGCGGCAGCTCGCGCGCGTCACCACCACGACGACCGCTGGCCCGGACAAGGCCGCGCTGGGTACGTTCCACGTCGTCCGAACCACCGCCGGCACGACGACGAGCTTCGGCGTGACGGACACCGGACAGATCATCTCCTGGGGAGCCGTCGCTGGCACGGCGGGCGTCGTCGCGGCGCGCATCGCGTCGCTGAGCCCGGACGAGCGGCCGCTCGCGATCGGGCTCGGACCGGCCACGAGCTTCTCGGTCTCCTCCACGACGTCGAGCCGCGCGCACGCGTGCGCCGTCGTGGACGGCTACGTCTACTGCTGGGGCAGCAGCGCGATGGGCGCGCTCGCCACGGGCCTCCCGGATCCTTCGCCCAAGCCGATCCGCACTCTCGTCACGAGCAAGGAAGCCTGGCCGCAGCAGGTCGCCGCCGCGGGTGAGATCACGTGCGTGCGTCTGACCGACGGAACGGTGCAGTGCGCCGGCGACAACAAGACGGGAGCGCTCGGGAAGGACCCGAAGGATACGGCCTTCTCGATGTTCTTCCGTCCGGCGGAGACCTTCAGCGGGCATGCCGTCCAGATCGCGGCCTCGGCACGCGCCGTCTGCGCGCTCGACAAGGACGGAAGCGTCTCCTGCTGGGGCAGCAATCAACGCGGTGAGCTCGGTCAAAACAATACCGATACCGATCCGCACCACATCCCTGTTTCGGTTCGTTTCTAGAGAGGGTCCATGAAAAGCTCGGACCGTTCCGTAGGGTTGATCCCCGGCGTGCTCTGCGCGAGCGCCGTGGCTTTCGCAATCGTTGCATGCTCGAGCCGCGACGGCTTCGTGAACGAAGAACGTCCGCGGTTCGATACTCCTGACCCGGACGCGCAGGCCCCCGAGCAGCCGCCGGAAAGCGACGCGCCGCCCGTCTGCGGTATCCACTGCTCGCGCGACCTGAAGCAGGTGCTCGACGGTTGCGAGGGCGAAGAGAAGGTGGTCGCGCAGTGCGGTGCCGACCAGGGCTGCGGCGTCGGCAGTTGCGTCGACGCCTGCACGGCGGCGACGCTGAGCAAGGGCTCGGCCGGCTGTGATTTCTACACCATCCCGCCCATCAACGGGATCGACAGGAAGGGTGGGTGCTTCGCGGCGATGATCGCGAACACCTGGGACCGGCCGGTGACGATCACGGCCGACCGCGGGACCGCTCCGCTCGACATCTCGGGCGCGACCTACACGGTCGAGCGGAAGGATCAGGACCCGGTGTACAAGCGCCTCGAAGGTCCGCTCCCGCCGGGCGAGGTCGCGATCGTGTTCCTCTCGCACGACGATACCAACTACTCGGAGCAGTCGGCCCGATGCCCGGCGCAGGTCACCCCTGCGCTGCTCGTCGACCCGATGATCAACGGCACGGGGATCACGAAGGCGTTCCACATCAAGACGGACGCCCCCGTTTCGGCCTACTCGATGTATCCGTACGGAGGCGCCACGTCGTACGTGCCGACGGCGACGCTGCTTCTCCCCGTCTCCTCGTGGACGCAGAACTACGTCGCGGTGAGCCCGGACATGTTCAGTCCGACGTACGCGTACCGCCGTAAGTCGCTGCAGATCATCGCGAACGAGGACGATACCGAGGTCAGCATTCGACCGACCGTCGAGATTGCTGCAGGTGGCAACATCGCCGGAGCGACGGCGGGCATGACACAGACCTGGAAGATCTCGAAGGGGCAGGTCTTGCAGTTCTTCCAGGCGTCCGCCCTGACCGGGAGCCCGATCGAGACGAACAAGCCCGTCGGCGTCTTCGGCGGGTCCGAGTGCGCCGAGGTCCCGACGCCCTACTGCGACATCCTCCAGCAGCAGACCCCGCCGTTCGAGCATTGGGGTACCGAGTACGCGGTCGTCCCGTTCGCGCCGCGCATCGCGAGCTTCTCGTCCGACATCCGCGAGAAGGTCCCGTACACGATCGTCGGCGCCGTCGACGGCACGAAGCTCACGTACGAGCCGTCGCGTCCTCGCGATGCCCCCGAGACGCTTCAGGCGGGCCAGATGGCGAACTTCATCACCGACGAGCTCTTCGTCGTGAAGAGCCAGGACACAAAGCACCCGTTCCACGTCACCGTGTACATGACGGGCTCGACCTACGGCAGCGGAACGGGCAAGAAGACGACGGGCGATCCCGACTTCGTGAACGTTCCTCCGACGGCGCAGTACCTCGATCGCTACGTGTTCTTCGCCGACTTCACGTACCCGGAGACGCGGCTGACGGTGGTTCGCCGCAAGACGGCGAAGGGCTTCGCGCCGGTCGAGCTCGAGTGCGGTGGCGAAATCGATGGCTGGCAGCCCCTCGGATCGAGCGGCCAGTACGAGTTCACGTGGGTCAAGCTGACGAGCGGGTTCTTGCCCTTGAAGCTGGCAAAGGGCGAGTGCGGCTATGGTCGCCACGTCGCTCGAAGTGACGGCCCGTTCGCCGTCACGGTGTGGGGCATAGGGCAGGACGCGAGCTACGGCTATGTCGGCGGCACCGGCCTCCGGCCGGTCCACCAGGCGAAGCCCCCGCAGATCAAATAGCTACCAGGTTCACGGAAGTCCGCATCCGTCCGACCGTCGACATCGCGTCGACCGGACGCGTCGCAGGCGCCGCTAGCTAGTCTTCGCTCGCCCAGCCGCGCGCGCGCGTCCACGTCTCGAACGACCGGCCCCGGGGCTGCGGCTCGTCGACGAACTCGACGTCGACGTCGAGCACGCTCGGCATGGGCTGCCGCTCCGGCTTGGACTGGGGGTTCGTAACGGCAGGGCTCACGTGGAAGAGACAGCGGAGGTTCATGCCGGGCTCCTGCGCAACCTCAGCTGCAACGGCCGGTCCATTGCCGTGCCCCGGGCAGCTCCGCACGAGCCGTCGCAGTCTCTGCGGAGTCTCGCAGGCCCGAGGCGTATGCGCGCGGTCGATCGGATCGGCCGCGATCCAGACCGTTGGTCCCCCGGGGCTCCATCCGTTGTAAGTGGGGGGCGCGTCTTCTTCTGGGAGTCCGGGCACCTATCGTGTAATCCGGGCCGTCGGAAGAGAGCTCGGGACAGCGCGATGGCGAGAGCGAGAAGCGGCCGCGGCGGAAAGAACACCTACAAGGGTGGCGACTCGTTCACGCGCGAGGCGCGCCTCGCCGGGTATCCCGCGCGGAGCGTGTTCAAGCTCGACGAAATCGATCGCCGCGTGAAGCTCCTGAGGCCGGGGATGCACGTGCTGGATCTCGGCGCGGCGCCGGGGAGCTGGTCGCTCTACGTCACGCAGAAGATCGGCGCTTCCGGGAAGCTCGTCGCGATCGACCTCGAGCCGCTCGCCATTCCGCTTCCGCCGAACGCGACCGCGATGGTCGGCGATGCGCTCTCGCTCGACAACGAAGCGCTCGCCGTGCACGCGCCCTACGACGTCGTGCTCAGCGACATGGCTCCACGGACGACGGGCAATCGCCTCGGTGACCAGACGAGGAGCTTCGAGCTCTTCATGCGCGCGCTTGCGGTCGCCGAGAAGCTGCTCAAGCCGGGGGGCGCGTTCGTCGGCAAGATCTTCATGGGCGAAGACCTGCCGAAGGCGAAGGCCGAGGTGAAACGGCTCTTCACCGAGGAGCGGGGCATCCGTCCCGAAGGGACACGCGCGACGAGCTACGAGATGTTCCTCATCGGTCTCGGGAAGAAGATCGCCGGGTGATACGGAGCGCGCCAGAGCGCACCTCACCACCTCCGGCGCGCGAAATTCGGCGTGCCTGAGGGCGAGCGAGCCCGATTCGCTCGAGGCCGGAGGTATGTTCGATGCCCAGAGACCGTTTCTCGTTTCGCGCGTCTTCCCATGGCGAACGAGGCCGTAATCCGCCGAATTCGGCCGTCGAGGGATGCGTGCCGGCCGACGTTTCGGTAGTCTCCATCCGTGACCGCGGCGGCCTTCCAGGGTCTCCTCGCTGGGCGCTTCGTGATCGAACGCGAAGTGGGACGGGGCGGTGTAGGCATCGTCTACCACGCACGCGACGAGGTCTCGGGTGCGCCGGTCGCGCTGAAGGTCATCGCGATCCCGGGCGTCGACGCGAGCGAGGAGGCACGCTTCGGTCGCGAAGGGCGTGTGCTCGCCGGCTTGAGCCATCCCGGAATCGTGCGCGTCGTGGCGTTCGGGCAGCTCGACGAGGGACACCCGTACGTCGCGATGGAGTGGCTCGAGGGCGAGGACATCGCGCAGCGCCAGAAGCGAGCGCCCCTGTCGCTCGGCCGCGCGCTCGAGATCGGCGCGCAGGTGGCCGACGCGCTCGCGTATGCGCACAGCGTCGGGATCATCCACCGCGACATCAAGCCTTCGAACGTGATCCTCGCCGGCAGCGGGCCAGGCCAGGATTGGCCGCTCGAGGCGAAGCTCGTCGACTTCGGCGTGGCCTCGGCCGAGGACGCACGACTGACGCGCACGGGCGCGATCATCGGCACGCCGGCGTACATGGCGCCGGAGCAGGCACGCGGCGACGCGGAGGTCGATGCTCGCGCGGACATCTACGGCCTCGGCGCCACGCTCTTCGAGATGATCGCCGGGCGTCCGCCGCATCTCGGCCCGACGCCGATCGCGATCCTCGCACGCCTCGTGACGACGCCCGCACCGCGACTCGGCGAGGTCTTCCCCGACGCGCCCGTCGTGCTCGACGACCTGCTCTGCGAGATGCTCGCGACGCATCCCGAGGAACGACCCGCGCGCGCCTCGGAGGTCGCGGTCCGGCTGCGAGGAATCGCTTCGGAGATCGAATTCGCACCGCTCGCGACGCGCGCGCAGACGGCCGACCTTGCGCCACTCAGCCTGGGCTCGCTCGTGATCACGACGTCGAAGCCCGGCGGCTCGCGCCTCGTCACGTCGATCCTGGCGACCCACGTTCCGAAGGGACCGCCGCGCGGGAGGCTCATCGCTCATCTGCGTGCGCGCGGTGCGGAGGCGACCGAGCTCGGCGGCGATGCGATCGTGGCTCATCTCGGCGTGAAGAAGGCGCTCGGCGACGAGGCCGTCCGTGCGCTCGACCTCGGTCTTCGCCTCGCGAAGATGGGCTCCCGCGTCGGCGTCGCGACCGGGCGCACACGCATCGATCGAACGCGCCCGACCGGCGAGGTCGTGGACCGCGCAGCAGCGCTCGCGCGCGACGCGCAGAAGAACCAGGTCCTCGCCGACACGACGACCAGCGAGCTCGCGCGCGGACGCTTCGAGATGCAGGTTCGTCCCGATGGTACGTCCGTCGTCGGTCCGAAGGTCACGGCGAAGAAGGAGATCGCCGGCGGTTCACCGTTCGTCGGTCGCGAGGCGGACCTCTCGCAGGTCGTCACCGCCTACGAGCGCTGCCAAGAGGATCAGACGCCGATCATCGTGACGCTGACCGGCGCTCCGGGCATCGGCAAGACGCGGCTCCGTCGCGAGGCCCTCGCGCGCATCGCGGCGCATCCGTCGGCGCCGCGCGTCGTGATGGTGCGCGCCGAGT
>JAEXCN010000005.1 GCA_023402175.1 Pseudomonadota bacterium | reverse complement strand
GTGTTGCACCGACGCGCGATCGTCAGCGAGTCGGGACGAATGAGGAGGCGCGTCTGATCGGTGACGCCGCTCAGCGACCAGAGGCCGAACACGTCGTCGGGCGTGGCCTTCCCGGGCGTCGGAGGCTCGAACAACTGTTCGGGCCCATCGATGTCGTCCGACGCGCGCGGCTCCGGAGGAGTCTCCGTGCCGGTCGGCTGCTGCTGCTGGACCGGCGGTCCTTGGCCGTCGATCGTGGCCGAGCAGGCGGAGGCGAGGGGGACGATCGCGAGGATCCGGAGAAGCGTCTTCTTCATCGGCGGGGGGACCGCGCGGTGCACGACCGCGGGGCATTCGCGTTTTGCACGAGCTGGGCCGTAGTCAAATCATGCTTGGACGGCCCTGGTTTCTCGGGCCTCCGCGACCCTCGGGCGACGGTCGAGGCGTGCCGGCACTTCGCCGCGGCGCTCGACGTTCCATCGTGGCGCATCGCGCGCCAGACGGAGGCCGCGAGTGGTAGCCTGTCGGCCCTCATGTCGACCGGCGCGCGGAATCCAGCAGAACCTCGAGCGAGTCGTCGTGCCGTGGCCGAGATCGAGCTCGCGGCGCTGCTCCGGCCGGAGATCGAAGAGCTCCGCGCGTACGTCCCGCACGATCCGCCCGGTATTCGCGTCAAGCTCGATGCAAACGAGGCGCCGCCGGCCTCGTCGCCGGCGGTGAAAGAGGCCGTCGCGCGGGCCGTTGCGAATCTGGCGCTCGAGAGGTACCCCGATCCGCGTGCGCTCCGACTGAAAGAGGCGATCGCCCGACGGACGGGGGCTCGGCCGGACGAGCTCCTCGTCGGTTCAGGGTCCGACGAGGTGATCGCGCTCGTCCTGACGGCGCTCGCTCGTCCGCGCGAGAGGGCTCCGCAGCCGGTGGTGCTGACACCGGTGCCGACGTTCGTCATGTACCGCGTGAGCGCGCGCGGGCACGGGCACAAGCCCGTCGAAGTGCCGCTCGACGCAGCGTGGGACCTCGACGCGCCGATGATGAAGCGCGCGATCGAGATGATGCGCCCGAACATCGTGTTCGTCGCGAGCCCGAACAACCCGACGGGCAATCGCATGAGCGACGCTCGCTTGCGCGACGTGATCGAGGCGGCGAGCGGCGTCTTCACGATCGTCGACGAGGCATACGTCGACTACGCGACCGAAGGCTCGGTCCGCGGATGGCGCGAGGAGCATCCGAACCTCGGCATCCTCCGCACGGTGAGCAAGATCGGCCTCGCTGCCCTTCGCGTCGGCTGGCTCGAGGCCGATGCTGCGCTCGTCGCCGAGCTCGACAAGGTGCGCCAGCCGTTCAACCTCAGCGCGACGAGCCAGGCTGCAGCGGCGGCGGTCCTCGAGGACGCGTGGGACGACGTCCAGCGCGACGTCGCGCGCATCGTTCGTGCGCGCTCGGAGCTCGCGAAGGAGATCGCCGAGATCGACGGCTTCTCCGTGACGCCGAGCTCGGCGAACTTCCTCTGGGTGAAGACGCCCGGGTCGGCGGAGGCGATCTTCGATGCGCTCGTGAAGGACGGTGTCCTCGTCCGCAGCTTCCACGCCGCCGGCGGACGGCTCGCGGCGCAGCTCCGGATCACGATCGGCACGGACGCCGAGAACGATGCGCTCGTGAGCGCGCTTCGCCGTGCGCGAGCGAACGCATGAGACGGGCGCGTTCGCTTCTCGGCGCGCTCGCGATCGCGGCTCCGCTCGTAGCGGGCTGCGCGGGCGCGTCGAAGGTGACGCGCGTCTACGACGGGCGCATCGTCGAGGGCGGCTTCGTGCCGGCCGAGGCGTATGCCGCCTATCTCAGGGGCGTGCTCGCGGAAGAGGCGGGCGATCTCCGCTCGGCGCTATCGGCCTACGAGCTTGCCGCTAGCGAGGACGACGAGGATCCGGAGCCGTTCACGCGCATCGGCGAGGTCCGCTGCAAACTCGATCCGAAGAGCAAGGGCGCGGACGACGCCTTCGCGCGCGCGCTTCGCATCGATCGTACGTACGCGCCGGCGCTCGCCGCGCAGGCGCGCTGTGCGGCCGCTCGCGGCAACCCGACGGAAGGCCTCGCGACGCTCGAGAAGATCGCCGCCGAGGACCGAACGAGCACGAGCCTCGAGGCGCTGTTCATCCGGCTCGCCGCGCAGAGAGCCGACTCGGCTGCGGATCGTCAGGCGCGCGAGCGCGCGATCGCGCTGACGCTCGCGAGCGGTGACGAGCCGGCAGCATGGGATGCGCTCGTCGCGTGGGGGCGAGGGAAGGCAGACGCGGAGCTCCTCGCTCGTGGCTTCGAAGGGCTCATGCGGGTCGCGCCGTTGCGCGGCCGCGAGATCGAGGCCGGCGTGCTCGAGCTGCTCGGGATCGGTCAGGCGGGTCTCGCGCGGAGGGTCGCTGCGGGTCTCGCGGACATGTCACCCGAGCTCGGCGTCGGGCGGATCCAGGATCCTACGGTCGCTCGGCTCGCGATCGACGAGGCGATCCTCTCGGGCGACGTGATGCGCGCCGAGCGTCGCGCGACGCGTGGGCACGTCGCGCTCTCCGAGGTCGCAGCGCGCGCGCTGATCCTCGAACGTCCGGAGGTCGCGGGGACGCTCGCGCGCGGCGTGCTCTCGGCCGATCCGAACGCGGGCTGCGCGTCGATGGTGCTCGCGACGCTCGCGGCGCGTGACGGCAAGGCATCCGCTGCGAACGAGCGCGGGCGAGGAAAGGACACGCCCACCGATCGCCCCGCGGCTGCGTGCGTCCTCGTGATGGCCGAGCGGCTCGCGGCATTCGGAGACGCCGAGTCCGCTCGCGTGTGGGCCAAGAGCGTCGCGCCCGCACCGATGGCTCCGCACGATCCGGTGACTGGTCCGCTCGCGGTCGATCTCGCGGCGCGCGGCGTCATCGAGGAGAACGGGCTCCCGCTCGAGCTGCGTCTCGAGCTCGCGGCGCGCCGGCGCGAGGCTCCGCCGGCGATCGACGTCGCCGCCATCGACAAGCGTCAGGTCGACGCGAAACACGCGCTCCTCTGGCATCTGCTCGTCGATCCGAACGGCACGCCGGCGAAGACGCTCCTCTCGCGGATGTTCGATGCGGCCGAGCGCGATCCGATCATCGGCTTTGCGCTCGCGCGTTCAGCGCTCGCAGGCGCGCCGGGCACACCCGGCAAGTCGGACGTGTGGGCGCCGGTCCTTCGCGCGATCGCGGCATCGCCTTCGCATCCGCTCCTCCTCGCGGTCGCCGTCGAGATCGCGAAGAAGGGTGGCCGCGCCGAAGACGTCCCGCCCGCGCGCACGCGCCTCATGGCCGTGGCGCAGACGCCCGCCGAACGGGCGCTGGCGACCGAATGACCGCTCCGCTCGGGAGTAGAACGACGAGGCAGCCGGAGATCGGCCGCGCATCCGGTTGCGGCGCGCGTTGCGCGACTGCTATCGTCGCCGCGCCATGCGTGCGCGGCAGCTCGGTGCTTGCGCGGCGCTTTCAGTACTGACGCTCGCCACGGCGGCGAGCGGCGAGGAACCTCGGAGAGCGCTCGTCTTCCTCGAATGGACGCGCGCCCCCGGGGCGGAGACGTGCCTGTCGAGGGACGAGCTCATCGAAGACGTCGAGGTCACGCTGCGTCGGCGGCCGTTCGCACCGCGGGCCGCCGCTGAGCGGGTCCTTCGGGCCTCGATCGCGCGAAGTCAGGGCGAGGTTGGATGGACGGCGCACATTGCGCTGTCGACCGCGGGCGGCGAGGCGCTCGGCGCCCGCGACATCACGATCCGGAACGAGAGCTGCGCCGAAGCGTCGGAGGCCATCGTCCTGGCTCTGTCGCTCATGGTCGAGCTGCCGATCACAACGGCAGAGATCGCAGCGCGCCGCCGTTCGGACGAGGCCAGGCGGTGGCACCTCGAAGCCCACCTCGGTCCGGGGATCGGGATCGACGACACGGTGACGCCGATGCCTGCGGCCGGTCTCGGGCTCGTATTGAGACCCGGCCACACCTGGCCGTTCGCTCTCGACGTCGTTGCGTCACTCTCGACCGGATTGGGCTCGCAGCAGAGCCGATTCTGGCTGGCGAACACGATGCTCGGGCTCTCCGTTTGCCCGGTATCCGCAAGCTGGTCGAAGGTGCGCCTCTCGGGCTGCGCAGGCCCCGAGATCACGACGTTCACCGGCTGGGGGCACGGCTTCGCGAAGAATCGGCTCGGCTTGTCGTCCACCGTCGGCGCGTGGGTCCGCTCCCAAGCGACCTACGAGCTCTCGGGCCCGCTTCGCGCGTTCGCGTCGTTGGGCGTCGCCGCCACGCCGCAGCAGCTCGAGCTCACCTTCGCGGATCCCCAAGGGGTCGAGCGGCGCCTGCACCGGACGTCGTTCGTGACCGCTTTCGGGGCCGTCGGGCTCGCCGTCGATTTTTTTTAGGAATCGTTGCGGGAAGGCCGCACTGCAGAGACGTGGGGCGTGCAGCGCTCCGGCCCGTCTACTTGCTTGGGCCGCGCGCCGCGAACGAGAGCCACTGGAGTGGAGTCATGAGCATTCGGAATCGAGGCATGCGAGACACGATGGCCAGGTCCCGCCGATTCGGCGCCGCTGGCGCTTCCTTCCTGGCGCTCGTTCTGTTGGGCGCCTGCAGCTCCGATCCCTCGATCTCGCCCTCGGACGGACCTGGCCCGGGCAGCGATGCTGGCGCGTGTGCGGACGGGATCGCGAGCAACGGCGCGTGCACGGCGTGGTCGACGTGCGCGGCGGGCACGTACGTGGCCGGTGCTCCATCGGCGACCGCGGACCGGAGATGCGCGTCGTGCCCGAGCGGGACGTTCAGCGCGACCGCGAACGCGGAGAGCTGCACGAACTGGACGACGTGCAAGGCCGGCACCTACGTGGCTACGCCGGGCAGCACCACCACCGATCAGGTCTGCGCGCCGTGCGCCGCGGGCACGCACTCCAGCTCGTACAACCGGGCCAGGTGCGTCCCGCTCGGTGAGTGCCCGGCCGGGACGGTCCAGAAGACGCCCGGAAATGCGACGTCGCCGCCGGCATGCGCCGCTTGCGAGCCTGGGACCCATTGCGCTGGTGGCAAGGCGCCGATGGAGGCGTGCGCGAGCGGCTCGTGGGACCACGACATGAATCCGGCGACGGCGTGCGTCGCGTGGACCGACTGCATTGCTGGCGAGGCCCTCTCGCAGGAGGGAAGCCCGACCATCAATCGGGCATGCAGCGCCTGCGTTGGCGGCACCTTCAGCACGACGACGAACGCAGCGAGCTGCACGTCGATGACCGATTGCGCGGCGGGCAGCTTCGTGAGCATCGCAGGGACTCCGATCGCGGATCGCCAGTGCACGACGTGTCCCCCGGGGCAGGAGAGCACGACGACGAACGCGAAGGCCTGCATCCCCGGCGAGCTTCGGATCGCCATCAGCCCGTTCCACGCCTGCGCGCGCCTCACCGACGGCTCGGTCCGCTGCTGGGGAGTGAACTGGTCTGGAAGGATCGGTGACGGCACGACCGTCGACAGGTCGACCCCCACCGCCGTCGTCGGCCTCTCCGACGCCACCGACGTCGCCGTAGGCTCACTCCACAGCTGCGCGCTCGTCACCGGTGGCGCGGTCCGGTGCTGGGGGTCGAATTTCTTCGGGTCGATCGGCGACGGCACCACCGACGACCGCCTCACGCCCACCGCCGTCGTCGGCCTCTCCGGCGTCAAGAAGCTCGCTGCTGGCGGAAGCTCCGCCTGTGCGATCCTCGACGACGACACCGTGCGATGCTGGGGCCAACTCGGCAAGGGGATCCAGCTCGACGACGGCACGACGACGGAGGGGCGCACTCCTGCCGCCATCCCCGGCCTCTCCGGCGTCAGCGCCATCACGCTCGGCGACGGCCACGCCTGCGCGCTCCTCGGCAACGGCACCGTCCGCTGCTGGGGGGACAACAGCTTCGGCCAGCTCGGCGACGGAACGACGACGCGGCCCACGACGACCACGGCCGTTCTCGGTCTCACCAACGTCGTCGGGATCTCGGCGGGCGAATTCCGCAGCTGCGCGCTCCTCGACGACGGCACCGTCCGCTGCTGGGGACGCAACAACTACTACAAGCTCGGCGACGGAACGACCAACACGCCTCCGCGGACGTCGCCCGTCACGGTGATTGGGCTCTCCGGCGTGACCGAGATCGGCGCGGGTGGCGAGTCCCACACCTGCGCGCGCCTGGCCAACGGCTCCGTGCGTTGCTGGGGGAGGAACGACTACGGCCAAGTCGGCGACGGAACGGAGACGGAGCGGCCGTCGCCCACGCCCGTCTCCGGCATCTCTACGGCGGTCGGGCTCTCGGCGGGCGGTCACATGGGCTGCGTGATCCTCGCCGACGGCACCGTCCGCTGCTGGGGAGCCTCCGAATACGGCAGCATCGGAAATGGCACCGATCAGAGCCTCGTGCCGACGCTCATCTCGCTCTGAAAATGGCAGAGCGAAACGTGAGCTACCGTCCTCTGGCGCTCGGTTGCAGTGCGCATCGCGCGATTGCTATCGTCTTCGCGCGATGCCTGCGCGGCAGCTCCGTGCCTGCGCGGCACTCTCATCGTCCGCATTCGATGCGAGGCGAGCAGCTCGCGGTCGCTCTCTCCGAGCTCGTAGAAAAGTCGATTTGTTTGCGAATCGTCGCGAGCAGCCCGCACTGCTGATACGTGAGGGCCGCGCAGCTATCCTCGAGCGACTTCGGAACACAGCCGCTCGGGGCATGTGACACGCCGCACCCCATGGATCCGCGGCAGCTCTTCCGTGAAAACGTGGCGTTCGTCTGGCGAGCGCTCCGATACCAAGGCATCGCTGAGCGCGACCTCGAGGACGTGAGCCAGGAAGTCTTCGTCGTCCTCTTTCGAAAACTGCCCGAGCTCGAACGAGAGAGCTCGTTTCGGGCCTGGCTCTACGGAATCTGTCTCCGCGTCGCGGCCGCCCATCGAAGGCGCGCGAGCGTCCGCCACGAGATCCTCGTCGGCGAGCTCGCGGAAGAAGCGGGCGGAGTGACGAACAGCCGCGACCCCGAGCGGCTGCACGCCAGGACGCAGCTGCACAAGCTGCTCGCCCGGCTCGATGACGAAAAGCGCGATGTCTTCGTTCTCTACGAGCTCGAGCAGCTCCCGATGTCGGAGGTCGCCGAAATCGTCGGCTGTCAGCGGGCGACGGCGTACTCGCGCCTCGCTGCTGCGAGGGAGCAGCTCCTGGGAATGATCTCGAAATTGCCGAAGACCTAGAAACGAGCGGCTCATGTTGGACGACGAGAAATTCCTCGAGACCTTGATTGGCGCCGGCCGAGCCGGGCCAGACGACGAGCAGGTCGAACGGCTGGAGCGGCGCCTCGAGGCGACCTTCCTTTCGGTGCAGCCGCGCGGATCGAGCGGCGCGCGCCGGCTCCACGGCGCGAAGTGGATCTTGGCCGTCGTCGGGATCGGCGTCTTGAGCTCGGTCACCGACATGCGCGACGCGGCGACGGGACAGGCCGAGCCGCAGTCCGTCGCGACGCAGGCGGCGCCCGTCGCGATGGCGGTCGCCGCGCCTGCGGAGCCGCCGCCGAGCATCGCGGAGCCGGAGACCGTGCAGGCGACGGAGCCCGTTGGCGCGGAGCTGGATTCGACGCGGGCCGAAGACGCACCTCTGCGAGTGGTTGGGGCGCGAGCCCCAGATTCGCCCGTCGTGCCGGCCCCGTCGATCCCGGCGCGGACTCCGACGAAGGCTCCGCTCCCGACGACGCCGCCAGCGGCTCCTTCAGAGGGCACCTCGGAAGAGCCGTCGGAGACTGTCGCCGCAGCTCCGTCGACCCCGACGCCGAAAGCCGACGACGCGATCGTGTCGCCGTCGCCCGAGGATCCTCCTAGCAGCGCACGTGCGCCGTCCGGCGAGTCCGAGGTTGTGTACCTTCGTCGCGCGCAGGCTGCGTTGACCTCGAATCCGACGCGAGCGCTCGCCCTCGCGGACGATCACCCGACGCGATTCCCCGATGGGGTCCTCGCTCAGGAACGTGAGGTCATCGCGATCGATGCCCTCCTCAAGCTGCGACGGACGGCCGATGCGCGCGCGCGCGCAGCTGCATTTCGCGTTCGCTATCCGAGCTCGGCGCACCTCGCTCGCGTCCTCTCGGCTGTTGGAGACGTGCCGTGAAGAAGATCCATCGATCGAGCACCGTGACGTTCGGGCTCGCCGCTGCGGGCGTCGTCGGTCTCCTCGCCGCGACCCCGACCGGGTGCGCGATGAACATCCGCGTCGGCGACGAATTCTCGGACGGCGGCGCGGGGCCGAGCAGCTTCGGGTCTCCGGACGCCGAATCCGTAGAGGCCGCCGTTCCGCCTGTTCTGAAGCTCTGTATCGCTACCGACTGCCCGGCGCCGTACGCGACGTGCGCGGACGGCTTGCGGTGCGCGACGAACCTCTCGAACGATCCGAAGAACTGTGGCTCGTGCGGGGAGGAGTGCTCGAGCGACTTCGGGTACCTGAACATGACGTCCACCTGCGTGAACGGCGCGTGCGAGCCCGCGTGCGCCAGCAGGGTGCACTTCGGCGGCGTCGTCCACTACGCCGACTGCAACGGGTCGCTCGAAGACGGTTGTGAGGTCGCGGTCACGAACGACCCGAACAACTGCGGAGTCTGTGGCAACAAATGTTCGCCCGGCGTCCACTGCATCGAGGGCAAGTGCGGATGCGATTCCGGCATGGTGGATTGCGACGGCAGATGTGTCGACGTCCGCGGCGACGACTACAACTGCGGAACATGCGGCACCATTTGTCCTGACGCGCCCGCGGATGCCGGCGCGCCGCCGCCCGGGATGTACTACGGCTGCGTCGATCGCCAGTGCGGCCAGCCCAAGTGCATCGACGGCCAGATCGACCGCTGGGCCGACTGCGACGGCGACCCGACGAACGGCTGCGAAGTCTACGTGGGCAAGGATCGCAAGAACATCGATCCGAACCATTGCGGCCTCTGCGGGAACAAGTGCGCCCCTGGGCAACAGTGCTGGGATCGGGGCGGGGGCATCGCGGAGTGCGGCTGCACCAAGCCAAACGACACGCTCTGCGGGAGCGTCGAGACATACAACCTGAGCTGTCGCGACCTCCTGAACGACGTCACGAGCTGCGGAAGCTGCTTCAAGCGGTGTGACATCGCGGGAGTCAATCAGCAGTCCGTCTGCAAGAAGGGCGTCTGCGAGCTCGAGTGCTCTCCAGGCTGGGCCGATTGTGATCTGGACCCGCTGAACGGCTGCGAGACCAACCTCCTGAGCAGCGATGCCCATTGCGGAGCGTGCGGGAATCGATGCGATACGCAGGCCGGTCAGCCATGCATCGAGGGTCGATGCGCGATGACGGAGTGCAACGGGGAGGTGCCGCAATGAGGGCCGTGCTCCGAAGCTTCGAGAGGACGCGAGTGCTCGTCGCGTGTTCGGTCGCCGGTCTCGCGATGCTCGCCTGCGCGGTCGCGAGCTGCGCCCAGTCGGAGGGGGCGACCGGCACGCCCGAGCGAAATGAGGTCACCGTGCCGGGGTTCGATGCAGGAAGTGAGATCGCACCGGATGGTACCGACTGCATCGAGGCCGGGGGCGACGGCGGCTGCGCGAGCCGCGAGCGCTCGTGCGCCGAGGCCGACTTCTGCGAGGTCCCGACCGGAATCGATCGCCGGTACGCGCTCGTCGACGTGTGGGGCTCGTCGGCGAGGGACGTGTGGGCCGTGGGCTCCGGCGGCACGATCATCCACTGGGACGGTGCCGCCTGGACGCGTGTGCCCACCCCCTATGGCGACACGCTACGGAGCGTGGGCGGGAGCGGTGTGAGCGACGTATGGATCGTCTCGTCGACGAGCCTCGTCCTCCACAGCACCGGATTCGGGACGGCCGCGGGCTTCGTGCGCCTGCCACCCGTCTACGAGGCTGACGCGAAGGGCGGTTCGGGCGCGTGGTCGCTCTCGAAGGTGTGGTCCCCTGGACCGGGCGCCGTCTTCGTCGGGGGGCCGCCGAGGATCGCGGCCGCGGATCCGAGTGACAGCCTCTGGCGCTACCGCTTCGGCGTCGCCGCCGATCGCGCGTGGGACCCCGTGTCGACGTTCTGCCGGGTTTGGCCGTGTGGTGGCGTCGAAGGGATATGGGGAACGAGCGCGAGCGACATCTGGGTCATCGGCCCGAAAGGCACGGTCCGGCGTTCGACGGGGCCGGTCGGTGACGGTGGCGCCGAGCAGTGGACCACCATGGAGGCGACGCTGACGACCGCCGATCTCCACGGCATCTGGGGAAGCAGCGCCTCCGACGTGTGGATCGTCGGCGACCGCGGGACGATCCGGCACTGGTCCGGCAACGGCGCGCAGCACTGGGAGATCGTGCATGCGCCCACGACGGAGGACCTGCGAGCGGTGTGGGGTACCGGTCCGAGCGACGCATGGGCGGTCGGCGACGCCGGGACGATCTTGCACTGGGATGGCACGAGCTGGCGCGCGGCCACGACCACGCTTCCGGAAGGATCGAAGCCGCGCCTGAGCGGTGTCTGGGGCAGCGGTCCCGATGACGTCTGGGTCGTGGGCGAAGCCGTCGCGCTGCACTTCGAAGGCGTGAAGACCACGGCGGCTCCGGCGACGAATGGTGGTGTGCAATGAGCTCTCTTCATTCCAAACACGTCGTCGGATCGATCCTCGCGTCGTCGATCGCGCTCGTCGGGATCGCATGTTCGAACGGCGAGGGAGAGGAGCACCCGACGCCGGACGGAGGTCGGCCCGACGCGCCTATCGAAACGGACGAGGGTGACGCATCGGCGGCTGTTCCCGATGCGAGCGACGCCGGTCCGCGAACGTGCTCCGACGACGACATCTGCCATACCGCGCTCCCGCCCGACTCTTACCTTCGAGACGTCTGGAGCGCGGGCGACGGCGTGGTGTGGGCGGTCGGCTGGACGCAGCCCAAGAACCGCATCCCGACCGGCGCCGTCTTTCGGTGGGACGGCTCGGCCTGGTCCGTTCAATTCGAGACGAAGGAACGACTCCATACTCTCTGGGGCAGCAGTCCGACGGACCTCTGGATCGGCGGAGAGGCCGGAGTTTTCCACGGAACCGGCGCGTCCTCCGAGGCCATCACCTGGAAGAACGTACGGAGCGAGCGCATCTCGTCGATCTGGGGATCGAGCGCCAACGACGTCTGGGCGGTCGGCGATTTCTGGGGATACGGGAACCTGTACCGAGGCACGGTCCTGCACTTCAAGGGACCGAGCGCGGATGGTGACGGATGGGAGGTCGACCCGCTCACGTCACGCGCGGCGGCGTATCAGAAGGTCTGGGGCACGAGCGCCTCCGAGGTGTGGCTTGCCGCGGTCGAGGACAACCGGTGCACCGACCTCTTTTGGTGTGGGGGCTCGCGCGGCTTCGTCCTGCGCAGGCGAGCCGACGGTGCGGGCGGCTACACGTGGAGTGAAGACGCGATGCCCGACTTCGGCCGCGTCGGCTTCAAGTCCTTCGGCAGCATGGTCACGGGCGGCGCCTCGATCGGCGGCGGAGGCAGCTGGCTCTTTGGCAACACCGCGAACCAGTACGACGCGTTCTTCCGAGGTGCCCCGAAGAACGATGGAAGCGGCGACTTCCAGTGGACCGGGGGGACGTTCGGGACGTGTCACTCCGCCGTATCGAGTCAGGATTGCCTGGGGATCTGGCTCACCCGCGCCGTTTGGGGAAAGGACCCGAACGACGTCTACGTCGCTGGCGACTTCGGGCAGCTCCGGCACTGGGACGGGACGACCTTCTCGCTCGTGAAGACGACGATCACGAAGGTCCCTTTGCAAGCGTCGCTCTTTGCCATGTGGGGGACATCGAGCACCGATCTCTGGATCGTGGGCGATCGGGTCGCCCTTCACAAGGTCGCTCGCGGCCAGCACTGAATCGATGGACCTCATGAAGCAGAGAGCACGACTCTTCGTCATCGGAGCGGCGCCGATCGCCGCTGCGTTGGGCCTCTTCGCATGCAGCGACGACTCGAGACCGAGCTCCGGTGAGACTCCGGACGGCGGGAATGACGCGCACGCCGCTCCCGTCGAAGCCGGCGGAGAAGAGCCCGGTGACGGAGGCGTCGACGCGCGCGTGCCGTTCGACGCATCGGACGAGGCGGTCACGTGCACGGCGAAGCCTTGCGTCGTCCAGCTCGTCGCGGGCAACGAGCATTTCTGCGCGCTGCTCGACGACAAAACGGTCCGCTGCTGGGGCAGCACGTACCGCGCCTTCGGCAACGTCGACGGAGGAAGCGGCTCGAGCGCGCCTCGCCCGATCGCGATGGGGCCGTTGC
Organism: Pseudomonadota bacterium; assembly: GCA_023402175.1. Classification (GTDB taxonomy): domain Bacteria; phylum Myxococcota_A; class Polyangia; order Polyangiales; family Polyangiaceae; genus Labilithrix. The sequence goes on along the minus strand of JAEXCN010000005.1, from coordinate 18,931 downwards.
ATGTCGAGCAGATCAGCGCGGGCGGCGACACCACGTGCGCGCGCCTGGCCGACGGCACGGTGACGTGCTGGGGAGGAAATGCGAGGAACGAGCTCGGGCTCGAGCCGCCCGACACGGACGCGCTCGCTCATGATCCTGCGCTCGTGACCCTCGACGGCGGTGCGCTCGACGGCTTCGCGCGCGTCGACGTGGGAGTGATGGGCGTGGTCTTCGCACGGAAAGCGTCCGGCGAGCTCTGGTCCTGGGGCGACAACAGCGGCTACGCGCTCGGCCGCCCGAGGGTGTTCACACCCTACGCCTACCTCGGCCCCGGACCGTTCACGTACTTCCCCGCCAACGTTTCGGTCGTGCGCGCAGGGGGAGTCTCGTCCGGGGGTGTCGACGGCAAGGGTACGGACGGCGCCGTCGCGTTCGCGATCACGAGCGATCGCCGACTCCTCACGTGGGGGACCTCGAATGCGTCGGTCGCTTATCCGGGCCCGGTGCCGGTCGTGGTCGACGGGCTCGAGAACGTCGGCAGCGCGGCGGTGACGCACGCGAACATCTGCGCCGTCGCGGACGGACAGCTCTACTGCTGGGGGAAGAACGGGCGCCTCGCCTGCACGAACAGCCCTTACGCGACCACGAGCCCCGTCGCGATCCGAACGAAGGGCAGGGCGGCCGCTCAGCAGGTCAGCCTCGGAATGTCGAATACGTGCGTCCGGCTGATCGACGGCACCGTCGAGTGCTGCGGCGACGACACGCGAGGCCAGCTCGGCAGGGCACACGAAGACGCCGGAGCGCTCGTCGATGATCTCGCGCCGCTCCTCGCGCCTGCCAGTGCCTTCACCGGCCACGCCGTCCAGGTCGCCGTCGGGTCGCGCACGGTCTGCGCGCTCGTGCAGGGGGGAACGGTGCAGTGCTGGGGGAACAACGAAAAGGGCCAGCTCGGTCAGGGAACGCTCGACATCGAGCGCCATGCAGCGCCCGTCACCGTCCACTTCGAGTGAGCGCAGAGGACCCCATGATTCGCTCGACCCCGCTCATCGCCTCCGTCTCGATCGCCTCCGTGTTCGTCGTCTCCGCACTCGCCTCCTGTGGCGGACGGGATCGCGCGTTCGTGGCCGATCCCCCCAGCGACCTCGCGTCGGCTGAAGCAGGTCCGCCGGAAGAGGGACCGTCGTGTGCAGGACTCCGCTGCTCGCGCGACCTCAAGAAGGTCATCGACGGGTGCACCGAGGAGGTCGTGACCGAGTGCGGTCCAGACCAGGGGTGCGCGAACGGAGGGTGCGTCGACGCCTGCGCTGCCGCCGCGATCGCGAAGGGCTCGGTGGGATGCGCGTTCTCGACGTTGCCCCCGGACCAACCCATGCCCTACGCCGGCTCCTGCTTCGCCGCCATGATCGCGAACACTTGGGATCGGCCAGTGACGATCACGGCCGACTACGGCTCGAGCCCGCTCGACCTCGGAGAGTCGCTCTTCACCGCGGAGACGGTCGGGCAGGACACGACGTACACGAAGCTCGAAGGGCCGCTTCCCCCAGGGCAAGTCGCCCTCGTCTTCCTGTCGGAGATCCGACCTCGGCTTCCACCTGTCGGCTTCGTGCAGATCCACACGCTCTGCCCGGAAGGAACGCTCGGCGCGCATCTGGGCGATCCGATCGCCCACGGAACGACCGTCACCAAGGCGTTCTCGATCAAGACCGACGCGCCCGTCAGCGCGTACTCGATCTACCCGTACGGAGGAGCGAAGACGCACGTCCCGACCGCGACGCTGCTCTTGCCTACGTCGTCGTGGACGACGAACTACCTCGCCGTAAACGCCTGGCCGATGATGCGCAACAGCTCCGGCGAGCTGATCGGCGAGCCGACGCTCCAGATCGTCGCGTCCGAAGACGACACCGAGGTGCGCCTCGGCCCGAACGTGAACGTCGCCGACGGCGCCGGGGTCAAAGGCACCGCCGCCGGAGAGACGATGTCCGTGAAGCTCGCGCGGGGCGAAGTCTTGCAGATCACCCAGAACGAGGAGCTCACCGGAAGTCCCATCGAATCGAGCAAGCCGATCGGAGTCTTCGGCGGCTCGAGGTGCACCTACGTCCCGTTCGACGGCATCCAGGCGTGCGACATCCTCCATCAGCAGATCCCGCCGCTCTCGCAGTGGGGCGCCGAATACGCGTTCGTCCCGTACCGCGGGCGATCGAGAGGCGGCGTCAATCGAACAGAGATCGTTCCGTACCGGATGGTCGGCGCCGTCGACGGCACCGTCCTCACCTACGATCCCGCGCCCCCGCGTGGCGCCCCGACGACGCTTCGCGCGGGCGAGGTCGTCACGCTACTGACCGACGAGCTTCTCGTCGTGAAGAGCCAGGATGCCGATCACCCGTTCTATGCGTCCGTGCTGATGACGGGGGCTCTCTACAACGCCACCACGACGTCGGCGAACGACGGCGATCCGGACTTCGTGAACCTCGTGCCGTCCGATCAGTTCCTCGACCGCTACGTCTTCTTCGCGGACTACTCGTTCCCGGAGACGAGGCTCACGATGGTGCGCCGGAAGACGCCGAAAGGCTTCATGCCGGTGGAGCTCGACTGCCTCGGCGAGGTCGGCGGCTTCCAGCCGCTCGGCACTGCCGGCGAGTACGAGTACGCGTGGGTGGACCTCACGACGAGCTTCGTCCCGGCGAGCGGCACGTGCCGAGCCGGACGCCGCGAGGCGAAGAGCGACGGGCCGTTCGCTGTCACGGTGTGGGGCCTGGGCTATTGCGCCAGCTACGGCTACGCGGGAGGCGCGGGGAGCCGCCCGCTCACGCAGGTCGAGGTGCCGGTGCACTGAACGCGCGGGCTTCCCGCGCACGCGCGGTCAGTGGAGTCGGATCGGCGGCGGGCCGGCGTCGGCGGGGGCGCCGGCGTCGACCGGGGCCTTGTGACCGAGCGTCAGATCGATCTTCGAGATCACGCCTTCCTTGATCTCGATCTCCTGCGACGCTTCGGCGTTGCCGATGCGGGGATGCGAAGTGCTCACCTTGACCTTGCCGACGGGGATGCCGTCGATGCGGTAGGTGCCGCCGACTTTCGATGACGTGTGCAGCGGGTGGAGGAACGCGTAGAGGTCGTCGACGACCCATTTCCGGTCGTGATCGATGATGTGGTAGTGGCCCGGCTCCTTCGGATAGAGCTTCACGGCGTCGCCGCCCGGAGGCGCCATCATCATCACGCCCGTCTGCGCGGGATCGAGCTTCGGCGTCCAGAAGTCCTTCGTGAGGTTCTTCACCTCGAGGCGCTGGCCGAACGTCATCGTGACCGTGCGCCTCGCGAGGCCGCAGCCCTCGATCGTGACCTCTTCGGCCTCATCTTTCGCAGGGACGAAGTAGCCGCTGTAGCCGGTGACGGCGACGACGGCGTCCGCGAGCCAGCGCGGGCCGCCCGGCGTCTTCGGCTCGCCCTCGCGGAACGCGTGGCCGTACTCCTTCACTGCGTCGGGGCAGCGCGTGAAGTCGGCCGGCGTCGCGGGGGCCGGATCGCCCGTGACGAAGATCGTGCCCTCGACGCTGCCGGTTGGGCCGGCATACGCGGGCAGCTTCTGCGGGTTCACCATCTTCGCGATGTTCGCCGTCGGGATCGGCGTCACGTTGATCGGCGAAGCGTCCGGGATCGTGGTGGCGACGGGCGCGGCGTCCGAGACGGAGATCTGCGGCTTCGAGCAGCCGTCACCGCAGCCGGCGGCGCCGAACGCGAGCGCGAGGAGGGAAAGAGATAGAAGAGGGGTCGCGGTCTTCAACGCGCGCGGAGCATACACCAGTGCTGCGCCATCGCCAGATCGCGGAAGGGCAGAGCGCGCTCGAGTGGACGCGCGGGCCTCTAGCTCCGCAACGAGGCGAGAGCCGGCCTCGAGGCCCGCGATGGTGCACATCACGGGGCCTCGCGGGGGAACGCTCGTCAGCGAGACCTGTCGAGCTTGCCGACGAGCGGATCCTGCTGTTCCTGGAGCGCGAAGCGAAATGCGGCTTCGAGCGTGGTGAAGGCCGCGAGCTCGGCCAGATCGATCCCGATCGCGACCACCGTCTGCGCCATCCTCGGCGAGATTCCAGAGACGAGACAACGCGTGCCGAGCAACGCCACGGACCGAACGAGCCGGAGCAAGTGGTTCGCCGCGCTCGTATCCATCACGTCGACGCCGGTCAGGTCGATGATCGCGAACCGCGCCTTGCTCTTCACGACTTCCTCGAGCAGGCTCTCGGTCATCTCGCTGGCGCGGACGCTGTCGACGATGCCGATGACCGGCAGGGCGACGATGCCGGCCCAGAGCTGGAGGATCGGCGTCGCCATCGCGCGGATCGAGTCCTCCTGGCGACGGATGATCTCGAGCTTTTCGACGAGGGCTTGTTCGGCCTGCTTTCGCTCGTGGATCTCCTGATTGAGCAGCGACTCGGCCTGCTTCCGTTCGTGGATCTCCTGCTTCAGTCGTTCGACCGTTGCATCGAGGTCGGCGCGGGTGGCCTTGTCGCTCGCGATGAGGACGTCGAGCTGATTCTGGACGGTGCGGTGCGACGGGCGAACGACGAACTCGTCCCACTCGTCACCCTTCGCGATGAACGCCGTCTGCTCGGCCCAGCAGTTCTTCTTGAAGATCCGAGTGCAGTAGCCGGCGAAGCGACCTGCGAGCGAGCTCGTGCCCCAGCAGACCCCGAGCGCCTTCTGGTAGAGCGCCTCCCAGCTGTTCTTCGCGCGGAAGCGCGCCTCCTCCTTCTCGCGATCGAGCGAGACGAGCTCCCAGTATCCGAGCCCGACCTGGTTGGCGAGCGCACCGACCGTGCGCAATCCCTGTTCAACCGTCGGCGCCGGGAGGACGAAATGTTCCCACTCGCCCGCGACGCCGTCTTCGCCGGCGCCGTACAGGGCGAGGTGGAACCGCTCGGTGCCCACCATCTTGTGCAGCCCCGACATGAACCCGGCCATCGTGGTGTCGATCCACATGCAGACCGTGGGCTGCCCGGCGATGAGGAACAGCCCTTTGTCGAGGTCCCATTCGAAATCCAGGCCTTTGACGCTGATCTTGGGGTTCTGCTTCGGGGGGGACTGGGTCTGTGTCTGTGTCAAAGCTCACGCTCCACGTACGTTGCGTTGTTTCGCGAGATACCGCACTGCGCGGACCTCTTTGCCGTCGGCGAGGGGAACGCACTCGACCCGATCGGAAAATCTCTTTACGGCACCGAGGCCCGTCCCGAGCCCGTGCCGCTTGAACCGCGCCTCGGGAGCGATCGGCCCTCGGTCGTCGCACTCGTCTTCGAGCGCAGCGGCGAAATCACGAAAGGGCGGACCGTGATCGCGTGCGACGATCGCCAGCGCGCGCCCTCGTTCGAGATCGACGACTTCGACGAAGCTCAACGTTCCCCTGATGCCGTACTTCAGGATGTTGGTCGCAAGCTCGCTCGCCACGATCGCGAGCTCGCCGCCCGCGACACGGTCGAATCCGAGCTCGAGAGCGGAGACGCGTGCTGCGTGCTGCGCATGCATCACGTCTCCGGTCGCCTCCACCATGACCGATCGCATCATCGCGATGCGGCTCTCCGGGTGACTCCGTTCGTGGCATCCAGCGGAGTCACCTCAGAGCGCGCGCGCGTTCACAGCCCACTGCCCGGATGGGTCGTGTGGCAGTTCTCGGCGCATCGGCCGAACGACTCGGCGCCGCCGCCGACGTAGATGTTCGAGATCGGGCCGTACTTGGCGACGTGGTCGGCCGGATACGACTGGTGGCACGAGAGGCAGGCGGCCTTGCTGGTGAACTGGATGCCCTCCGGCGTCGTGTGGCAGGTGGCGCACTTGTCGACCGGAGCATCGAAGCGGTTCGAGCGCGAGTGGATGTAGTGGACGCGCGAGTGGATCGGAGCGTCGTATTCGACGCCGAGCGGCGCGTGGCATCCCACGCAGGTCGCGCGATCAGGATTGCGGTGCAGGACGTCGGCGAGCGAGCTCCCACCGGTGTGGCAGTTCTGGCATCCACCGGTCGTGAACGTCGCCCTCGTCGGCGTCACGCTCCCGACCTGGATGTCGACACGACGCGTGAACCCGATGTCCTCTCCGTAGTACGTGCGGCGGCCCTTGGCCGTGAGGCGGTACGTTCCGGGAGGTGCATTCGACGGCAGGTTGAACGTGAACGTGTCCGAGCCGGGGAGGTCCCATCCGGCGTGCGTCGGATCGAGCGCACCGCCGAACACGCCGTCGGTCGTCGGAAACACCTTCCACTGGTCGTACAGCCCGTCGCGCTCGAGCGTCGCGACGTTCTGAACGTCCTGCGAGATGATCTCTTCGAGCGGGATGATGTTTCGAATGGGCTGGATGTTCTGCTCCGGGCCCATGAGATGCGCGATGAGCGTGCGCTCCCGGTGCTTGCGACGCCAGAAGACCCACGTTGGATCGAAGAGGGCGCGGTAGTACTGGATGCCCGCCTCGTTCGCCCCGAAGATGACGTCGTTGTAGCTGGGCAGCGAGCCATCCGGGTGGAGCCGGTTCCCGGACCCGTCCCGCAGCGCGATCCGGAACGTGACGTCCTGGCCGGGCAGGTAGTAGCCGTCCGGCCCCGGCGGCGTGACGGGGTCGATGTCGATCGAGAAGCCGTAGTCGTACGGCGGCGTCTGCACCTGCTCGATCGGCGTCTCGTAGACGTGCGTCGGGTTCGCCGACCACCGCATCCGGAGCTTCGTCGCCCGGGGATGGAGCGAGAACTGAGACTTCTGCTCCATGCTGTTCCGCAGCTCGACGACGGCCTCTTCCTCGTACTCGTGCGCGGTCGAGCAGTCGTCGCGGGAGATGCAGCCGCGCGTCCACTGGATGGCGCGAAGACGGCGGACCCAGAAGTGATCGTTCTTGGAGCGCTTTCCGTCCTTGCCGATGTCGACGACGATCGGCGCGGAGAGCGAGCGTCCGCGATCGTCGGCCTGCTCGAGGACGATCGTGCTCTGTTGCGTCATCCACTTCGCGTTGCGGTAGAAGCGGCTCCTCGTGAGCCGTCCCTGCTCGTCGGGCAGCTGGGCGAACTCGTACTCCTCTTGCCTCAAGCCCTTCCAGTTCGCATGGGCGAAGTCACCCTGGTGCTGGAGACTGGCGAGACCTTCGTCCGTCTGGCTGAAGACCGACGAGCTGAGGTCGATCTGTTCGAGGTAAAAGCGCTGTCCCGCGCGGACCTTGAGAGGGAGACCGGCGCCGTTCTTGTATTCGAGCGCGAGCCCGATCGGCGTGTCCACCGTGGTGGGACCGGGCGTCACGAGCTCCGAGCGTTCTTCGTCGATATTCGGCGCAGGCTCGACGTCGCCGGTGGTGCAAGCGACCGCCACACATGCGATCAACGCCGCATGCGTGAGCGTCAGCGAGGAGGACAAACGACGGCCTACGAACGAGTCACGGGTCGATCGCATACGGGAGCTCTCCTCTTCTCGGGCTCGTATTCCCGAGAATGAACCCCCACGCCGCAGCACTGTATACGGACGAGGTAGCAACGCAACGGCAAGTGCGATGAAACTGTCGATTTCGTGTGTTCTGGGAATACACGACACCCCGGCGGGCGACGCTGGCGCATGTCACATCGGCGATGGGAGGCCATCGCCATGTCGTTGAGCAGCAGAGTGCACGCCTCTGCTCAGGGCCGGCGGATGAGCGGCTCACCGTCCACGGAGGAGCGCGTGGCCTTCGAGATACCGCTTCAGCTCCGTCGTCGTCGTCTGCTTCTTCGTGTTCTTCGGACGGCAGCTCGAGGCGCTCTGGTCGTCACGGCAGCTGGCGCTCACCCAGGCGCAGGTCTTCTGCTGCGGCGCCCCGTTCGCCATCTTGCAGCGCAGCTTCTGCTCGCAGCCCGTGAAGCTGCATTCGTGGGACCAGTCGTTCGACGACCGCATCGGCGAGAACGCATCGCCCGATGCCGCCGCCGCGAAGAGGTTCGTTCGGCACGTGTCGAACCACGCCGGGTCCTTCGAGCCCGAGCAGAAGAAGTCGGCGAGCACTTCCTTCACGTCGTCGTCGGAGGACCTCGCGTCGATCGGCTTCACCGAAGCGAACGCGTAGAGGCTCTGCGCCATGCCCTTCGAGCACGCCTGGACGTCGGGGAAGTTACAGAAGAACTTGTAGAAGCCGAGGCCGTACTGGAAGCCGGTCTCGGGGCTCGCCCAGACGCCGCGGTACGGCGAGTCCTGCGGTTTCATGCGGACGCACGCTCCCTTGCTGCACGAGGGCTGGAGGTCCGGACCGAAGGACTTGTCGTTCGTCGAGACCGGCCGCGTGCCGGGCGGGGAGAAGCCGTCGTCGTTGAAGTACCAACGACCGTCGCTCATGAGCACCTGGAAGTTCGACCCCGTGAGCGCACCCGAGACGGGGACTTCGAGGATCTTCGAGAGCTCCGGCGCGACGTGTGCTCCGCCGTTGCAGCCGTTCAGCGTGATGTACGGGTTCGCATCGCGGACGAAGTTGTCCTTCAGGACGCCCATGTTGGCCGGCATCGACGCGCCGAGCGAGCGGCCTTCACCTTCGGCCTCGAGTAGCGCGCCGAACGGTGAGGAGTGCCCGAAGAAGTCGATGCTCGCGATCCGGGAGAAGCGGTCCATCGCGGCGACGAGCTTCGGCGCGCTGAGCTGCTTCAAGTCGGCGAGCGCGACGTTCCCGAACGGCTCCTCTCGCACGACCGCCGAGCCGGTCCGCGCGACATCGTTCGCAGTGACGTCCTTCGTCACGAACAGCACGATCTGATCGTTCGGATAGAGCTGTGTGTAGCGCCGGGCGCGCGTCGTCGCGGCCCAGAGCGGGAGCTCGCCGAGGTGACTCGAGTCCCCGACGAGCAAGATGCGCGTCCGCTTCGTCAGATCGATGTGACCGACCTGATCGAACGTCGCCACGAGCGCGTCCTCTCCGGTCTCGCCCTCGGTCGTCTCGTCTTCTGCATCCGCGGCGCATGCTGGAACGACCGCTGCGAGCGAGAGGAAGAGGAGGGAACGAAGGAGCCAGGGGCGAGCCATGCCCCATCTCGATGCAGGCTGTGTTCCACATACCTACATCAGGATTTCGCGGAATTTCGACGATGATCTAGGTCGCCGTCGATCCGAGGGGGTGCATCGCGCGGGCGTCACCGCATGGAACGACGAAGGGCCCGGCGTCGCCGCCAGGCCCTTGGTCGTCGAACAGCGATGACTCGGTCAGGTACCCGGCGAGCCGAAGATGCTCGCGGCCTTGATGGCGACGTCGAGCGACTGGCCCGGGAGGATACCGAGGATGAGCACGAGGACCGCCGAGAGGACGAGCGCCGTCGCGACGTAACCCGAGCGCATCGGCGTGGCGACCGGCGCGCCCGCGGCTGGCTCGCGCATGTACATGAACACGAGGACGCGCAGGTAGTAGTACGCGCCGATGACGCTGTTCATGAAGGCGATGATCGTGAGGGCGTAGTAGCCCGCGTCGATCGCTGCGCGGAACACGAACCACTTGCCGAAGAAGCCGGCCGTGGGCGGGATACCTGCGAGCGAGACGAGGAAGAGCGAGAAGGCGAGCGCCGCAGCCGGGTGACGGCGGCCAATGCCCGCGAGGTCTTCGTAGCTGACCGCCTCGGCGCCCTTGCGGCCGCAGAGGATGAGCGCGCCGAACGCGCCCACCGTCGAGACCGTGTACGTGAGGAGGTAGAAGAGGACGCTCGAGGTCGCCTCCGGGATCGAGTGCGCGGCCGCGACGACGCCGACGAGGAGGTAGCCGGCGTGCGAGATGCTCGAGTAGGCGAGCATGCGCTTGACCGACTCCTGCTGACCCGCGACGAGGTTCGCCACGGTCATCGTGAGGACGGCGATCCACGCGAGGACCGGCGGCCAGCCCGCGGACCAGGACATGAGGCCCTTGTCTGCGAAGCACGTGAACAGGACGCGGAGGAGCATCGCGAAGGCGCCCGCCTTCACGACCGCGGCCATGTACGTGGTCGCCGGGGTCGGCGCGCCTTCGTACGCGTCCGGTGCCCACATGTGGAAGGGCACGGCGCTGATCTTGAAGACGAGGCCGACCATCACGAGCACGACCGCGATGAGCACCATCGTCTGCGGTGCGCTGTTCGAGCGAATTGCCTGGCCGATGCCCGCGAGGTCCGTGTGGCCGGTCGCGCCGTAGAGGAGCGCGAAGCCGTAGAGGAGCATCGCCGCGGCGAACGAGCCGAGGAGGAAGTACTTGAGCGCGCCTTCGGCCGAGCGGGGCGACGTGCGGCGGAACGCGGTGAGCGCGTACGCGCCGAGCGACATCGTCTCGAGGCCGAGGAACACGATGAGCGCGTCACCGGCCGCGGCGACCATCATCGCGCCGACGGTCGAGAAGAGCATGAGCGAGTAGAACTCGCCGCGCTCCATCTCGTGCTCGCGGAGGTAGCCGCCCGCGAGGAGCGAGGCGAGCGCACCGCCGAGGCAGAGCAGACCGTCGAAGAAGATCGAGAAGCGATCGATGACGAGCCAGGGAGCGAGCATCTCTCGCTCGGCGACGTCCTCGACTCCGTAGAGCCAGGCGCCGACCGAGAAGGCGAGACCCGCGGTGAACACGATCGTGCTGCCGAGCGCGAGCCCCGCGGCGCGGTCGTGCTTCGGACCGAACGCCTCGGCGAGCATCAAGAGAAGCGCGCCGACAGCGACGATGACGAGCGGAGAGAGAATGAAGGCGAGTGCCATGGTGATCTTTCCGCGTCAGTGGCCGGCGTGGGGGTTGATCCGGAGGCCCGGGGGAAGGCCGCCGGGGATGCCGCCGCCGGGGACGCCGCCGCCACCCGGAGCTGCTGCGGGTGCAGGCGCATCCGTCGGGAGCGCGATGCCGCCGACCGTGCCGTCGGGCGACTTGCCGACGGGCTCGGGAGCGCCCGGACGGCGGATGCCAAGGCGGATCGGGCCGTCGTAGTACTTGCCGCCGGTGCCCGACTTCGCGCGGAACTCGTAGTCGGCGAGGACACGCTCGACCGCGCCGTGCATCTGGTTGGTGAGGAGGCCGGGAGCCCAGCCGAGGACGAACATCGCGACGACGAACGGCGCGACCGCAACGAGCTCGCGCGAGTTGATGTCCTTGAGGCGCTTGTTCTCGTCGCGGGTGATCGGTCCGAAGAACATCTTCTGGACCGCGGTGAGCATGTAGAGCGCGGCGAGGATGACGCCGAGCGCTGCGCCCACCGACTGGATGCCCGACACGTGGCCGAGCTTGTCGGAGGCGAACGTGCCCGTGATGATCATGAACTCGCCGATGAAGCCGTTCAGGCCCGGCAGTCCGATGCTCGCCATCGACGAGAGGACGAACAGCGCAGCGTAGACCGGCATCACCTTCGCGAGCCCGCCGAAGTCGTCGAGCATGCGGGTGTGGCGACGGTCGTAGATCACGCCGACGAGGAGGAAGAGCGCGCCGGTCGTGATGCCGTGGTTCACCATCTGGAGGATCGAACCCTCGATCGCTCCCGGCGTCGCCGCGAAGAGACCGAGCATCACGTATCCGAGGTGAGCGACCGACGAGTACGCGACGAGGCGCTTCACGTCGTCCTGCCGCCAGGCGCAGAGCGCGCCGTAGAGGATGCCGCCGAGGACCGCCACGCCGCCGAGCGTCGCGGCGAGCTCGCCGGAGGCCTCGGGGAAGAGGCCCATGCAGAAGCGGAGATACCCGTAGGTACCCATCTTGAGCATGACGGCCGCGAGGATGATCGAGCCCGCCGTCGGCGCTTCCGTGTGCGCGTCGGGCAACCACGTGTGGACCGGCCACATCGGGACCTTCACGAAGAAGGAGATCGCGAAGCCCGCCCAGAGCCACATCTGGATGTGGCGCGGGAGCTGGAGCCGCTGGAGCTCGAAGAAGTCGAACGATGCGTTGCCGCCCGTGACCTTGCCGTACGTGTACGCGAGGTAGAGGATGGCCGCGAGCATCAGGAGGCTGCCCGCCATCGTGTAGAGGAAGAACTTGAGCGCCGCCTTGATGCGGTTCGTTCCGCCCCAGACGCCGATCATCACGTACATCGGGATCAGCATCAGCTCCCAGAAGACGTAGAACATGAAGAGGTCGAGCGCGACGAACGCGCCGATCATGCCCGCTTCGAGGAGGAGGAGCGCGAAGCACCAATCCTTGATGCGCGTGTTGATGCTGCCGAACGACGCGTACGCGGCGATGGGCGTGCTGAACAGCGTAAGGATGACGAGCCAGAGCGAGATGCCGTCGAGCGCGACGTGCCAGTGGATGCCGAAGCGCTCGATCCAGACGACGTCATGGTTGAAGTGGAACGTCTTCCCCATGTCGACGCGGAGCATCGGGAGCGCCGCGAACAGCGTCGCGAGCATCACGATGAGCGTCGTCGCCTTGAGGAGGCGCGGCGCCTGGCGCGGCATGAAGAGGATCGCCACCGCGCCGGCGAGCGGCATCCCGATGAGCCACGACAGGAGCGTCGTCATCTCTTCGGGGGCGGCGCCCGACTCCGTCGCTTCGACGGCGGCGGTGGCCGTGGGCCACATACGCGCGACGAAGATGGCGAAGAGGCCTGCCATCACTGCGAGCGGGACGCGAACGCGCCAGCTGTGCCCCTGCGGGATCAGCCAGGCGACGACCGCCGAGACGAGGATCGGGACAACCGATCCGACCATGGCGTTCGTCGTGCTGAACGACGCCATGTCTTTGTCCGAAGCGCGACCGAGGAGCTGCGTCGCGACGACGGCGAGGATGACGAGACCGAGCAGGACGAAGAGCGGCGTCGTCCATGAGGGACGACCGGCCGGTGCGCCGTGCGTGATTGTGGGAGAGGTCTTCGTGGCCATGACTCTGCTCACTGCTCCCTGATGAGGGCGCTCGTGGTGCCCGTCGTGTTCGCCGGGGTGGCCGGACGGGTGATGGTGAACGACTTCGTGCCGACACGGCCGAACGCGTTCTTCACCTCGAGCTTCACCGTCTGGCTCTTGCCGTCAGCGACGCGGATCTTGAGGTTGTCGGATGCGGCGAAGTCCTTCGTCTGAGGGTCCTTCGTCGAGTCCGGATACCAGCGGTACGTGTAGCCAGGGCCGGGGCCGGCCTGGAACGCGTAGTCACCGTTCTGCTCGTCGACCGTGAAGTCGGCATGCGGTTCGACGAAGAACCAGCCGAGGACCACCATGCCGACGACCATCACGGCGGCGTAGACGTGAACGACGCCGTTCTGGATGACGCGGAGGACGGTGCCCGTCGCCGCGACGATGAGCGCCGTGAGACGCGCGAGGATGAAGTCGATGATGCCCTGATCGACCGAAGCGGCGGTGTCGGCGAGCGCGTCGACGCCGGAGACGACGGTCTTGTCGTAGAGCTCGTCGACGCGCCACTTGTCGAGGGCCCAGCGATAGAGGCGCGGGACCTTCAGCATGAGCTCGCGTGCGGGCTTGCCGTTCTCCTTGATGTAGATCCAGTAGGCGAGGGCGCTGCCGATCGCGAACGCGCTGAACGCGCCGACCGTCGAGATGATCTCGCGCGTGTGCGCGACATGGTGATCGGCCATCGCGATGCCGCGGCTCGCGTCCTTGAACACCGGATCGAGCCAGTGCTCGAGCGGGAGGAACGAGAACGACTCGCTGATCAGCTTGAAGGCGCCGGGGTTGAAGATACCGGCGACGATCGCGGCGGCCGCGAGGATGAGCAGCGGGATCGTCATCGGACGAGGCGACTCGTGCGGGGGCGGGCCCGGCTGCGAGAGGTCGTCGTGATGATGATGCTCCCCCTCGTCGTCCTCCTCGGACTCCTGCTCGGTGTGGCCGTGATCCATGTCGTGGGCCTTCGCGAGTTGCGAGGGACGACCGATCGTCCAGCCGCGGAACTCACCGAAGAAGGTGAGGAACACGGACCGGGCCATGTAGAAGGCGGTGAGGGTGGCGGCGAGGATGCCGATTCCCCAGAGCACCCACGGTGCCCACGACGGCCACTGCCAAGCAGCGGCGGCCGTGGCGAGCTTCACGCCCGCAGGCGTCGAGACGAGCGTGCGCGCGAGGATCTCGTCCTTCGAGAAGAACCCGCTCGTGCCCGGGAAGCCGACGATGCAGAGCGTGGACGCGGCGAACGTCCAGAACGTGAGCGGCATGAACTTCTTGAGGCCGCCCATGTTCCGCATGTCCTGCGAACGTTCCTCGTCGTGGATGCGCGCGTGCATCGAGTGGATGACGCTGCCCGCTCCGAGGAAGAGGCACGCCTTGAAGAAGGCGTGCGTGAAGACGTGGAAGAAGCCCGCGGTGAAGGCGCCGACGCCGACACCGAGCACCATGAAGCCGAGCTGGCTCACGGTGGAGTAGGCGAGCACCTTCTTGATGTCGTTCTGTACGACGGCGATCGTCGCGGCCAACAGCGCCGTGAGCGCACCCGTGAAGGCGACGACGATCATCGCCGCGGGCGAGAGCACGAACACGAACGACAGACGGCAGATGAGGTAGATGCCTGCCGTGACCATCGTGGCCGCGTGGATGAGGGCGGAGACCGGCGTGGGGCCCGCCATCGCGTCCGGGAGCCATACGTAGAGCGGGATCTGCGCGCTCTTACCGGTCGCTCCGAGGAACAGCATGAGGCCGACCGCGGTCGCGGCCGTGATCGTCCAGGGCTTGTCCGGCTGGAGGTGGTGCAGCGGGATGCGAATGCCCGCCAGCATGTAGTCCTCGAACCTGCCGCCGCCGATCGGCCAGAGGTTGATCGGGCCGGGGCGGTCGCCCATCGCGACGAGGTCGTTCGCGTGCCGCTGGATGCCGTCCCAGTCGAGCGCGCCGCAGTACACGGCGAGCAGGAACATCGCGACGATGAGGCCGAAGTCGCCGATGCGGTTGGCGATGAACGCCTTCTTGCCGGCCGCCGCCTTCGGCAGGTCCTTGTACCAGAAGCCGATGAGGCAGTAGCTGCAGAGACCGACGCCTTCCCAGCCGATGAAGAGCACCGGCAGGCTGTCCCCGAGGATGAGGACGAGCATCGAGAAGATGAACAGGTTGAGGTACGCGAAGAAGCGCCAGTACCCCTTGTCCGTCGCCATGTACTCGGCCGAGTAGACGTGGATGAGGAAACCCACGCCCGTCACGACGAGCATCATGACGCCGGAGAGCGCGTCGACGCTGAACTTGAGGTCGATGGCGATCCGGCTGCCGTTCGGCCCCGAGATCTTCATCCACTCCCAGGCGAGCCACGCGAGCTTCGTGTGCTCCGATTCGGCACCGGCAGCCTTCGTGGCGTCGATGGCGGAGTTGAGCCCGACGAACGTGGCGATCGCGGCGGCGAAGCTGACGCCGACGGCCGAGAGCGCCATCATCCGCACGGCGGACTTTCCGAGACGGCGTCCGAACACGCCGTTCACGAACGCCCCGAGGAGCGGCATGAGGAGAACGACCGCGATGAGCGTGAAGTCGTTCTGCGGAAACAGGTTGAGGAAGGGCTTCATCGTCTCAGTTCTTGAGCAAGTCAGCTTCGTCGGACCGCACCGTGCGCCGGATGCGGAACAGGGAGAGGACGATCGCGAGGCCGACCGCGACCGACGCAGCCGCCACCGCGATGATGAAGAACGAGAACACCTGTCCGGTGTGCGCGGTGTTGTGGGTCGGTAGGCGGTTGAACGCGACGAGCGCGAGGTTCACCGCGTTGAGCATGACTTCGATGCTCATCAGCGCGACGAGAACGTTGCGCCGGACGAGGAAGCCGAGGCCGCCGATCGTGAAGAGGACGGCCGAGAGCAGTACGTAGTGTTCGACGGGGATCACGGGGCCTCCCGGGTGATGCCGCCGGGCGAGCGCGGCGCCTGTCCAGCGTGAGGAAGGTTCTCTGCGTCCAGGGTCGCGGCGCCGGAGATGACCTGGTCGGACTTGTGGCGACCGCGCGCGACGGCGACGGCGCCGACGATGGACACCATGAGGAGCGCGCTCGAGAGCTCGAAGGGCACGAGGCCCTGCGTGAAGAGGAGGCGACCGAAGGCGTCGACGCTGCCGAAGTCGCCCGTCGGCGTCGGATAGCCGGTGGGGCCGAAGCCGGCGGCCTTCGGGGTCGACGTCACGAGGAGCGCCATCGCACCGAGGCCCCCGAGAGCGAAGACGCCGGCGCCGAGCACGCGCGGGATGCGCCCGCGGTGATCCGACGGCGTCGATGCGCTCGGCCCGAGCAGCATGATGACGAAGAGGAAGAGGACGACGATCGCGCCCGCGTAGACGATGAGCTGGATCGCCGCGAGGAACTGCGCGTGCAGCGCGAGGAAGAGGCCCGCCATCGACAGGATCATGAGGAGCAGCCCCATGGCCCCGCGGATCGGGTTCTTCGCGACGACGGTGCCCGCGGCGCCGAGCACCGCGAGCAACGCGCAGATGTAGAAGTATGCGTAGCCCAAGCCGCCGTTCATGACTGCCCCCACGCCGGGTTCATGTTGAGGACTGCGTCCGAGCCCTTTCGCTCGCCGCGCACGTACGCTTCGAACTCCTTACGGAACTTCTTGAGGAAGCCGAGCGCCGGCATCGCGGTGCCTTCGCCGAACGCGCAGATCGTGTTGCCCATGATCCCGTTCGCGATGTCGTGGAGCTGGTTCAGCTCGTCCATCGAGCAGGTTCCCTCGAGCAGCTTCTCCGCGACGCGAAGGAGCCAGCCCGAGCCCTCGCGGCACGGCGTGCACTGCCCGCACGACTCGTGGCGATAGAACTGCATCAGGTTGTGGAACGCGGCGATCGGGTCGGTGCCCTCCGCCATGACGGTCGCGCAGCACGTGCCGAGCATCGTTCCCAGGTTGCGGAACGTGTCGACACCGAGCGGGACGTCGAGGACGCTCTTGCCGTGCCACGGGTGCAGCGGCGACTTCTCGTCGGGCGCGTGCACGACGTCTTCGGCGCGGAGCACCGGCGTCGACGAGCCGCCCGGGATGATCGCGAAGAGCGGCTTGTCACCGATGACGCCGCCGCCGAGATCGTAGATGAGCTCGCGGAGCGTGAGGCCGACGGCGCACTCGAAGACGCCCGGCTTCTTCACGTGGCCATTCACGCCGAAGAGGCGGACGCCGCCGTCGTTGAGGTGGTGAATCGCCGAGAGCTTCGAGAACTCCTCGCAGCCGACATTGAACGCGGACGGGACCGCGGCGATCGTCTCGAGGTTGTTCACCGTCGTCGGGCAGCCGAACGCGCCGGCCTGCGCGGGGAAGGGCGGCTTGAGGCGCGGCTCACCGCGCTTGCCTTCGAGCGAGTTGAGGAGCGACGTCTCCTCCCCGCAGATGTACGCGCCCGCGCCGGTGTGGACGACGACGTCGACGGCGTAGTCCTTCCCGAACGGGTTCTTGCCGAGGTAGCCCTTGGCCTTCGCTTCCTTGATGGCGGCCCAGAGACGCGCCTTCGACAGGTGCAGCTCGTCGCGAACGTAGACGTACGCGACATGCGCGCCGATCGCGTAGCACCCGATGATGCAGCCCTCGATGACCGCATGCGGGTTGAGCTCCATGATCGTGCGGTCCTTGTGCGTCCCCGGCTCGCCCTCGTCGGCGTTGATGACGAGGTACGAGGGCTTCGTCGGGTGGGGCTTCATGAAGCTCCACTTGACGCCCATGGGGAAGCCGGCGCCGCCGCGTCCGCGGATGTTCGCCTTCTTCGCCTCGGTGACGACGTCGGCGGGCGACATCGTCGTCAGCACCCGGCGCGCTGCCTGGTAGCCCTTGGCTTCGCGCTCGTAGACCGCGAGCGTCCAGCCCTCGGCGAGCCCGTACACCTTCGTGAGGTAGTTGGTCTGCTTCAGCATCAGCTTCTCTGCAGGCGTTCGAGGATCTTGTCGAGCTCGGCCGGCGTGAGGTTCTCGTAGTAGTCCTTGTCGACCTGGATCATCGGGGCGGTGCCACAGCTCGCGAGGCACTCGGCCGTGCGGAGCGTGATCTTTCCGTCCGGCGTCGTCTCGCCCGGCTTGATCCCGAGCCGCTTCTCGCAGTGCTCGAGGACGGCGCCCGCACCGCGGAGCGCGCAGGGCAGGGTGCGGCAGACCCAGAGCTGGTGCTTGCCGACCTTGTGCTGGTTGAACAGCGTGTAGAACGTGACGACGCCCTTCACGTGCGCCGGCGGGAGGTCGAGCCGGTTCGCGACCCACGTGATGACGTCGTCATCGATGTACCCGTGCTGTTCCTGGCAGAGATGGAGCGCAGGAATGCACGCGGCCATCTTCGTCGGATAGCGGGTGAGGATCTCGGCGAGCTCGCGATCGCGTTCGGGACTGAGTGCGAAAGGCATTGAATGGCGCGCTTTCAGGCAGCGAAGTGGACGTGTCCAGCGTGGTGGACGACCTCGATGGCTCTCGACGGATTGCTCGGCCGCATGCCGAGCGGGGGATGTTGAGGAAGAGCCAAGAAAAACAGGGTTTTCGCGGCGCGCACGCTAGGGCCATAGGTGCTCGCATGTCAAGGGACCTCTCGGAATCGTAGTCCCTTATCTGTGCATCACCTTGGGCATCACCTTGGGCATCACCTTGGGCCTCACGTTGGGCATCACGTCGAACGGTCGGCCGGGCGCCGCTTCGGATGCGCCTCCACGAGGGTCAGCCGCACGCGCCGATCACGTCGAGCATCGTCACGGATCGGTTCGATCAAGGGCGCGCGAGGGAATGCCATGGTCGAGCGTCGGAAGCGAGCTCGTCGATCGATGGCTCCGCTGTTTGGCCTTAACTCGGCGAGAGCGTGCCGCTATGCTGCCGATTCCGATTCGGCTCGTCATTTCATGCGCGTGACGCGCGCAAAGCTCGCATCGGCATCTGCGGAGGTTCTCTGTGTTCTGTCCGAACTGTGGGACTCAAAATCCGGAAGCCGCTCAGACCTGCACGAAGTGCGGGTTCTCGATGAAGAGCGCCGCGCCGAAGTTCAAGGGGACGATGCTGATGATGAACCAGGGCGCGCCGGTGCCGGGCATGCCTGGTCCGGGTCCTGGCGCACCGCCGCCGGCCGCGCCGCCTCCGGCGAGCGGACCGACGCCGAGCATCGGCGCTGGCGCTCCGAGCG
>JAEXCN010000577.1 GCA_023402175.1 Pseudomonadota bacterium | reverse complement strand
CGACGCCTGACGGCGCGATGACGCTCCGTCGGCCGGCCGACGGCGCCCGGTGCGGATCCGCAGAGAAAGCGCTGGCACCGCGCTCGCAAGACCAGGGAACGAGAGGACCTCGACATCATGTTCCGATCGCTCAACGTGGCCGCTACCGGGATGGTCGCCCAGGAGACCAAGCTCGATACCATCGCGAACAACCTCGCGAACGCGAACACCACCGGCTACAAGCGCCAGGACGCCGAGTTCGAGGACCTGCTCTATCAGACGGTCCGCGCAGCGACGCCGAACGCCGCGGGCGGCGCCGCCCCGGCGGGGACGCAGCTCGGCTCGGGCGTCCGCGTCGTCACCACCTCACGCGCGTTCGCGCAGGGGACGATCCAGCAGACGGGCAATCCGCTCGACATTGCGATCGAGGGAAGCGGCTTCCTCTCCGTGACGCGCTCGTCCGGCGAGATCGCCTACTCGCGCGCCGGCAACTTGAAGGTGGACGCGCAGGGCCGACTCTGCACGACCGACGGGCTCGCCGTCGAGCCGCCGATCACCGTACCGGCGGACGCGACGGCGATCACGATCGCGTCGGACGGGACGATCAGCGCGACCACCGCTGGCCAGCGGCAGCCGACGCAGCTCGGACAGCTCCAGCTCGTCACGTTTCCGAACCCGAGCGGTCTCGCGGCCGCGGGGCACAACCTGTTCACCGCGACCAACGCGAGCGGTGAGCCGGTCAGCGGCGCGCCCGGCGTCGACGGCCGAGGCACGATCCTTCAGGGCGCCGTCGAAGGCTCGAACGTCGAGATGGTGACGGAGATGGTGAACCTCATCCGCACGCAGCGGGCCTACGAGATCAACTCGAAGGTCATCTCTGCAGCCGACGAGATGCTCCGCAACGCAACGCAGGTCCGCTGATGAAGCCCGCCCTCGTCCTCGTCCTTCTCCTCGCGCTGCCGCTCGCGTCGTCGGCGGAGGCCGCTCCCGTGAGCGCACCGCCGAAGGCCGTCCTCGCCACGAAGCGCCTCCCGGCATCGGTGCGGGTGGTCCGCAAGACGCGCCGCCTCTCGGCCGACGAGGTCTCGGCCGCGATCACGAAGACGCTCGCCGCGACCAAGCTGCCGAAGAACGCCGCCGTGACGGCGGTCCGCGCGGCGCCGATCGAGATCCCGAGCGAGCTCGCGCGGGTCACCGTCGATCTTCCGGCGCTCCCGCGACGCGCCGGCTCCGTCACGCTCGGCGCGGTGGTCACCTTCCTCGGCGAGAGCGACGCGGTCCTCGCGAAGTCGATCACGCCGATCGAGATCCATCTCCCGCCCGAAGCAGCCGTCCCGGACATCGCGCGGGGCGCCTCCGTCGCGCTCATCGTGCGCCGCGGGCTCGTCGAGATCACCGTCAGCGGCGTCGCCGCGACCGACGCCGACATCGGCGGCGTCTTTCCGGTCACCCTCCGCCCGTCGGGGCGCGTCGTCCGCGCCCGTGCCCTCGACCGCGACCACGCGCTCGCCGTGGAGGAATGAGAGCGCCCATGTTCATGCAGCATCGATCGTCCGCCATCGCCGTCGTCCTCGCGCTCGGCCTCGCCAGCATCCTCGGCGGGTGCGGCCCACGGCACGTCGCACCGTTCACCCCGCGTCATCGCTCCTACGAGCCCGGCGCGTACGCGCAGCAGGCCGAGTCCGCGCGACCGTCGAACGGCTCGCTCTTCAGCGAGGCGAACGGCGGCTGGCTCGAAGACACGCGCGCCGTGCGCGTCGGCGACTTCGTCGTCGTGAAGATCGACGAGCAGTCGAACGCGAAGGGCGCCTCGACGACGAACCTGAGCCAGGAGAGCTCCGGCACGAGCGGAGCAAGCGCGCTGCTCGGGATCGTCCCGGCGCTCAAGAAGGCCTATCCCGACATCGACCCGGCGAAGCTGATCGAGTTCGCGTCGAAGAGCGGGTTCGCCGGCGCCGGCGACACTGCCCGCAACGGCGAGCTCACCGGGAGCATCGCCGTCCGCGTCGGCCGCGAGATGCCGAACGGCGATCTCTTCATCGAGGGGACGAAGGTCGTCCTGATCAACAACGAGGAGTACCACCTCTACATCTCCGGCCTCGTCCGCCGCGTCGACATCTCGAAGGATGACACGATCGCGTCGTCCCGCATCGCCGACGCGCAGATCGAGTTCACCGGCCGCGGCGACATCGCCGATCAGCAGCGAAAAGGCTGGCTCGCGCGGCTCGTCGAGACGCTCAACCCATTCTGAACCCCATGCAGAATCGATCGATGATTCATCGCCTCGCGCGCGTCTTCCGTCTCGCGCTGCCACTCCTGGCCGTCGTCCTCGTGGTCGGCCGCCCGGCGGAGGCAAGGGCCGAGCGGCTGCGCGATCTCGCGGATCCGGCCGGTGCGCGCGAGAACCAGCTCGTCGGCTATGGCCTCGTCACCGGCCTGTCCGGCACGGGCGACGACGTGAGCGTGCCGTTCACCTCGCAGTCGGTGCTATCGATGCTGCGCCGCCTCGGCGTGCAGGTCGACTCGCCGCAGATCCGTCTGCGCAACGTCGCGGCGGTCATCGTCACCGCGCAGCTCCCCGCGTTCGCGAAGCCGGGGACGAAGATCGACATCACGGTGTCGTCGGTGGGCAACGCGAAGTCGCTCGCCGGCGGCACGCTCGTGCAGACCATGCTGAAGGGCGGCGACCAGAAGACTTATGCCGTCGCGCAGGGCAGCATGCTCCTCGGCGGCTTCGATGCGCGCGGCGCGAGCGGCTCGAACACCCGCCAGGGGACGCTCACCGCCGGCCGGATCCCCGAGGGCGCGATCGTCGAGCGCGAGGTGACCGCGAACATCGTCGAGGGAGGTGCCCTCCGCCTCGAGCTCCGGACCCCAGGGTTCACCGTCGCCTCGCGGATCGCGGAGGCGGTCAACCAGAAGTTCCCCGCCGCCGCGAAGGCGCTCGACGGCGGCGCGGTCAGGGTCGCCGTGCCGGCCGGCTACGAGACGCGACCGGTCGAGCTGATGGCTGCGCTCGAGGAGCTCGAGGTCACCCCGGTTCGCCGTGCCCGCGTCGTCATCAACGAGCGCACCGGCACCATCGTCGCCGGCGGCGACGTCCGCCTCGCTCCGGCCGCGGTCGTCCACGGCAATCTCACGGTCGTGGTGAAGGAGACGCCGGTCGCGTCCCAGCCGGGCGCTCCGTTCGGCGCGGGCAGCACCGCGATCCTCCAGCGATCGGACGTGAAGGTCGAGGACGCGAAGAAGGACGTCATCTACGCCCCCGGCGCCCCGACGCTGAGCGACGTCGCGACCGCGCTGGGCTCGCTCGGCCTTTCGCCGCGCGAGCTCACCGGCGTCCTCTCGGCCCTCCGCGCCGCCGGTGCGCTCGAGGCGGAGCTCGTCGTTCAATGAAGATCGCCGCGCCTCCCGCACCGCCGACGATCGCCGCGCCGAGCCCGGAAGGCGCCACGGCGAAGCGGTCGGAAAAGGACGAGGTCGGCAAGGTCGCGCGCGACTTCGAGGCGATCCTCCTCCGCCAGATGCTCGACCATGCCCACGTCGCCGGAAAGGGCGGCGGCTACGCGGACATGGCGGTCGAGGCGCTCGCCACCTCCATCGGCGCAGCAGGTGGGCTCGGGATGGGCCGAGCGATCGAGGCAGCGCTCTCGCGCAGCGCGGCGCCGCCTCCGGAGAAAAAGTGAGTCCCCGTCCTCAAGGTTTCACCAAGCGAGCCGTTCCTCAGAGTGCGGAGCGATAGGCCATGCGGATCAGCGATCGGTACCAGAGACTCGCCCCCTCCCCCGCGGAGAGCAGCGCGGCACGCGAGGCCGGCAAGGCGCGGAGCGTCGAGGGGCGCGCCTCCGCGGCGCGACCCGCCGGCGCGAAGACGAGCGCGAGCGTGCTCGACGTCCGGGTCTCCGACCGGGCGCAGGAGCTCGCGCTCGGAACCGCACGGCTCGACGAGCTCAAGGCCCGGATCCGCGACGGATCGTTCGTCGTCGACGCGCACGCCATCGCCGCGCGCCTGGTCGGCGAGGACGCGCCATGACCTCCGCGACCGAGCTAATCCAAGCGCTGCGCGGCGCCCTCGCCGAAGAGCGCGAGGCGATCCGCCGGCTCGACATCGCGGCGGTCACTCGCGCAAACGCCACAAAGACGGAGCTGCTCGAGACGGTGCGCTCCGCACCGAGCGGTCCCGCGCGCGACGCGCTGGTCCGCGCGATCGGTGAGCTGCGAGAAGACCTCAAGCGCAATCTCATCCTGCTCGTCCACGCTCGCGGCCTCGTCCACGACGCGATCGAGCAGTGCCGCGGACCTGCCGCACGACCGGCGCGGCTCTCGGCGAGGCTCTGACCATGGGGCTCTTCGGCGTCCTCGGCATCGCCCGTGACGGCATTCTTGCCCAGACGGCCGCCCTGACGACGACGAGCTCGAACGTCGCGAACGTCGCCACACCCGGGTATGCGAAGCGGACGGCGCTCCTCGAGACGGCATCCTCCGGCGGCGGCGTGCGCTTCGCGCGGGTCGAACGTTCGTTCGATCGCTTCTCGTTCGCCCACGTCGTGATGGAACAGGCGAAGCTCGGTGCAGCGAGCTCGAGGTCGAGCGCGCTCGCCGACATCGAGTCGCGGCTCGTGCCGCCGAGCGGTTCGATCGGCGACGCCGCGACCGCGATGGCAAAGGCGTTCACCGCGCTGGCGGGGTTCCCGACCGATCCGTCCCTCCGCGCCGACGTGCTCGCGCGGGCGCAGAACCTCGCCGAAAAGCTGTCGAGCACCCAGGCCAGCCTCGGCGCGAAATCGGACGAGCTCCTCGGCCAGGCGCGGGATGTCGTCACCGATCTGAACACGAAGCTCGCGCACATCGCCGACCTGAACCGGCAGATCGCGACCGCCGTGGGCACAGGCGGCGACGCTTCGGCCCTCCGCGACCAGCGCGACGTCGCCATCCAGGCCGTCGGCGAGCGGATCGGCGTCCGCGCGATCGAGGACCAGACGGGACGCGTGACGCTGTTCGCCGCCGGCACGGCCCTCGTCGAGGGAGACCGGGCCGCGGCGCTCTCGATCGACCTCGACCCGCAGGCGGGCTCGATGCGCTTCCACGTCACCGGCGCGGTCCAGACCGAGATCACCTCGCGAGTGAGCGAGGGCACGCTCGGCGGCCTTCGCGAGGCGCGCGACGTCGATCTCGCCAAGCTCCGCGGCGACGTCGACGCCTTCGCCTTCGACGTCGCCAACGCGTTCAACGCCGTCCACGCGACCGGATTCGGGCTCGACGGCGCGACCGGACGTCCTCTCTTCACGCCACCGGCGTCGAAGGATGGCGCCGCGGCGAGCATGGCGCTCAATCCCGACCTCGTCGGCCGCCCCGATCGCGTCGCTGCGGCGGGGAGCGCCGGCGATCTCCCGGGCGGCAACGCGACCGTCCTCACCCTCGGCGGGCTCGCGCAGACGCCCGCGTTCGGCGGCGCCACCCTCGTCGATCGGTTCGCCGCCATCGCCACCGACGTGGGCTTCCGCAAAGCGTCGGCCGACGGGGACGCCGAGCTCCGGACCAACACCTTGGCGGTGGCCCAATCGCTCTCCGACGGAGCGAGCGGCGTGTCGATCGACGAGGAGATGGTCGACCTGACCCGCTATCAGCGCGCGTTCGAAGCCTCGTCGCGCGTCCTCCGCATCGCCGACGAGCTGCTCGACGGCCTCCTGAAGTCCTTCTGAGCAATCCAACGGAGAGACATCGATGGCCGCCATTCGTGTCACGGAGCGTTCGCGCATCGATGCGATCATGACCGCCCAGAACCGCGCCGCGACACGCCTCGATCGGGCGGCGCGCGTTGCGAGCAGCGGGATGCGCGTGCAGAAGCCGTCGGACGATCCTGCAGCGTACGCGTCGAAGATCCGCCGCGACCACACGCTTGCGATGCTCGAAGAGCACTCCAAGAACGCGACCCGCGCCGCGAACGAGCTCCAGGTCGTACAGAGCTCGCTCGACGCTGCGATCGACATCATGTCCCGGGCGCAGGCTGCCGCCGTCAACGGCGCGAACGCGACCACGGACGGCAACGCGCGCAAGCTCCTCGCCGAGGACGTGCGGACGATGCGGAGCGAGCTCATGTCGATCGCCAATACCCGCTACGGCGATCGGTACCTGTTCGGCGGGACACGCACCGACACGATGCCGTTCGATCCCGCGACGGGCGCGTTCGCCGGCAACGACCAGGTCATCCGGGTGCCGGTGCTCGACGGCGTCGCTCCTCCGGCCAACGTCAGCGGCGCGAAGACGTTCACCACCGCCGGTGGGCGCGACCTCTTCGCCGATCTCGATGCCCTCGCCAAGGCGCTCGACGCGAACGACGAGACCGCCATTCGCGCCGCGCTCGGGGCCTTGCCCGACGGCCACGCCCAGCTCGTGAAAGCCCAGGTCGAAGCCGGCTTCGGCGCCGAGCGGTTCCAGAGCGCGCTCGACGTGCTGATGACGACCAAGACGGCGGTCGTCGAAGGCCTCGCCTCGGACATCGAGGGCGACCCCGCAGCGCACCTCACCGAGCTGACGCTCGCACGCACGGCCTACGAGCAGACGATCGGCGTCACGAAGGAGCTGCTCTCGATCTCGTCGATGCGTTGACCGAGACCAGCGACGGAGCTGCGGTCGCGGGCGCGATCACGGCTCGACACGACCGAGGCCGGAAGCGCCCGCCTGCCGAACAGCCGCGGTCTCGGTCACGCACGCGCGTCGCTCGTTCCTACTTGGTCGAAGGGAACGAGAACACGGCCCCTTCACGCACGCCCGCAGACGGCCAGCGCTGCGTGATCGACTTTCGCTTCGTGTAGAACCGGACGGCGTCGGGGCCGTAGGCGTGTAGATCGCCGAAGAGCGAGCGCTTCCACCCGCCGAACGAGTGGTATGCGACGGGGACCGGCAACGGCACGTTCACGCCGACCATGCCGACGAGGATGTGATCCGAGAAGTACCGCGCCGCCTCGCCGTCGCGCGTGAAGATGCACGTCCCGTTGCCGAACTCGTGCTCGTTGATGAGGCGCATCGCCTCCTCGAGCGTCTTGACTCGGACGACGCCGAGCACCGGTCCGAAGATCTCCTCGCGGTAGATGACCATCTCGGGCTTCACGTGATCGAAGAGGCACGCGCCGAGGAAGTAGCCGTTCTCGTGGCCGGGGACCTTCACGCCTCGCCCGTCGACGACGAGGGTGGCGCCTTCCTTCACGCCCTGCTCGACGTAGCCCCTCACCTTCTCGAAATGCGGCTTCGTGACGAGCGGGCCCATGTCGTTGCGGGCGTCGGTGCCGGGGCCGACCTTCATCTTCGCGATCTCGGCCTTCAGGCCCGCGACGATGGCGTCCGCCGTAGCGTCGCCGACGGCGACGACGATCGGGATCGCCATGCAGCGCTCGCCGCACGAGCCATAGGCCGCGCCCATGAGCGCGCTCACCGCGTTGTCGATGTCCGCGTCGGGCATGACGACCGCGTGGTTCTTGGCGCCGCCGAGCGCCTGCACACGCTTGCCGCTCGCGCAGCCGCGCGAGTAGATGTATTCTGCAATCGGCGTCGACCCGACGAAGCTGAGGGCCTGGACGCGGCGATCGTCGAGGAGCGCGTCGACGGCCTCCTTGTCGCCGTTCACGACGTTGAGGACGCCAGGCGGCAGGCCGGCCTCGACCGCGAGCTGCGAGATGAACAGCGCGCTCGACGGGTCCCGCTCGGACGGCTTGAGGACGAACGTGTTCCCGCAGACGACCGCCATCGGCCACATCCAGAGCGGCACCATCGCGGGGAAGTTGAACGGCGTGATTCCCGCCGTGACGCCGAGCGGCTGGAGCTCGGTCCACGAGTCGATGCCGGGGCCCACGTTGCGCGAGTGCTCCCCTTTGAGGAGCTCGGTCGCGTAGGAGGCGTATTCGACGTTCTCGATCCCGCGCTGGACCTCGCCCATCGCGTCGCTCGAGACCTTGCCGTGCTCGCTCGTCAGGAGCGAGACGATCTTCTCTGCGTTCTGCTCGAGCAGGTTCTTCAGCTTGCTCATCACGCGCGCGCGCTTCAGCGGCGGCGTCGCGCGCCACGCCGGGTAGGCCTTTTCAGCCGACGCGATCGCCGCCTGCACCGTCGCCTTGTCCGCAAGGAGCACACGCTTCTCGGCAACGCCGGTCGCGGGATTGAAGACCTCCTGCGAGCGATGCGCGCCGAGGACGTTCTGACCGTCGATCCAATGACCAATCGTGGGAAGCTCGTTCTGGGGCATGGCGATCTCGCGGGTGAGAGGGAACGCGCTCGAGCGGGAGGCTCGGAGGGCGTAGGCCGCCATTGTCCCACATTCCGCTCGACCGTCGAGCTCTCGAGCGCAGCCGTACGGGAATCGACCGAAGCTCTCCGTGGCGGCCATGAACTCGGTGTTTTCCTCGCAGCGATCTCCACGTGTTGCATGGATTCGGCCGAGCACGCCAACGACGTCCTTCGGGACGCCGAGGCGCGACCTGTCGAGCGCTGGAGAGGATGAGCCGGGCTTCAGCCGGTGTCATTTGGCCGGCGAGCCGGTCGTTCCCATGCTCGGCTCATGCGCTCCGTCGTTGCTTCCGTCATTGCCGCTTCACTTCTCTTCGTCTCCACGTCGGCGCTTGCCGCCGAGCCGGAGGCCGACCCTCTTCCGCCCCCGGCTGACTGCGCGCTCGACCTCCACGCAGGCGTCGAGATGGAGGACGTCACGGCGATCGCCCTCGTCGTTTGCGCCGAAGTGCGGCAGAAGCTGCCGGCCGGTCCGCTCTACCGCGTGCGGGTAGCTCGGCTCGGATCGAAGATCGTCCTCTCGTTGGCCACGCTCGGACAACCGGAGCGGCAGCTCGTCTTGTCGAGCCTCGACGAGGTCCCCGTCGCAGCGCCGCGCCTCGTCGAATCGCTGAGCGCAGGAACCCCTCCCTCGGAGACGACTACGGTGACCAACGTCGTCGGCGGCGAGGCGCGTACGCACAAGAAGAAGTCTGGTGAGGTCCACGCCTGGCTAGGAATGGTCGGCGCAACGGTGCTCGGGCCGACCGTCGCCACCGGTGCTGGCGTGAGCGCGGGCCTCTCGATCGGATCCGATCGGTGGTCGTTCGTCGGCGACCTTCGCGGCACGGGCGGCGATGTGAAGCTCGTCGCCCTTTCGGGCGGAGTCCGTCATCACTTCGGATCGTCGGACACGACGCCGTTCGCCACGATGGGGATCGCGCTGGCGTCCATCGATGCAGAGCGGAAGAATGCCGCCGATCTCGACGGAGGTGGCCTCGTCGTATTCGGCGAGCTGGGTCTGGACGTCCTCCGCACGAGCCAGTTCGGCGGCGCGATCGTCCTCCGTGCCGATGTGCCGGCGTTCGAGGACAACACGCCGATCCTCACCGCCGGCCTGGCGATGCGCTTCTGAGGCCCGCGCGCTCTCTCGAGCTCATGTACCTTGACAGCTTTTGAAGTTGCGAGAGACTCTCATCTTTCTCGCGCGGAGGGGCACGCGAGCCCACGCACGCGAGAGCGGCGCACGCAGGGGCCGGAGGGAGAGCTGCCATGGGCGATCGAAAGTGGACGAGCGCGGAGCTGCGGAGCAAGCACAAGGAGCTGCTCTTCCCGAGCGTCGGGACCTACTACGACGATCCCGTCTGCCTCGACGAGGGCAAAGGCACGCGCCTGAAGGATCTCGACGGGCGCGAATACCTCGATTTCTTCGGTGGGATCCTGACCGTGTCCGTCGGGCAGGCGCATCCGAAGGTGAACGCCGCGCTCCACGCGCAGATCGATCGGCTCGGCCACGTCTCGACGCTGTATCCGACGATCGGGATCGTCGAGCTCGCGCAGCGGCTCCTCGATCTCGCTCCTGGCAAGATCGGCAAAGCCGGCAAGGCGTTCTTCACGGCGAGCGGCACCGAGGCCGACGAGACCGCCGTCGCCCTCGCGCAGGTCGCGACCGGGCGCCAGGAGCTCATCGCGCTCCGCCACGGCTACTCGGGCCGCTCGATGCTCGCGCAATCGCTCACGGCCCACTCGAAGTACCGTGCGGTCCCGACGCAGATCGCCGCGATCAAGCACGCGCACTCACCGTACTGCTATCGCTGCCCGTTCGGCGCGACGCCCGAGCACTGCGGGCTCAAGTGCGCCGAAGACATCGAGGAGCTGATCCAGACGACGACGACAGGTCAGATCGCCGGCTTCCTCGCCGAGCCGATCCAGGGCGTCGGCGGCTTCATCGTCGCACCGGACGGCTACTTCAAGGTCGCGACCGACATCGTCAAGAAGTACGGCGGCCTCTTCATCTGCGACGAGGTCCAGACCGGCTTTGGACGCACGGGCGGCAAGATGTGGGGCATCGAGCATCACGACGGCGTCGAGCCCGACATCATGACGATGGCGAAGGGGATCGCGAACGGGCTTCCGATCGGCGCCTGCCTCGCCACGGTCCCCGTCGCCGACTCGTGGAAGGCCGGCAACATCGCCACGTTCGGCGGCAATCCCATCTCGACGGCCGCGGCGAACGCCACGATCGACGTCATCGTCGAGGAGAAGCTCGCCGACAACGCGCTCGTCATGGGCAAGCTCCTTCGCGAAGGCCTCGACGCGCTGAAGCGCCGCTTCCCGAAGGTGATCGGCGATGTCCGCGGCAAGGGCCTCATGCAGGCCATCGAGCTCGTGAAGGACGAAACCGTGAAGGACCGCACGCCCGACGGTGTCAGCACCTCGCGCCTCTTCGAGGAGACGAAGAAGCGCGGGCTGCTCATCGGTCGCGGCGGTCTCTTCGGCAACGTCGTCCGCATCGCCCCCGCCTTGAACGTGACGCGAACGGAGATCGAAGAGGCGCTACGAATCCTCGGGGACTCCTTCGCTGCGTTCGCGCGAACCTGAAGAGGAAGCCGCCATGACGCTCGCAAAGCTCCCCCAAGACCGGCTCGAGAACGACCTCGCGGACAAGAAGCCTCTCTACACGCCCGCGGAGGCGAAGGCCGAGGCCGACCGCTGCCTCTACTGCGCCGACGCGCCGTGCATAAAAGCGTGTCCGACGGAGATCGACATCCCGACCTTCATCAAGAAGATCGCGTCCGGAAACGTTCGCGGCAGCGCGCGGACGATCTTCGAGCAGAACCTCCTCGGCTACTCCTGCGCGCGCGTGTGCCCGGTCGAGGTGCTCTGTCAGGGCTCGTGCGTGTACACGGGCTGGGGCCGAGAACCGATCCAGATCGGGCGCCTCCAGCGCTTCTCGACCGAGACCGCGACGCGTCCGGAGAGCCCTCCGGTGCTCGCGAAGCACGTGAACGTCGGGATGCCGAAGAAGCGCGTTGCCTGCGTCGGGGGCGGGCCGGCTTCCCTCGCCTTCGCCGGCTACCTCGCGCTCGAGGGCCACGAGGCCGTCGTCTTCGAGAAGCGCGCCTACTCGGGCGGCCTCAACACGACCGGCATCGCGCCCTACAAGCTCCACGCGCAGGACGCGCTCCACGAGGTCGAATGGGTCGAGGGGTTCGGCGTCGACGTGCAGACCGGCGTCGAGGTCGGCCACGACGACGGCCCCGGGCGCATCTCGGCGAAGAAGCTGCTCGAGACGTACGACGCCGTCTTCATCGGTGTCGGGCTCGGCGCGGACTCGAAGCTCGGGATCGCGGGTGAAGATGGGCCCGGCGTCTTCGGCGCCACCGAATGGATCGAGCGGATGAAGCTCGAGATGAGCAAGGCGCACCGCGAAGAAGTCGCCGGCAAGCGCGTCCTCGTCGTCGGCGGTGGCAACACGGCGATCGACGTCGCCCGCGAGTGCGCGCTCCTCGGCGCGGCCGATGTCGCGATGGTCTATCGTCGGGGCGTCCCCGAGATGAGCGGCTACGCGCACGAGATGGCGGGCGCGCGCAAGGAAGGCGTCCGCCTCGTCGGACACGTGCAGCCGGTTGCGTTCGTTCGCGACGCAAGCCACAAGCTGACGGCGCTCCGCGTCGCGAAGACGGACGCCGACGCGAAGCCGATCCCCGGGACCGAGCACGATTTGCCGTGCGACATGGTCGCGCTCGCGATCGGCCAGTCGAAGCTCCGCGACATCGCGAAGGAGCTGCCGGACGTCGAGCTCGACAGGCGCGGATGCATCGTCGTCGCGGACACGGCCACGTGCGTGACGGGCAACCCGAAGGTGTTCGCCGGCGGCGACTGCATCAACGGCGGCAAGGAAGTCGTCAACGCGGTCGCCGACGGCCGCAACGCCGCGCGCGCGCTCCTGGCACGCTGGGCCGGTCAGTAAACCTGCGGAAGAGAGCTCGAGGAGAAGACCAATGGCGGATCTCAGCATCGAATTCGCAGGCATCAAGAGCCCGAACCCCTTCTGGCTCGCGTCGGCCCCGCCGGCCAACAGCGGCGAGCAGGTCATGCGCGCGTTCGACGCGGGCTGGGGCGGCGCCGTGTGGAAGACGCTCGGCGACCCGA
The DNA here is from genome assembly GCA_023402175.1 of Pseudomonadota bacterium. GTDB lineage: Bacteria > Myxococcota_A > Polyangia > Polyangiales > Polyangiaceae > Labilithrix. The sequence goes on along the minus strand of JAEXCN010000577.1, from coordinate 53,846 downwards.
TCATGAACGTGACGAGCCGCTTCGGCGGCGTCGACTACGACGGTCGCAAGCTGATGGGGCTCAACAACATCGAGCTCATCACCGATCGCCCGCTCGAGGTGAACCTCCGCGAGATCCGCGAGGTGAAGAAGCGGTATCCGAAGAACGTCGTCATCGCGTCGCTGATGACCGAGACGAAGAACGACTGGAAGGTCCTCATCCAGAAGGTCGAGGATGCCGGCGTCGACGGGCTCGAGCTGAACTTCGGCTGCCCGCACGGCATGTGCGAGCGCGGGATGGGTTCGAGCGTCGGTCAGGAGCCGAAGCTGCTGCAGGAGATCACGAGCTGGGTGAAGGAGTTCGCGAGGACGCCCGTCCTCGTGAAGCTCACGCCAAACACGGGCGACATCGTCGAGGCCGGGCTGGCGGCGGTCAAGGGCGGAGCCGACGGCATCGCGCTCATCAACACGATCAAGAGCATCGTCGGCGTCGATCTCGATCGAATGGTTCCCCTGCCCCGCGTCGGCAGCGCGTCGACCAACGGCGGCTACTGCGGGCCGGCGGTCAAGCCGATCGCGCTCCACATGGTCGCCGCGCTCGCCCGCGAGCCGGGGATGATCCCGATCTCGGGCATCGGTGGGATCGCCAACTGGCGCGACGCCGCCGAGTTCATCGCGCTCGGGTCGACGAGCGTCCAGGTCTGCACGGCCGTCATGCACTACGGCTACCGCATCGTCGAAGACATGATCGAAGGCCTCTCCGAGTACCTCGACGCGCACGGGATGAAGAGCGTGAGCGAGCTCCGCGGCCGCGCCGCGCCGGCGTACAAGGAGTGGGGCGATCTCGATCTCTCGTACAAGCTCGTCGCCAGCATCGATGCGAAGACGTGCATCGGCTGCCAGCTCTGCGTGACGGCATGCCACGACGGCGCGCACCAGTGCATCTTCACCGGCCCGGAGGATCGCCCGCGCCCTCCGCACGCGCATGCGCCTGGCCCGGCGAAGGCGCCGAAGCCGCTCCCGATCGGCGCGATCGCGGGCGACCGCGTGCCGTGGATCGACGAGCCCGAATGCGTCGGCTGCAACCTCTGTCAGCTCGTCTGCCCCGTGCCGGGATGCATCTCGATGGTCGAGGTCCCGAACGGCAAGTCCGAGACGTGGAACGATCGCGCGAAGCAGGGCCGCGACAAGCTCCCCGGCGGCATCCACGACGACGCCTGATCCCCGTTCGGACGGCCCTGGCGCGCCTCGATTTCGAGCGCGATGGCTCGTGCCGCGGATGGCGATGCGCTCAGTTGCGTGACGGCGGCACGCTCACCGGATGGATCAGCGAATCGCGGACGTCGTCTGCGCGGCGCTGCGCGAGGTTGGCGTAGGCCCACGCGGGAGCGAGCGACGAGCCGATCGCGCCGAGCACCGCGGCGATCGACGGCGCAGACGGCATGTCGATCACGTGAGCGAAGAGCCACGTGAGCCCACCGCCGAGCGCCCCGACGGCGAGCGTGCCGAGCGAAGCTGCGATCCAGACCGTGAGCCGATGCGCGAGCGACGCGCGCAGAAGGGCGAACGCGAGCACGAATGCGCCGAACCCGATCGGCCACGAACGCGCGAGCGCAAATGCGCCCGCGCCGATCGCGAGGCTCGCGAACGCGTTCGACCATGCGGCGATCTCGGACGAACGCCCCGCCCGCGAGGCATCGAAGACCAGGTGATGGACGAACCGAACGACGCGTGACGCTCGCGACCGGTGGCCCACATGCCGTCGACTCCGCTCCATCGCAGAGGGATCGACGGACCGAGGGCATGAGGAATTCGCCGGGCGCGCATCACGCCGCACGCGCGCGCGTCACCCGAACGGGTGACACGCGCGATCGATCTCGTCCGTGCTCAGTGCCAGTGATCGAGCGGCAGCGGCGTGTCGAGCTCCTCGAGGTCGAGCCCGAAATCGCGACGGAGCGCCGTGGCGTCGTCGCTCTGGGACACCCGTGCCGGCGCGTTCGGCTTGTAGCTCTGCGCCGCCGCCGGGAACGCGCCCGAGCGGACCTGCGCGATGTAGGCGCCGACGGCGTCGACCGCCTCGTCGCCGAGGTTCGCGAAGCGCTTCGCGAACTTCGGCTGATGTCCGCGGCTGAGCCCGAGGAGATCGGTGCACACGAGGACCTGCCCATCGCAGCCCGCGCCGGCGCCGATGCCGATCGTCGGGACGGACACGGCGGCCGTCACCTGCGCGGCGACATCCGGCGGGACGGCTTCGAGCACGATCGCGAACGCGCCCGCCTGCTCGATCGCGATCGCATCGGCGAGCACCTTCTCCGCGCCTTGCTCGCCGCGGCCCTGAACCTTGAAGCCGCCGAGCGCGTGAACGCTCTGCGGCGTCAGACCGACGTGCCCGACGACCGGGATACCAACCCGCACGATCCGGTGGACGTGCTCGGCGATCTCCTGACCGCCCTCGAGCTTCACGCTCTCGCACGCGCCTTCCTTCATCAGCTTCCCGGCGCTCTCGACCGCTTGTGCGGGCGAGACCTGGTAGCTCATGAACGGCAGGTCGCCGACGAGATGAGCTCGGGCGACGCCCCGCGCGACCGCACGGCAGTGATATGCCATCTCGTCGAGCGTGACCGGGATCGTCGTCGACAGGCCCTGGACCACCATCCCGAGCGAGTCACCGACGAGGACCATGTCCACGCCGGCCTCGTCGATGAGGCGAGCCATCGTGAAGTCGTACGCCGTCACCATCGCGATCTTCTCGCCGCTCTTGCGCGCGCGGAGAACGGGGACGGTCACCTTCTTGGGAACACCGCTGTTGCCGTTGTACATGTCACTGGTCGCGGCCGGCACGCCGGTCCACGCCTTTCTTGACTGAACCCTAGCGCCGGGTCCCCTATGCGACAAGGTTGGTTTCCTCGCGGGGTCCGCGGTATGAGGCCCGGAGTACCGTGAGCTCCCGCTGGACAACTCGCCTTTTCACGCTTGGCGCTGCGGTCGTCCTGGCCGCGCTTGGCGGCGGCTGTGATCGTCCGCCGTCTTCGGCCGAGCTCAAAGAGTGGACGCCGTCCGATCACGATGGCGAGAAGCAGGGCGGCACCCCGAACGCGAAGCAAGGCGCGAGGGGCGAGGCCGGCGGTACGCCTGCCCTCGTCGAGATCGCGTGGCGAAACCAGTGCGTCGCCTGCCACGGCGCGCAGGGCAAGGGCGACGGCCCGCAAGGGGCGATGTTCAAGGCCGCGGACCTCGCTCGCGAAGAGTGGCAGTCCAAGGTCAAGGACGAGGAGATCGCCGCAGCGATCGTCGACGGCAAGGGCCGGATGCCGAAGTTCGACCTGCCGCCCGAGATCGTCCAGGGCCTCGTCGCGCGCATCCGGTCGTTCCGTGGCCAGTGACGAGAGCGCGAAGACGCCCGACGTCGACAGAGCGGAAGAACAGGACACTGCCGCATCGAGCGTAGCGGCCGAGCCCGTAGCGAGAGAGAGGCGCGCCCTCCCGCCGACGAGCCCGCGCCGGCGATCGATCGCTCGGCTCGCCTTCCTCGTCTTCGGCCTGCTCGTCGCGCTCTATCTCGGGACGCAGGGCCCGCAGGAGCAGCACGTCCGCGTCGTTCTCGGCGCCGGGGCGCCAGAGGTCACGAACGTCGAGCTCCAGTACATCGCGAAGGACGGCGAGGACGTCCCCGTCCGCGAGGCGCATTTCAGTTATCCGAAGGGCTCGGCGCCGCGGGTCGTCTCGCACGAGCCCCACCTGCCGAACGGCGAATACCGCCTCCAAATCGACCTCGACACAATCGACGGTCGCCGAGCGGTACAAAGGCAGGTTACGCTCGGGGGCGGAAGCACCCAGATCGACGTATCCAGCGCTCTCGCGCGTGAAAAACCTTGAACCGCCGCCAGGAAGTGGGGCTCGAGCAACCGTGAGCGAGGAAAACTCTCCCGATCGCAGCAAGGCGGCAGGCTCCGAGGACGCGAAGAGTCCCGCGAGCCAGCCTCAGGCCCGTCCTCGGGCGACGTCCGCGCACGAGATCTCGACGCGCGCGGCCGGCGGCATGATCGGCGCTCCGGCCGGCGTCCTCGCGCTCGTCCTCTCGGGGACCCACAAGGGAACGAGCAAGGTCGTCGGAGGCCGACTCACGATCGGCAAGGCCGCCGACAACGACCTCGTGCTCACGGACGACACCGTGTCGCGGCATCACTGCGAGATCGTCCGCGCGCCGGACGGCCTGCACGTGCGCGATCTCGACTCCACCAACGGCACCAAGATCGACGGCACGCGCATCCGCGAGGCGATGGTCCAGCCGGGCAGCGTGCTCAAGGTCGGCGAGGTCGAGATCCAGTTCCGGCCTTCCGTGCAGAAGGTCGAGGTGCTGCCGAGCGACAAGACCAGCTTCGGTCCGGCGATCGGGCAGAGCCTCGCGATGCGCACGATCTTCGGCGTGCTCGAGCGCATCGCGCCGACGGACGCGACCGTCCTTCTCGAAGGCGAGACCGGCACGGGCAAGGACGTCCTCGCGCGCGCCATCTGGAGCGGGAGCAACCGCGCGAACAAGCCGTTCCTCGTCGTCGACTGCGGCGCGGTCACGTATTCGCTCATCGAGAGCGAGCTGTTCGGACACGAGCGCGGCGCGTTCACGGGCGCCGTGTCGACGCGTCAGGGCGCGTTCGAGCTCGCCGACGGCGGCACGGTCTTCCTCGACGAGATCGGCGAGCTGCCGCTCGACGTCCAGCCCAAGCTCCTGCGCGTTCTCGAGACGCGTGAGTTCCGCCGCGTGGGCGGCAACAAGACGCTCGCGACGAACGTGCGCGTCATCGCGGCGACGAAGCGTGACCTCCAGCGCGAGGTCGGCGCGGGCAAGTTCCGCGAGGACCTCTACTTCCGTCTCGCCGTCGTCCCCGTGACGGTCCCTCCCCTGCGCGCGCGCCGCGACGACATCCCGATGCTCGTGCAGCACATGCTCAAGGCCGCGGGCGGAGACGGCCTCAGCGTTCCGCCCGAGACGATGCAGTCGCTCGCCGCACACGAGTGGCCCGGCAACGTGCGTGAGCTGCGCAACGTGCTCGAGCGCTCGATCTACATGGCACAGGCGACCGGCTCGACCGAGATCGGGGTCGTCACGCTGCCGACCGCGCATGCGTCGTCGGACGCGGCGTTCCACTTCGAGCCCGACAAGAGCTACCGCGAGACGCGCGCGAAGTACGACGCCGAGTTCGAGAAGCGTTACGTCAAATGGCTCCTCGGCCGGCACTCCGGCAACATCTCGGCCGCAGCGCGCGAAGCGAAGATGGATCGCAAGCACCTGCACGACATGGCCAAGAAGCACGGCCTCCGCGGCAACGAAGCCGAAGAGTAAGCAGCGTCAGCGGATCGCTTCGCTGTCGCGGCATCGCGTCGCAAGCGAGCTCTTGTACGAACGCACCTTGAGGCTGAACGCGCCGAGTGCGATGTTCGTTTGCCCGTGAGTTTGAAAGCGCTTCGCGAACGAACGAGCGGCGTGCTCCTGCATCTCTCGAGTCTCCCGGGGCCGCATGGGATCGGTGACCTGGGACTGGAAGCCCGCTCCTTCGCGGACTTCCTGGCGCGCGCGGGGCAGCGCTGGTGGCAGATGCTTCCCGTCGGACCGATCGGTTACGGCGACTCGCCGTACTCCGCGCTCTCGGCATTTGCCGGCAATCCGCTGTTCATCGATCTCGATGCGTTCGGCATCGACGTCGACCGCGAGAAGCTCCCGGACGATCACGTCGACTACCCGGCGGCGACCGCGTTCCGATGGCGGCATCTCCGGCGCGCCTTCGCGAAGCTCGACGAGCGCGCGCTCGAGCGACGCGACGAGTACTGCGAGCGCGAGGCGAGCTGGCTCGACGACTTCGCGCTGTTCGACGCGCTCAAGCGAGCGCACGACGGCCGCGCTTGGTGGCACTGGGAGAAGGCCGTGCGTCACCGGCACCCCGACGCCCTCGAGCGCGCCCGCAAGGACCTCGCCGAGGAGATCGAGCTCGCGAAGACGGCGCAGTGGGCGTTCGACGAGCAGTGGAGCTCGTTTCATGCATACTGCAAAGACCGCGGAGTCGGACTGATCGGTGATCTGCCCATCTTCGTCGCGCACGACAGCGCGGACGTGTGGCAGCACCGCGAGCTCTTCGACCTCGACGGCGAAGGCCTGCCGAGGCACATCGCCGGCGTTCCGCCCGACTATTTCAGCGCGACCGGCCAGCGGTGGGGCAACCCGCTCTACCGCTGGAAGGTCCTCGCGAAGTCCGGCTACCGCTGGTGGGTCGACCGCTTCCAGGCCGCGCTCCGTCGATTCGACATCGTGCGACTGGATCACTTCATCGGGTTCGCTAGGTACTGGCGGATCCCGGCTCACGAGCCCACTGCCGTCAACGGCACGTGGATCAAGGGCCCGGGACGCGCGCTCTTCGATGCCGTCGCCGAGGCGATCGGCGCGAAGAGGGGCGAGCCCCTGCCGTTCATCGCCGAGGACCTCGGCGCCGTCACGCCCAAGGTGACGCGGCTGCGGCGCGATCTCGGTCTCCCCGGGATCCGGCTCGTCCAGTTCGCGTTCGGCACCGATCCGCAAGCGCCCTTGTTCCTCCCCTACAACCACGAGAAGAACGCGGTGGTCTACACCGGCACGCACGACAACGACACGTCCGTCGGTTGGTTCACCGACCCGGGTGGGACACCGACGAGCTCACGTACGCGCCACGAGACGGACGCCGAGCGCCATCACGCGCTCGCGTACATCGGACGGGATCACGGCGATGCCGTCGATCCGAGCTTCGAGCTGATGCGCCTCGCGATGGCGAGTGTCGCCCGCACGTGCATCGTCCCGATGCAGGACGTGCTCGGGCTCGGGAGCGAAGCAAGGATGAACCGCCCAGGAACTGCCGAAGGCAACTGGCGGTGGAGAGTGCGTGCGAGCGCGCTCGGTCGTGAGGCTGAGGAGCGCCTGGTCTGCCTGGCGCGCACCTACGGACGAGCGCCCGCAACAATGGAGACGAAATGACGAGAGCTCTCAAGACCAGCCGGCCGCCGCGCGGCCTGACGGACGACCCGCTCTGGTACAAGGACGCGATCATCTACGAGGTGCGCACGCGCTCGTTCTACGACTCGAACGGCGACGGGATCGGCGACCTTCAGGGGCTGACCACCAAGCTCGATTACCTCTCCGATCTCGGGGTCACGGCGGTCTGGATCCTGCCCCACTATCCGTCCCCGGGGCGCGACGACGGATACGACTGCGCCGACTACACCGATGTCCACTCGGACGTCGGGACGATCGAGGACTTCGACGCGTTCGTGCGCGAGGCTCACAAGCGCGGGATCCGCGTGATCACCGAGCTCGTCATGAATCACACCTCGGATCAACATCCGTGGTTCCAGCGCGCGCGACGCGCTCCGCCGGGCTCGCCCGAGCGCGACTTCTACGTCTGGAACGACAACGCCGATCGCTACAAGGACGCGCGTATCATCTTCCGCGACTTCGAGCCCTCGAACTGGGCGTGGGACCCGGTCGCGAAGGCGTACTACTGGCACCGTTTCTTCGCACACCAGCCGGACCTCAACTTCGAGAACCCGGCCGTGCACGAGGCGATGCTGCAGACGGTCGACTTCTGGCTCGCCCGCGGCGTCGACGGCCTCCGTCTCGATGCGGTGCCGTACCTGTACGAGGCCGAAGGAACGAACTGCGAGAACCTCCCCGCGACGCACGCCTTCTTGAAGAAGCTGCGCGCGCACATCGACACGAAGTTCCCGAACCGCATGCTCCTCGCGGAAGCGAATCAGTGGCCCGAGGACGCCGCCGCCTATTTCGGCAACGGCGACGAGTGCCACATGAACTTCCACTTCCCGATCATGCCGCGCCTGTTCATGTCGATTCAGATGGAGGACCGCTTCCCCATCATCGACATCCTGAAGCAGACGCCGGAGCTCCACCCGTCTTGTCAGTGGGCGATGTTCCTCCGCAACCACGACGAGCTCACGCTCGAGATGGTGACCGACGAGGAGCGCGACTACATGTACCGGGTCTACGCGCACGAGTCCCGGATGAGGATCAACCTCGGTATCCGGAGAAGGCTCGCGCCGCTCGTCGGCAACGACCGAAAGAAGATGGAGCTCTTGAATGGGCTCCTCTTCTCGATGCCGGGCACGCCGGTCCTCTATTACGGCGACGAGATCGGCATGGGCGACAACGTCTGGCTCGGCGACCGCAACGGCGTCCGCACGCCGATGCAGTGGAGCGCCGACCGGAATGCCGGCTTCTCACGGGTCAACCCGCAGCGCCTCATCCTCCCGGTCAACATCGACCCCGAGTACCACTACGAGGCGCTCAACGTCGAAATGCAGCAGTCGAACTCGAACTCGCTGCTCTGGTGGACGAAGCGGCTCATCGCGATGCGAAAGCGCTATCGCGCGTTCGGTCGTGGCTCGGTAGAGTTCCTCCACCCGTCGAACCCGCGCGTGCTCGCCTTCGTGCGGCGCTACGAGGACGAGACGATCCTCGTCGTCGCGAACCTGTCGCGGCACGTGCAGTTCGTGGAGCTCGATCTGTCGAGCATGAAGGGGTCCACGCCCGTCGAGCTGATGGGACGGACGAAGTTTCCGTCGGTCGGCGAACTGCCGTACATGCTCACCCTCGGCGGGCACGACTTCTACTGGTTCAGCCTCGAGGCGCCGCGCGAGGCGCCGGAGGAGCGTCGCAGCCTCATCGGAGACATCGTCCTCAACTGCACGAGCATCGACGCGCTGCTCTTCGGTGAAGAGCGGACGCTCCTCGAAGACGCGCTGCCGTCGTTCCTCCACACGCGCGGCCTCGAGCACGGTCCGATCACGAGCGTGAAGATCACCGAGACTGCGCGTCTGACACACGGTGAGACGCCGCTCACGTACGCACTCGTTCGTGTCGAGTACGTCGAAGGCGAGCCGGAGAGCTTCGCGCTCCCGCTGCTCGTCGTTCCGGAGGCGCCTCCCGGCACGTCCGTGGTGGCCAATCTCCACATCCAGGAGTCTCCCGCTGCCCCGACGCGCAACGCCGTGCTCGTCGAAGCGACGACGGAAGGCGCAGCGCACTGCCTCGTCGAGGCGGCGGTCGGCAGCCTCACGTTCCCGACCTCCTCGGGCAAGCTCGCCGGAGGGCTCGTCCCCGGATCGACGGTCGACGCCGATGCGCTCCGCGACGCGCGCGTCATCGACAGCGACCGCGTCGGGTCGGTCATCTCGTTCGGCAACGAGGCGGTGCTGAAGCTCCTCTACCGCATGGAGGAAGGGACCGCTCCGGAGCTCGAAATTGCGAGGCTGTTCCAGCCGAGGGAGCCGGGCGCGAAGTCACCGCTCGAGGGCATCACGCCCAAGGTCCTTGGCTACGTCGAGCGGCGAGCAGGCCGCGAGGAGCCGACCACCGTCGCCTTCCTCGAGGAGCTCGTCGCCAACGAAGGCACCGCATGGCAACACGCGCGCGGCGAGCTCGGCCGCATGTACGAGAGCGTCCTCGCGCACCCCGCCGACGTGGCGCCGCCTTCGATGCCGACGCATTCGCTGCTCGAGCTGTCGCTCCTCGAGCCGCCGGCCGAGCACCGCGACGCGATCGGCCCGTACCGTGACTGGGCGCTGCTGCTCGGTCGGAAGCTGGCCGACCTCCACGGCGTGCTCGCGTCATCGGAAGATCCGGCGTTCGCGCCGACGTCGTATTCGACGATGGACCAGCGCTCGAAGTACCAGAGCGCTCGAAACCTCGTCGGCCGCACCCTCGCGGGCCTCCGACGCACCGCCCCCGAGCTCCCCGCAAATGCGCGCGGTCCGGCGCAGACGCTCGTGAACGCCGAGGACAAGATCCTCGCCAAGTTCGAGCCGATCCTCACGCAACGCATCGAGTCGAAGCAGATCCGCACGCACGGCGATCTCCACCTCGGACGGATCCTCTTCACCGGCAAAGACTTCGTCATCGTCGGTGTCGGCTCCGGTCGCGAGGCCCGTCGGCTCTCGGAGCGACGGCGCAAGCGCGGCGCGATGCGCGACGTCGCCAGCGTCGTGCGTTCGTTCCACTACGCGGCCGCTACGTCGCTCCGAGCGCTCCGACCAGAAGACCAGGCCCGCGCCGAGCCGTGGGGTTGGATCTGGATGAGCTGGGCGTCCGCCGCCTTCGTCCGCGGCTATCTCGACACCGCAAAGGACGCAGTCTTCGTCCCGAACGCACCGATGCTCGGAACGCTCCTCGAGGCGGCGATCGTCGAGAAGGCCTTCGCCGAGCTCCGCACCGAGCTCCACCGTCACCCCGAGATGGCGTGGATCCCGATCCAAGGCATCCTCCGCCTCCTCGGCATCGAGCTCCCACGCTCCTGAGCCGCGATTCTTCGACGTCGAAGTATCCATTCTGCCCCGACAAGGAAGCAGGTTTGCTTCGACGTCGAAGTCGCTCGGCGCCGCGATCAGAACGCGGCGCCGGCGGTCGCGCCGACGATGTACGCACGCGCGTTCGTGATCGGGATGCCCGCGAGCGTGTACTCGTCGTAGGAGAACTGCATCGCGTCCGCGGAGGCGCCGAGCTTGGCGTTCGTGAAGATGCCCGCGAGGCGCGTGGTCCCGCCCTCCGGCTTCGGAGTGGGATGGATCATGTACGTGAGGCGGACGCCGAGGCCGAGGCTCCAGAACGGCGACAACTCGCGGTCACCGGTGAAGTACTGCCCTTTCGGTCCGAGCGGCTCGTCGCCGCCCGTGTAGTCGTCACTCCAGAACAGCGCGCCCGTCTGGCGGTAGAAGCGACCACGTGCGGCGAGGCGGAGTCCCTCGAGGAGGTAGCGCTCCGCCTCGAGCTCGCCGGTGCCACTCGTGATGTCCCACGTATCGCGGTACACGCGGCCCGTGAGCCGGACCGCGACCTTGATCGGCCGCAGGTACCAGTTGAGCCGGAGCGCCAGCGCCTGGCGCGCGCGGACGTCGGGGTGGTGCTCCTGCGCCTTCAGTCCCTGCGCAACGATGATGCTGCGGTACGGGTTCGACTGGAACCCATCGAGCAGCTGCGCCGTGTAGACGAGCTGCGTCGCGAAAGACGGCGTCCACGCCTGCGTCCAGCTCGCCTGGAAGCCGTCGATCGACAGCTTACGCTGACGCCGGAGCGGGTTGCCGCTGAAGCAGCCGCTCGAATCCTCGAGCGCGCGGAACCTCGGCGGCGTGTCGGTCACGGCCTGGACGCGGTCGCACACGGAGTCGAAGTTGCGCGCATACGAGATCTCGAGCTGCGTGTTGTGGTCGTACGCGTCCGTGCGCGCACCGATGAAGATCGAATGCGAGCGGTAGTCGTTCTCCGTTCCGTACGTGTACGAGGCCGTGTAGGCGACGTCGCCCTTGCGCAGCGTGAAGCCGCCGCGCGGCGAATGCCGGAGGTCGTGGACGCTCGCCGTGGTGATGACGTCGACGCCGGGGTTCACGGCCTGGTACGCCGGCCCCGCTTTCGTCGCAACGCTGGCGCCGGAGACGACGTCGGCCTCGTATCCCGCGCGAACGGTGACCCACTCGGCGGGCGTCGCGGCGACGTCGACGCCCGGCGTGTACACGGTCATGTTCGTGCGCGTCGGCGCCTCGTGATAGAGCGTGTGCGCGGTGTCGACCTGCACCACCTGGGCGTGCGCCGTCGTCTCGAGCGCCGTCGCGAGCACGAGCGCTGCCGTGCCCGCAAGCACTGCGGGGACGGAACGACGGCGTCGTCGACCAACGAGCACCGGGAGGAGCGAGGTCAGTTGCAGCCGCATCCTCCGCCCGCGACGCCGCCGCCGCCGTAGGAACCTTCACGGTTGTCGATCGCGTGCCGAAGCTGAGCGCTCGCCTGCGGATCACCCTCGAACTGCATGATCGGATCGGCGAGGACGGACCTCTGCGTCGGCTTCACGGTCACGCATCCCGCAGAGAGGACCGCCAGCGCGACGAACACGAGCCCCGTCAAGAGCGCCTTGCGTGTGTCCATTTCCTCGTCTCCTCCCGCGCGCATTCGTGTCGTTCCTGCTTCTCTTCCCTGGAGCCTGAAGCCTGGAGCCTGGAGCCTAGAAATAAACCCCAAACCCACCCGCGTACGTCTGCGCGTTCTTCAGGCTCTCCGAATCGAACAACGTCAGGTTCGTCACCTCGAGGCGGACGAGGATCCGACCGCGGAGCGCCATCAAGACGCCGCCGCCGGCACGCGCCATGTAGAGGTCCTCGCGCTTCAGCACGAAGGAGTCCGCGTTCGGGCGAACGTGCAGGCCGCCGCCGCCGATACCGAGGAACGGACAGATCGCCCAGCTCGGCGCGAAGTGCACGGTCACCCCGCCGCCGTACAGGATCTGCGAGCCATCCGCGGTGAGCGCATCGCCGATGTACCCGTCGAGCGTCACCGTGCGATGCAGGACGATCGAAGGGCGGCCTTCGAGATATCCGAATGCGCGTGTGGACTGATCGCGAACGGGGATCGAGAGGACGCCTCCGAGGATCGCAAAGCCCGCGTTCGCTCCCTCGAGCGGCGGCGTCGCGAAGAGCCCCGGCCGCGAAGGCGCCTCGGGCTCGCCCGGTCGAACGGCGAACACCTGCATCTCGTCGCCGACGCCGTACGCGATACGACCATCGGGCAAGACGACGCGCAACCAGAAGCCCGTGCCCAGTCGGCCGTCCACGGCGAACGTCTCGCCGCGGTGAGCGGTGTAGATCACGCGCGACGAGATGGTCGGACCGCTCCGTAGCTCGGCGGAGTCGACGACGACGCGAGCAAACGCCTCGGGCTCCTCGGCGTGAGCGACCGTCTCGCTGGCGACGAGCGTCGCCGGAGCGCCGAGCGCAAGGGCGAGGACGAGCGCGAGCCGCTTCATCGCTGCGCCCACTGGCGAAGGACCTCGACGAACGCATCGTCGCGCCCGAAGATCGCGCGCGGGTGGTGCTGCCCGGTGGGCCGGAGATAAAGCGGCGCGGTCATCACATCGCGGCTCATCACGAGCGTGACCGCCTGCAGGTTGCCTTGCGCCGCGCCGCCGGGATTGAGGAGCGCGCGGCTCGTGGGGCGATCGCCGCTGCAGTCGATGGGATCATGAGGCCGGATCGCCATGCCGCTCACGGCGCTCGGATTGAAGTGGCAACCGTTCGCCGCATCGCCCAGAGCCGGATCGCCCGAGCCGCACTTCTTCACCACGAGGAGCTCGGGCTCGACGCGGCAGAAGAAGAAATCGGCATCGAACTGCTCGTCAGGCACCACGAAGTTCGGCCCCGGATCGACCGTGGTGCAGCCGGTCGCCCCGAAGAGCGCGGCGAGCGCGACCAGCGCGATCACGCGGAGCGCGCTCGCGCTCGTCGCTTCGCCTCGTGGCTGACGCCGCACCGGCACGCGCCGACGATAAACAAGTCGCAGTAGCACTGTCCATTCGATCGCTCGCGCTTGTCGCTCGGGACCGGCGGCGGGAACGGGCCGCCGGGGTCCGGCGAGCCGCATGGGAGGGCCTCGTGTCCCCTCACCCACGTGCTGCGGACGTCGCGACGCACGTTTTCCACATGTGCGACAGCGCCGAGACGCCGAAATGTTGAAAATCGTTTTCCTAAGTCGCTCAGAGCACTTGGGAGCGAACATGGAACGTGTCGTGCGAAGGTGTGGCGCAATGGCAACGCCGTTTTCCGTTGATCCATCGAGGGCGGTGCCGATAGAAGTTTTGCCCGCCCCGAGGATTGTCGTAGCTTACCTTACATGTAGGGTGCAGCTAGCCCGAAGCCCCCTCGGAGAGTAAGGAATGAAGCTCACTCCCTGGTACATCGCAGCGCTCGCTCCCATTGCCATCGCCGGTTGTTCGGGCGCGCTCATGGGCCACGTTGCTGTTCTCGCCGTCACCATCGCAATCTTCGTGGGGACTCTGTCCCTCGGACGTCAGCACGCGCGTCCCACGCCGACGCCAGACGTCGCGCAGATCGACAAGGCCTGATACGCGTCAGGGGGAGAGACTGTTCTTCGCGCCGACGTCGAAGGGCGGAGGTTCGCAGTCTCGAACCCGAAGATGACCCGCCGTAACCTTCTTTCCTTCTCGTTCTGCCTGCTCGCCGTGCTCTCGAGCGCGTGCGAGAGCCCCGGATTCCGCTCCCGCGGAGCTCAGCCGTCCGGGCCGCGCAGCGAGCCGCCGCGGCGCTCGCACCCGAGCAGCACGGGCCATGGGACGTCGCGACCTCCGCCCGCGCGGAGCGCACCGGCCCCGTCGACCACGACGACGAGCACGACCGCGCCGTCCTTCCAGCCCGCGCCGTCGCCGAACCCGCTGCCGCCGCCTCCGCCGCCTCCGATCACGGGCTCCGGAAAAGCGTCCTGATCTGCTGACGTTTCGCGTATCTTGCCGCGACGACCGCCGCCTCGTCCGCTATGAGGACGCCAGGTAAGGGCCCTCTCTCGGAAAGGAACGCGACTCGATGGCGACACGCGACCGCCTCAAGCAGCTCGACGAGTTCACCCTCGCCGATCTCGAGGCAGTCCGGCTCGTCCTCCGCGGCGATTCGGTCATCGACTGGCATCGCCTCAACTTCCAGGACGAGCAGGAGATCCGGGACTTCATCTTCTCGCAGGAGTTCCATCCGGACGAGCCTGCGGATCGCGCCCGCATGAACGCGATCAAGGCCGAGGCGATCAATTACCTCAGGCGCCACTTCGAGTATCCGATCCCGAAGCCCGTCGAGCAGGCGAGCATCGAGGAGCTCTTCTGGCTCGCCGCGGGCCGCGGTCACCGGCAGACGTGTGCGTGCACGATCCTCAAGTGCATGCACATCATCCATCACCTGGATGGTCGCGAGCTCCTCTTCATGCTCCCGATGTCCGACCAGGAGATCTTCCACCTCGTCGAGGAGAAGGTCTATCGCGTGATCGGCAGCATGCTCGCCGAGGGCTTCCCGATCACGGAGTTCGTCGGCGGCCGCAAGAACAAGGACTCGCTCTACACGAAGCTCTTATCGAAGCGCGAAGCCGTCTCGGCGCAGATCTTCGACAAGCTGCGGTTCCGGATCGTCGCTCGCGAGCGCGACGACATCTTCCCGATCCTGCAGTACCTGACGAAGCGGCTGTTCCCGTTCAACTACGTGATCCCCGGACAGAGCATCAACTCGATGTTCCACTTCAAGCGCTACTCCCAGAAGAGCGAGCACTTGAAGAAGTTCCTGAGCGAGATGCAGGCCGGCGCGGACGAGGACTACACGCCGACGGACAACGTCTTCTCGGCCGACAACTATCGCGTCATCCACTACGTCGTCGACATGCCGGTGCGTCTGCCGCGCAAGCTCCTCGAGCGCGCGCCGCAAGCCGCCTGGGCGCTCGGTCCGGTGGTCTTCGTCATCTGCGAGTTCCAGGTCATCGACCGCGAGACCGAAGCCGCAAACGAGCAAGGCGAGGCGTCGCATGCAAAGTACAAGGAGCGCCAGAAGAAGGCGGTCATGCGCCGCCTCCAGCTCGGCATGCGCGAGCTGAAGCTGCCGGCGCGACGGACGGACGAGCCGCCGCCGATGAGCCCTCGACCGCAGCGCGTGGCGACGCCGACGTCGCCCGAACGCGAGCGCGAGGTGGCCGCCGATCGTCCGCGCGAGAGCCGTCGACGGCCGCCGCGAAGCCAGCGCTGAGCCGTACTTCGTCCGCAGAGCGAGCCGCGGAGTCGCGGTCCGCCCGACGTGGACGCCTTGCCCGAGGCTGACGAGCGACCTGCCGGCCGGGCAGCAGCTTCAGTCCGGTGCGCGGAGGAAGCGAAGGATCACGGGCAAGAAGAAGACGAAGGTCGCGAACGCGAGGCCGGCGCACGTGATCGCGAGGCCGAGCGCGAACGTCTTCTCATCGTGCGTCTGGAGCGCGCGCTCGTAGAGGCGCACGTCGGGCGAGCGCCTCTTCCGCAGGGTCGCGAGATCCTGGCGCAGCTCGAGCTGACGCCAGAGGACCTTGAGCGCGTAAGCCGGCGCCTCCCAGACCTTCTCCGGCGGGACCGGATAGCGGGCGATCAGTGCAGCCGGATCCTGGGGTCGCGGCGGCGCGACCTGGTGGATCTGCGGCTGGCTCTGAAGCGCGGGATCGCTCGCCGGCGGCGAAGCGCGCAGCGCCGGATCGCTTGCCGGCGGCCGAGCATGGAGCGCGGGATCACTCGCCGGCGGCGAAGCGCGCAGCGCCGGATTGCTCTGCGGATGCTGCGCGCGAAGGGCCGGATCGCTCGGCGGACCGGCGGCGTGAAGCGCCGGATCGCTCTGGGGCGCGCGCGGCTGGGGCGAGGACGGCGGGTCCTTCGCGGCGGGCTTCGTCGGAAGGACCAGGTCCGGAACCGAGCTCGGCGGAACGGGCGCGGGCTGGGAAGCGGCCGGGACGGGCGCGCCTGCGACCTGTCGTGGAGCGTTCGCGGTGTGCGACGACGGCAGATCCAGCTCGAGCGCGTTTTGGGGCCCGTCGTCGGCGAACGGGTCGTCGTCGTCGCCGAGGGACAGCCCCCCGCCGGAATACGCGCTCGGTCCGGAAGCGTGGCTGGCCATCGACCCGCCGCGCGAGAGGTCGAGACCGCCGCCGAGGTCGGACGGATCGTCCCAGCCGGCGTCGCTCCCGAGGCTGCGTCCGCCGAGCTCGGGGACCGGCGGAGCATCACCTGCCCGGCGGCCGCAGCTCCGGCACGGCGTCTGGGGATCGGGGACGGCCTTGTTGCAGAAGGGGCAGACGGTCATGGGCGAGCGGCGCCCAGATCTGGCCGTCCGGATCTGCGGCCCAGATCTGTGGCCCGAATCTCGGACGGGGGGTTGGAGCGCCACGGCAGAATACCGTATTGGCGAAGGCGTCGTCCCTTCGCTTTTCACCGGCGCTGCGGTACGGTCCGCTTGAATGAGACTCTACGGCGCCAAGGTCGGCCCCATCGCGCAGGAAGTCGTCCGGTCGCTCGTCACGGCGAAGGACATCGAGACGGACGCGCAGCGCGAAGTCGTGGCCGACGTCGAGGCGGTGCTCAAGAGCTATCTCGATACGGAGCGCGTCGTCGACGACAAGACGCGCGACCTCCTGCAGCGAACAGGACGCGGCACGGGCGAGTTCGGCCGCGTCCGCCAGCAGGTCGCGGAGCACCATGGGATCAAGGTCGGTGATGACGCACTCGACTACCTCCTCGATCAGGTCGTCGAGATGCTCCTGCACTCTACTCACGTCGACGAAGTGTTCGCCGAAGACGTCGAGCTTCGTCGCAGGATGGCGCCCATCTTCAAGCGCTACATGGCGGCCGATGCCGAGCTCGAAGCCGAGGTTCGAGCGCAGCTGCGGCACGTCAAGGAAGGCACCGCGCAGTGGGACATCGAACATGCCCGCGTGCTCGAGGCCGTAAAGCGCAAGCGCGGATTGTCGTGACCGCGAGGCTCGAGGGCCCGTGCGAAGCATGACCGGGTTCGGCGTCGGCGATGCGATGCTCGCCGGCACCAACGACGCACCCGCCCGTGGTGACAAGGTCACCGTGGAGATCCGTGCGGTCAACCACCGCTTTCTCGACGTGCGCGTACGCGTGCCGAGCCAGTTGCCGGACCTCGCGAACGTGGTCGAGTCACTCGCACGCGAACGCCTGACCCGAGGTCGCTTCGACATCAGCGTGCGCCTCGACGGTACGGCGCTCGGCGCGATGACGATCGATCACGACCGCGCGCGCAGCGTGTTCGCGGCGCTTCGGAAGCTGCGCGACGAGCTCGCTCCCGACGCCGACGTGCCGCTCTCGCTCCTCGGCTCGGTGCCCGACCTCTTCATCCCGTCGATCGAGCGCGAGGGCGAGGCGCTCGACGTTACCCTCACTGCGGCATTCGACGCCGCGCTGAAATCGCTCGACGCGATGCGCCTCCGGGAAGGCCTCGCACTCGCGGACGACCTAGTGCGAAGGCTCGCGACGATCCGGCGCTTGATGCAGGCGATCACCGGGCGCGCGCCGCACGTCGTCGAGGCGTACAAGAAGCGGCTCAAGGAGCGCGCCGACCGCCTGCGCGCCGCGTCCGATGTCGAGGTCGATCCGGGACGTCTCGAGCAGGAGATTGCGCTCTTCGCCGACCGGATCGACATCGCGGAGGAGCTCACGCGCCTCGAGAGCCACTGCGCTCACTTCGAGAGCTTGCTCCTCAGCGCCGAGTCCGTCGGCCGTCGTCTCGACTTCCTCTTGCAGGAAATGGCAAGGGAGGCGAACACGATCGGGTCGAAGAGCCAGGATGTCGGCATCGCGCACGCGGTCGTCGAGCTGAAGGCGGAAATCGAGCGCATGCGTGAGCAGGTGCAGAATGTCGAGTGACGTCCTCGTCTGGGTCTTCCGTCGTCGGTCTTCCGTCCTTGGTCTTCCGTCGTCGGTCCGCAGTCGAACGGCTGCGGTCGCGAGCAGACGCGAGCAGATGCGAACGACGAGCGGGGCTGAGGTTCGATGCCCGCCATCGAGCGATCTGGTCTAGAATGCGTGCCGTGCGTCTTTCACTGAGAATTGAGGCCTGAGGACCGAGGACTGTCGATGAGCGATCCCTTCCTGCTCCTCATCCTCTCGTCCCCGAGCGGCGCCGGAAAGACGACCCTCACGCGCAAGCTGCGCGCGAAGTTCCCCGAGCTACGTTTCAGCGTCTCGCACACGACGCGCAAGCCACGTGCGAACGAGACGGACGGCAAGGACTATCACTTCATCGACCGCAAGCAGTTCGACGAGCTGGTCGATCGTGAAGCGTTCCTCGAGTGGGCGCACGTGCACGAGAACTGCTACGGCACATCGCTCGCCGAGATCGAGCGCGCCAAGGCGGACCCGAACTGCGGCGGGATCATCTTCGACATCGACTACCAGGGGGCGCGCCAGATCAGGGCGAAGGTCCCGGACGCGGTCTCGGTGTTCATCCTTCCGCCGTCGATGATCGAGCTCGAACGCCGCCTTCGCGGTCGCGCGAGCGATAGTGAAGAGGCGGTACGGAAGCGCTTCGCCGTCGCGCATGTCGAAATCGAGCACTACGGATTCTTCGATTACCTCGTGGTGAACGATGACGTGGACAACGCCTTCCGTCACCTCGAGGGGATCATACTTGCGGAACGTTCCCGTCGCGTCCGACGCGCAGACCTCGCCGAGCGACTCCTCCGCGCCGGAAAGCTCTGACGCGGTGCGAGCGGCGCGAGCGGCGCTGCTCTCGTTTCCCACGGGTGCGTGAGGCTTGGAACGCTGGCTGCTCATGACCCCCGTGGGCACCGAGCAATCGGCGTGACAACGCCAAGCGCGCGATTCGCCGAGGGTGCGGGGGGAGCTGTCGGATCCTTGTGGATCGCCGACAGACCGAGACGCCGCGACTGGATCGAAGGGCGACCGAGTCGGCTCGCCCTCGATGCATTTGATCCGCGTCGGGAGCTGCGCGTGCCCCTGGCCGCGCGCGCCAGGCCGTCAGGTCGTCGGCTTCGCGGGCGGAACGTCGGTCGCGCCAGCCGGAGCAGGCTCGCCTTCGCTCGTGAGCGCCGAGCTCTCGCCTGCAGCGGCAGCGTCCTCGGCGGGCGTCGCTGCATCGGACGCGGCGCTCGCTTCGAGCGGAGCCGCTCCGGCCGGCTCGAGCACCGGCTCGAGCGGGACATCCGCAGCCGGGACGAGCTTCTTCCCGCGGCGCGCGGTCAGCATGTCGATCGCCATGAGCGCGACGCCCACGCAGATCGCGATGTCGGCGACGTTGAACGTCGGCCAGTGATCGGTGACGACGTGCTTCGGGTAGTACTTCCCGACGAGCTCGTTGCCCTTCTTGATCCAGTCGGCGCGGTAATCGATGAAGTCGATGACGTAGCCGTACCGGATGCGATCGAAGACGTTGCCGAGCGCGCCGCCGAGCACGAGGGGCAAGCCCCACTTCAGCGCGTACTGGCGCGGCTGGAGGCGCCGATAGAGCGTGACGATGAACGCGATCGCCGCGACCGAGACGAGGAGGAAGAACGGCCGACGGACGTTCTCGCTCTCGCCCTGGAGAAGCCCCCATGCTCCGCCCTTGTTCTTGGCGAGCACGAACATGAGGTGATTCTCGACGACGGTGACGTAGCCGGGATAATCGGCCAGCCTCTGCTCCGCCCAGAGCTTCGTTCCGATATCCGCGACGAGCGAGGCGACCGAGACGACGGCAAGGAAGAGCGGCGACGGACGGTGGCCGAGCATCGTCTCCGGGATCGCCTTCGCGGTCCCGATGGGACGGCCGAGGCGCTCGACACCTGGCGCAATCGGCGGCTCCGCTTCGACGACGGGGGCCGCCGCCTCCGTTGCGCCGGCAGGTGTTGCGCCGGCAGGTGTTGCGCCGGCAGGCGCCTCGCCGGACGTCGCACCGTCCGCGTCGATGGCGGCGTCACGTCCGGTGTTCGGGGCTTCGTCGGGCGAAAGGTTCTGGCTCGAGCTCTCGTTCATCGATGTTGCGCGGATGTTCAGCCTCAGGCGCCTTCGCGAAGACGGAGCCCACAACGAAAAACCGGAGCCCTCACGCCCAGAATGGAGCGCGAACCCTACTCAATCCCGTGCGACCTGTCACGTGCAAGGGGCCCAGAGGGAGACCAGAGGGAGACCAGGGAGAGCCCAGTGAGAACCCAGTGAGAACCCAGAGGCCGCGCTCGAAGAGGAGCACGGGCCTTGGCCCGCGACTCGGCCTTGTCGGTCGTCGCTTCACCTGGTTATATGTTCAGCGGCAAAGGTTCAGCTCGAACGAGGAAAGGCCGGCAGTATGAGCAAGCGCGGAAGCAAGAGCGTTGCGGCGCCGTGGGAGTCAGCACGTGGCGTCGACGCCGTCCTCGATGGCTGGCTCGAGAGCAGGATCGTGCGCCCATGCGTGATGGCGGACGAGACCGTCCCGGGAAAGACGGCGCGGATGGCGCCCTTCCCTTCTTCGCTGCCGACGCAGCTCGCGTTCGCGCTCCGCGGGCGCGGCGTCGAGGAGCTCTACGAGCACCAGGCGCGCGCGTTCGACGCGATCAAGGGCGGAGCTCGCGGCGTCGTCGTCGCGACGCCCACGGCCAGCGGCAAGAGCTACTGCTTCCACCTCCCGGTCCTCGCCACGCAGCTGGAAGACCCCGACGCGCGCGCCATCTACGTGTATCCGACGAAAGCGCTCGCCCGCGACCAGGAGTCGAGCCTGCGCGAGCTGATGCGCTCTGCCGGTTTGAACCGCGGCGCCGTCGTCTACGACGGCGACACGCCCGGCGACGCACGTCGCGCCGCGCGCGAGCAGTCCGGCATCGTGCTCACGAACCCGGACATGCTGCATGCCGGGATCCTCCCGCATCACACGGCCTGGGCCCGCACGTTCCAGAACCTTCGATACGTCGTCATCGACGAGCTCCACACGTACAAGGGCGTGTTCGGCTCGCACGTCGCGAACGTGATCCGCCGTCTGATGCGGGTCGCGCGCTTCCACGGCTCGAATCCGGTGCTCGTCGGTGCAACGGCGACGATCGGCAATCCGAGCGAGCACGCTGCGCGCATGTTCTCGCTCGACGATGCGTCGCTCGCAGCGATCACCGAGAGCGGCGCTCCGCAGGGAGAGCGGCGCGTCTTCCTTTACAACCCGCCCGTCGTGAACGCCGAGCTCGGCATCCGCGCGAGCTGCGTGAAGCAGGCGGTCATGCTCGCGACCGACCTCGTGAAGGCCCGCGTCCCAACGATCGTCTTCGGCCAGTCGCGCAACAACGTCGAGGTGATGCTCCGCTACCTGCGTGACAAGGTCGCGCCGCAGGTCGATGCCTCGAAGGTCATGGGGTATCGCGGCGGCTACCTGCCGGAGCAACGGCGCGAGATCGAGCGCAAGCTGCGCGAAGGAGAGATCCTCTGCGTCGTCGCGACGAACGCCCTCGAGCTCGGGATCGACATCGGTGCGCTCGATGCCGTCGTCTGCGCCGGATATCCGGGGTCGGTCGCGGCGACGTGGCAGCGCTTCGGCCGTGCCGGGCGACGCAAAGGCCGGAGCATCTGCGTGCTCGTCACGTCGAGCGCGCCGCTCGATCAGTACCTCGCGCGCGAGCCGTCGTATCTGCTCGGCGCGCCCGTCGAGGAGGCCCGGGTCGATCCGGACAATCCCGAGATCCTGATCCAGCACTTGAAGTGCGCCGCCTTCGAGCTTCCATTCAAGCGCGGTGAGAAGTTCGGCACGCTCGACGAAGCGAGCACGGGCTCGGCGCTCGAGTTCCTCGAACAGCACAAGGTCGTGCACGAGAACGCGGGCACCTTCCACTGGGCCGCCGACGCGTACCCCGCGAACAACGTCTCGCTCCGCAGCATCGGCTGGGACAACGTCGTCATCATCGACGCCGAGCACGACAAGACGCTCGCCGAGATCGACTGGCGCGGCGCGCACACGATGGTGCACGAACAAGCGATCTACCAGCACGACGGCGAATGCTGGCAGGTCGAGAAGTTCGACTACGAGAACCACAAGGCGTTCGTCCGCAAGGTGAAGCCCGACTACTGGACGGACGCGATGACGTACACGACGGTGAACGTCCTCGAAGAGTTCGGCGCCGGGCCCATGCCGACGTCGTGGCCGTCGGGATGGGGCGAAGTCTCCGTCGTCGAGAAGGTCGTCGGCTACAAGAAGATCAAGTTCTACACGCACGAGAATGCGGGCTACGGCGACGTGCGTCTGCCCGAGATGCAGATGCACACGACGGCGTTCTGGCTCACCGTCCCCGAGGAGGTCTGTCAGGAGATGCCCGAGGGACGGGCTGCGGCGATCGACGGCCTGCGCGGCGTCGGCGTCGCGCTCGAGACCGTCGCGACGCTCGCGCTCATGTGCGACCCGCGCGATCTCGGGACGACGCTCGGCGATACGTCGCTCGATCCCGAAGCCATGGGGAGCGACGACGAAGACGCGCCCGTCCCCATCCCGCGGCGCGTTCGCGGCGGCCCGGCGCCGGGGTACAGCCCGACGCTCTTCCTCTACGAGCACACGCCGGGCGGCATCGGCCTCGCCGAACGCATCTTTGCGCAGCGCGATCTGCTGCTCGCACGCGCGCTGCGCCTCGTCGAGGGCTGTCCCTGCGCGTCCGGATGTCCAGGATGCGTGGGCCCAGCGATCGAGGCGCCGCCGATGCTCGGCAGTGTGCCCCCCGTCGCGCCACAACGTGCGAAGTCGAGCCAAGCGCGTGGGCGGAAAGCCGTCGCCATCGAGCTCATGCGGCGCGCGCTCGGCGGGGTTCGGGCGCTCGCTACTGGCTGACGCTCCCGACCGCCATCGCTCCGTACGATCGAGGCGCACGTCGGCGATCCGGGAGCATCGTCATCGCGACGACGATGCTCGCGCGACGATCCGCGTCCGCATGGAACCGGCCGTGCAGCCGGCGCAAATTCATGTTTGCGCTCAAGTATACATGTGCCGCGTTGGGGCTTGGAATCGTTGCGTGTTCTGCTTCGTCTCCGACAGTCCCTCCGCCGCCAGAAAACAACTCCGTGGAGGTTCCCCCGCTCAGCGACCCGAAGGAGCCTCCCCCTCAGCCGCAGAAGAGCGAGAAGACGCCGGACGACAACATCGCCGCGTCACCGCCGCCGGTCGTCAAGCAGCCGCAGCAGCCGCCTGCGGAGAAGCCGCCGGAGTGCGGCAAGGAGAAGGAGCCGAACAACGCGGAAGCGCAGGCGAGCGTGCTCGAGAAGTGCATGACCGGCGAGCTCACCGGCTCGCAGGACGTCGATGTCCTGAAGATCATCGCGCCCCAGGGCGTGACCGACATGATCATCGACCACGAAGAGACGAAGGGTAAGGTCAACTATACGGTCACGATCCCGAAGAACGGCGGCGACAACGGCCAGGGCGGGACGGACAACTTCAACATGTCGTTCAGCGACAAGGCCCCGAGGACGAAGGTCAAGCCGGGGCAGGCGTACCTGTTCACGCTGAAGTGGGACATGAGCAACGGCCAAGGCAACGCGAACGACGTCCGCCCCTGGACGGTCCGGGTCTCGTTCGAGTGAGCGGCCGCGCGCCTCCCTCCTCCCTCCTCGGAAGAGGCGGCTCGCCGTCGTCCCGGCTTCACCAATCGCCTCGAGGCACTCGTGCTCCGCGCGTGCCTCGGGGCGATTTCGCGCGTAGTCTTCACGCGTGGCTTCGAGCAAGCTCCGGCTTCTTTCGTTGGTCATCGGGCCGCTCGGCCTGGGCCTCGTCGCGGCATGTTTCTCCGGGACGGGACCGGCACTCCTGCCCGACGGGGACGCCGCCGGCGGCTCGATCGATCTGTCCGGTGACGCCGGCTTCGTCCGGACCGACGCCGACATCGGTGACCCGTTCGCGATCGACGGACTCACGCCGTCGCACGGTCCCTTCTCCGGCGGCACGCGCGCCCGGATCGACGGGCGAGGCTTCTCGTCGAAGCTCCGCGTGTTCATCGGCGGCGTAGAAATCGAGCCCGGATCGCTCCTCGCGAGCGATCCGACACGCGCCGCGATCGTGGTGCCGTCAGGACCGCCTGGCTTCGTCGACGTGAAGATCCGCGACGAGGCGACCGCGAAAGAGCGGGTCCTGAAGAATGGCTTCTACTACGACGCATTCGTCGTCGTCCCCGACAGCGGCGCGACGAGCGGCGGAACGCGGATCGCGATCACGGGCAGCGGAACGAG
Organism: Pseudomonadota bacterium; assembly: GCA_023402175.1. Lineage (GTDB taxonomy): Bacteria > Myxococcota_A > Polyangia > Polyangiales > Polyangiaceae > Labilithrix. Next base: position 29,332 of record JAEXCN010000577.1, on the reverse strand, counting down.
CTGGGGCGCCGGGACGAAGGTCACGATCGGCGGCGTCGATTGCACGGACGTCGTCGTCAGCTCACCGACGAAGCTCGAGTGCGTCACTCCCGTCGGCACGCCGGGCTCGAAGGACGTCGTCGTGACGCCGCTCGATGCTCCGCCGATCCAGGCGCGCGACGCGTTCACCTATTCGGACTCGACCGACGGCTACCGCGGAGGCCTCTCCGGCGGCGCGCTCTCGGGCCGTGTGAAGGTGCTCGCGTACGACCTGCTCACGGGCGGGCCCATCCCGGCAGCGTACGCGATCGCCGGCGATGACGCCGCGACGGCAAAGATCGCGAAGACGAGCGCGAGCGGCGTCGTCGAAATCGACGGCATCACCGACGACAAGGTCACCGTCACCGTCGCCGCGAAGTGCCATCAGCCCGTCACGTTCGTCGACGTCCCCGTCGACACCGTCACGGCGTATCTGTCACCGGTGCTCGATCCCTCCTGCGCTGACGGCGATCCGCCCTCGATCCCGGGTCGACAGCGCTACGGCGGCTTCATCGAGGGTCAGCTCGTGTTCCCCGGCGGCGGTGAGTTCGAGCGCGCCGGATGGTCGACGGTTCCGCTTCCGAACAAGCCTACCGAGCGTCGCGCGGCATACGTGTTCGAGGCAGCGTCGTCGCCGAACCAGACGTTCCAGCTCCCGCCGGCGAGCGCGGCGATCACGCCCGATGCGGAAGGCTCGACTGGGTACGGCTACTCGATCCTCGTCTTTCCCGGGAACGTGACGCTGTACATCGTCGCGGGCATCGAGGACCGGAGCGAGTCGCCGCCGAAGTTCATCCCGTATTCGATGGGTGTCGCACGCGGCGTTGCCGTCCCTGCCCAGTCGCGCGTGCAGGGCGTCGACGTGAAGATGGACGTGCTCTTCGATCATCAGGTCACGATCAGCGCGCAGCCTCCTGCTCCCGGCCCACGCGGCCCGGATCGGTTCACCGGCTCGATCGCAACGACGCTCGGCGCCGCCGGGTACGCGATCCTCCCGCGGGGGACGCGCTCGACGACGCTTCCAGCGCCCGCGACGATGCCGTTCCTCGGCGTGCCTGCGCTCGACCACGCGATGGCCGGCGAGCAATACGTCGTCGGAGGCGTGGCGGCGACGGGGCCCGATCAGCAACTCCCAGCGAGCGTCGTAGGTCGCATCCGCACGACGAATGCGAACACGCCCGTCTCGCTCGGCGGGTTTCTCGGTGTGCCCGTGCTGGGGCAACCGGGAGCGGGGGTCTGGAACGGAAAGCACGTCGAGTTCTCCGGCGCGACCGGGCCAGTCGATCTGTCGGTCACCCAGATCGCTTCCGGAGCCGGGCTCGTCACGTGGACGATCGTGGCCCCAGGCGGCAAGACATCGTTCAACGTGCCGGACCTCGCGTCGATCGCCAGCCCCGATCCGCTCGGGCTCGTTCCGGGCGCGATCTCGACCACCGTGTATGTTGCACGTATCGAGCAGTTCGATTACGGGCGGCTCCGCTACGGACAGCTGAGCACCGGGCCGTGGAGCGCCTACGCGTTCGACAGCCTCGGGGGCGTGTACTAAACGCGGCACTCGGAACATGTGGCGCAAGCTCGGCGGTCTCACGGCCGCGGTCCTGGCACTTCTCGCGGCGACACCTTCGTGCCGCTTCGATCCGGCGTATCGGGATCTCACCGAGCCCCTGACGAAGGTCTGCACCGAGGGCGTCGTCGAGTGCCGAGGTGCCTCGCTCGTCCGTTGCGAGCAGAACGTGCCGGTCGTCCTCGACGATTGCGGGGCGCGCGGGGAAGCCTGCGCGCCTCAATTCCTGAAGTGCACGCCGTGCCTGCCGGGCGAGCTCACGTGCGAAGGCTCGAGCGTCATGCAGTGCGATCCCGACGGGCAGAAGCGCACGCCGACCGAGACGTGCGACGGCGATCGCGGCGTCGCCTGCCGTCGCGGGATCTGCACGCAGCTCTGCGAGGAGGCGACGCGACAGAAGTCGAACATCGGCTGCGAGTACTGGCCGGTCGACCTCGACAACGCCGTCACCAGCCAGGGCAACGCGGCGCTCCAGCAGTTTGCCGTGATCGTATCGAACCCGCAGCCCGATCTCGCTGCCAGGGTCACGATCGAGGAAGACATCGCGAAACCCGGAGAGCCGGCGAACATCCGCGTCGTCGGCACGGCCAGCGTCGGCATCCGCGGGCTCGAGATCTTCAAGCTCGGACCGAAGGAAGTCGATGGATCGCCGCCCGACGTTCCGAACGGCGGCACGCACACGGCGCTCACCCGCGGCGCGTTCCGGATCCGGTCCGACGTGCCGATCGTCGCCTACCAGTTCAATCCGCTCGAGAACGTGAACGTCTTCTCGAACGAGGCCTCGCTTCTGCTCCCGACCGCGGCGCTTGGCGGGAGCGGACGTGCCTACGTCGTCGCCGGATGGCCGCAGACGATCGCCCGCAGCGAAGATCCGGACACGAACTTCGGCACCGACCTCCGCGCGTTCCTCACGATCGTCGGAACGGCGCCCAATACGAAGGTCCATTTCAAGACGACGGCGCGCATCGTCCCCGGCGGCCCGTTCCCGAACGGCGTCCCGAAGGGCGGCGAAGCCGAAGCGGTGCTCCAACCGTTCGAGGTCCTGAACCTCGAGACGGGCGAGTTCAACGCGGACTTCACGGGCTCGATCATCGACACGACCGCGCCGATCGCGGTCTACGTCGGCAGCGAGGCGAGCGACGCGCCGTTCTTCCAGACGCTCGCGCAGCGTGCGTGCTGCGCCGATCACCTCGAGGAGCAGGTCACTCCGCTTCGCGCCGTCGGGAAGAGCTACGCCATCGGCCGCATGCCGAACCGCGCGCGGGCCGTCGCCGCAGCCGGCGCCGTCATCCAGCCGTTCCCCGAGCCGGAGCTCTATCGAATCGTCGCGACGAGCAGCGAGACGACGACGGTGAAGACCACCCTCCCCGTCCCGTGGGACTCGTTCACGCTCGAAGGCGAGGGCGCGAACGTCACGATCCACGCGATGCAGGATTTCACGCTGACCGCGGACAAGCCGGTCATCGTCGCCGACGTCCAGGTGAGCCAGGAAGCTGCCGGCGTCGTCCGGGGCCTGCCCGGCGGAGACCCGAGCCTCACGTTCGTTCCGCCGACCGAGCAGTGGCGGAACGACTACATCCTTCTCACCCCGGACAAATACGCGTTCGACTTCCTCGTCATCACGGCGCCGTTCGGCGCCACCGTGTATGTCGACGGGCTGCCGGTCGACGGCAAGGTCTGCGAGGTCGCCCCGGGCGACGGCCTCGACGAGAAGACGCGCAAAGCGAAGGACCCGCCCTTCACCGTGTATCGCTGTCAGCTGTCGTTCCCGGTCGTGGACCCGCAGCAGACCTCGCCGAACAACGTCTCCCCCGGTCGGCAGAACGACGGCGTGCACCGTGTCCAGTCGGACTATCCCATCGGCGTGCTCGTCTACGGCTTCGACTCGTTCGTGAGCTACGCGTACGCCGGCGGCACCGAGCTCGTCGACCTCGGCGCCAACTGACCGCCGACATCGCGGCCCCGACGAGATCGCTGAGCTGCGGCGACGCGATGGCGCGCCACTTCCTCCGACTCGTATGCGGCGCAAGGTGCGGGCGAGCGGCTCAGCGGGTCGCGTACTTGAGCGGAGCGAGCTTCCACTCCGTGAGGAGCGGGATGCGCGCGCCCGGGCCGGACTGGCGGATCGCGCGCGCGCAGTCGTCGATGGGGAGCCGCCGCGGACCGAACGGCGACGCATCGGACGCGTCCGAGTCCATGAGGAGCGTCGGCGTGTCGATGCCGTAGTCGTCGGGATGCCCCGGCTCGTCGAGGATGACGTGGCCGAGCTCGTGCGCGAGCGTGAGGCTCGTCCTGCGGGCGCGAACGCCAGCGCGATCGATGATGACGACGTTCCGCATGCTGGAGCCGTCGCTCCCGATGAACGACTCGCCGATGCGGCCACCACCGCCGAAGAACGGAACGACGATGACCTCGATCGTGCGCGGGTCGCCATCGTCGACCGCCTTCACGAGCGCGCGCTCCTCGAGCGTCCCCGCGACCGAGTCCGTGTCGCCGAAATGCTGGAGCCCATCGCTCAGGTCGACGGCGCCGACGCTCACGCTCATCGTTGCATCCGACGATGAAAGGAGCTCCGCGGTCGCGAGCTGCCCGTCGGCTCTCCGGAGCGCGACGTCGACGCTCGGCGCTGCGCCGGACGAGATGCGCGCGTTCTCCGAGAGTGATGCCTTGAAGCCCGCCTTCTCGGCGACGCGCTGGAGCTCGAGCGCCGCCTGCCGCGTCGACCAGCCCTTCTTCGTCGAGAACGTGAGCGGCTTGCCCTCGACCCGCAGCCGCACGTCTCCGCCGCTCGCCGGCAGACCGACGTCATCCCCCAACGCGACGAGGTACGGCGGCGGCGGGTTCACGACCTTCACGTCCATCTGCGAGGTCGGTCCGAACGTCAGCCCGCACTGCCCCCACGTCGACGACGCGGCCGCGAGCTCCTGCCGGATCGCAAGGGTCGCGCCTGCATCGTTGCCACCGACCGACGGAGCGCCTCCCGGAGCGAGGCGCATGACGATCGGCCGAACAGACACTCGGTAGCGCCCGATCGGTCCGGCCGCGGTACGGCGCGGACCGGCGACACGGATCGCCTGCAGCTTCTTCCCTTTCGCATCGCGCACGACGATCGCGCCGCCGACCTCGGCCTTGATCGAACGTGCGCTGACGAGCGGATGCCGTCGGTCGACGTCGTCGACGACGAACCGGAGCGGGGCCGAAGCGAGGCACACGAGATCGCTCGCGGCGTCGGTTCCGCACGCCGTCCGCGCGAGGGATAGCTCGGTCATCGTGTCGAGCGAGCCACCGTCGGCGTCGATCGACTCGACGGCGATCGCGCCGAGCGACTCTCCTCCGGGCGAGCTGATGACGACGCGAAGAACATCCGGATCGTCGATGACCTGATCGACGTCGTCGAGATCGACGCGCGCCGGCGGCGTTCGCTGGAGCGACGCACGCTCGATCGCCATGTCGACGGTGCGCTTGTGACCGTCACGCATCCCGACGGAATGCACGTCGACCGCCACGCCCGTCTCGCGGCCGTTCGGCCATCGCGCGAGGAGGACCGATCGCCCAGGAGAGAGGCCTTGGAGCTGCGCGCCGGCGGGAAGGCGCTCACCCCAGCCGAGGAGCTTGCCGTTTGCGAGCAGCCGCGTGTGCTCGCGGCCGCGGGCCGGGCTCAACGTCGCGCCGACGAAGCGCGCTTCGAGCGTCACGAGGTCGACGCGCGCCGCCGGAGGAACGACGTCACCTTGCGCGTCGGGACGGTCATCCGCGTCATCGTCATCGAGATCCGCGACGAGCGTGATGCGCTCGGTGATCGGCGGGAGCGTCGCCGAACCTCCGAGCGAAGTGTCGGAGCGGACGTTCTTCGCCGCCTTCTCCTGCGCGGACGCGACCCCGTGGGCCGACACACCACTCAGAGCCGCGGCGAGGACTGCGAAGAGCAGGGTCCGTCCCTGCGTTCGCGATTGAGCGCGCGAAGACAACCCAGAAAGTCTATTTGACGCGCGGCCCATCGGCCAGCGGAGCGCGTCACAAACTTCGCGGCCGCTCCGAGCGACGATGAGCGCTCGTACTCGGGCGCGTCAGGCCAGAGCGCTCAAAGCGCTCTATTCGAGCCAACCCCACTGGATCCAGCGGAGCGGGGTCTCCGTCACGATGACGAAGTCGGAGTCGCGCTGGCTCGCGTGCGCGGCGCGAACGAGCGCACCCCACGCGACACTCGAAAGGCAGCGCGAGGCAACGAGCTCATCCGAAAGATCGCGCGCCTTTTCCCGGGTCTCGGCGCGCGTGGGCCCCGAGCCGGAGTCCCAGAGCGCCGCCACGGCGAGACCGCGAAGCTCATCCCGTTTGCCGTTCCGCGCACAATCGACGAGCGCTTCCTTCATGTCCTCACGGCCGTGATCGCGCGCGAGGTACGAAGCCGCACGAACCGCAACCTCGTCCGTCAGCGGAACAGTCTTTGCGACGGCTTCGAGCATGGGCTTGCAGCTCGTCGCGCGAGCCTGAGCCATGCGGAAGAGGAAGGTCGTGTCACGGTCCGCGCTCGGACGATCCGAGAGGCGCGCAACGAGCTCGACGGTGGGCCGTGTCGACGGCGACGGAACCGGAGGCGCGTCGGGAACGACGCTGGCCTTCGTCTGCGAGAGCGCCCACGCGACGAGCGACCACGCTGCACGAGCGCTGGTCGGTCCGACTTGAGCCTTCTGCGTGGCCTCGAGGAGCGGACCGTCATCTCCCGCCTTCGTCGCGACGTCGGCGAGGACGAGCCAGCGCCCGAGGTGACGCTCGGCTCCGCGAAGGACACCGAGCGCAGGTCCGACGTGCACCGGGATCGGCGCGCTGCGAGCGAGCGGTACGAAGAGGTCCACGCACAACGAGATGCGATGGCTCTCCTTGATCATCGGCGCGATCGCCGTGAGGTGCGCGCCGTTCGACTCGCGCCGACACACGCGTGCGGTCTCCGCGCCGAACGCGAGATGCGACTGCCGGCTCGCCGCGAGCTTCGCGAGCGGCGCGGCGAGCGAAGCGTCACGACAGAACGAGGCGGCGCTCAAGGTGGCGTTGCCGCCGGCGTCGTCGGCAGCGAGCGCCGACTTCAAGAGCGCGGGCAGGTGCTTCTCTTCGGCCTCGCCCAGCGTCCGGATCGTCGCTGTGTAGAGCTCGCGTCCGTACGAGCCACGGCGCACCATCACCTGCGCCGCTTCGACGAGCGTGTTCCGCAGCGCCGGACTCAGACGACCGACGGCGCGCAGCGCGCCTCCGAGCTTCACTTCGCTCGTCGGCTTTCGCTTCAGAGCGGCGTCGAGCTCCGCCTCGAAGCGGCCACGCGTAGCCTTGTCGACGATCTCTGCGCGTGCGACCGAAGGCTTCTTCGGCAGCACGTCGATGCGTTTCGCTTTGCTCGTCTGCGTCGACATTCCCCCGGTTTCTCCGTGGAGCCGGTTGATCACCATGCACGGTCACCCCACCCCGTGCACTAGGTGACGAGGTATATCAGAGCGCTCATGGTCGTGGACTTCGATCGAACGCCGACGATCGAAAAAATGATCCGGCGCGAGCAAGCAACGACGCTGCCTGCGCGCTACTCCGTCAACTTTCTTGGACCGCAAGGATCATGCTTGACGGTCGTTCGCCGTTTCAGATCGACGAATCCGACGCGCGCCGTTGCTCGATCCCGTGAGCAGACGAGAATGTTCGTCCTCGAGCCCTGAGTACATCGGACCGCATCACGTGCTGTTGCTAACGACGTGCCGGCGGCTCGTGCTCACACGAGCACGAGCCTGCAGGTAAGCGACGCGACCAGATCAGGCGCGCGTGATCGCAAGGCGAACGGCGTCGCCTTCGACGTCGACCTCGCGGGCGCTCGCCCCCGGATGATCGTCGCTGAAGGAAACCGAGAGCGCGAGGCACTCGGAGCCGATCGTCTTCTCGTTCGCAGATACGACGCGCTTCGTCCGATCCGTGCCAGCGACGACGACGTTGATCCGATCGACGAAGTCGAGGCCCATGTCCTTGCGCGCAGTCTGGATGCGGTTCAGAAGCTCGCGGAGGTACCCGAGATCGCGGAGCTGATCGTCGAGACGCGTGTCGAGGACGACGACGCCGACGCGATCGCCCGCGGCGGCGTAGCCTTCCTTCGCATCAAAGGCGACCTCGACATCCTCGCGGTCGACATCGACGCCATGGACGGTCGCCTTACCATTCGCGAGGAGCGTGGCGACGAGCGCCTGCGCCTCGGCCGGCGGCATCGCGCCCATCGACTTCTTCAGGTCCTGGGCCTGCTTCCCCATCCCCTTCTGTCCGAGGGTGCGGAAGTTCGGCTTCACCTTGTACGTGACGTACTGGTCCGCGTCGGTGACGAGCACCTCGACGTTCAGCACGTTCAGCTCGTCGGCGACCATCGGAAGGTACGGCGCGAGGCGATCGGCGAGCGTCGCATCGGCGAGGATCAACTTCGCGACGGAGAGCGGCTGGCGCACCTTCAGCTTCGCCTGCGTACGGACCTGGAGCCCGAGGCTCACGAGATCGCGCACCGCGTGGATCGTGCGTGAGAGCCCCGCGTCGACGAGCGCAGGATCGGGCGTCGGCCACTCGGCGAGGTGCACGCTCTCGGCGCTCGTGTTCCCCTTCTCGCGTCCTTGGCCCTTCACGACGAGGTTTCGCCAGATCTGATCGGCGAGGTACGGCGTGAACGGAGCCATCACCTTCGCGAGCGTCGTGAGCGATTCGAACAGCGTCTCGTACGCGGCGCGCTTGTCGGCGCCGAGCTTGCCGTCCGACTCGAGCGGCGCCCAGAAGCGATCGCGCGAGCGGCGCACGTACCAGTTCGAGAGCGCGTCGACGAACGCGGTGATGCGGCCCGTCGCGGTGTAGAGATCGTACGCGTCGAGGTCCTTCGTGACCGCGTCGACGAGCAGGTGGAGCTCCGACAGGATCCAGCGGTCGATCTCGGGGCGCTTCTTCGGATCGCCCGCGGGCTGCGAAGGATCGAAGCCGTCGATGTTCGCGTAGATCGTGAAGAACGAGTACACGTTCCGCAGCTTGACGAGCGTCTCCTTCTGGAGCGCGCGGACGTTCGAGAGCGAGTGGCGCGTGTTCGACCACGGCGGGTTCGATGCGTAGAAGAACCAGCGGAACGCGTCAGCGCCCGGCGCCGGCGTCGCCGGATCGAGGAGCGTCACGCGCTCGGCGTTCGGGAGGCGCGGCACCTCGACGGGCGCCACGTCCTTCTTCGACGTCGGCGTCGCGCCGATCGCTTCGCGGTCGTTCGCGTGGAGGACGACGACACGGCGCTTCAGCTTCTTGTGCGGCTGCACGGTGAGCTCGCGCACCGTGCGCTCACCGCTCATGCGCTGATCGGCGAACACCTCGGCCGGGACGAAGACGCGGATCTTCGCGCCCTCCTGCAGGTCGAGCCCCTCCATGTCCTCGCGCGCGATGTACGCGACGCCTTCCTTCGCGGGCACGCCGTCGACGTCCTTCTCGTCGAGGACGGCGAAGTCCATCTTCACGCTGTCGAGGATGACGTCGGGCGGCGTGTAGTTGCCCTTCGACTTCGACTCCTTCTTCCCTTCTTTGTCCGAGACGTGACCGAGGACGATGCACGTCTTGTACGGGTGCGGGATGGGTCGAACGGGGGCGAGCCCGTAACGCTTCTGCGTGTCCTCGTCGAAGACGAGCGTCGAGATCATGAGCAGCGAGTAGAACCACCCGCGCGTCTGGTCGATCGCTTCGCTGATGAAGTCCGCCGGGAAGCTGCGCTTGAACGCCTCGTGGCCCTTGTGCGGGAAGCCCCACTGCGCAAATGGCATGCAGCCCGAGTCGAACCAGCAGTCGATGACCTCGGGCACGCGACGATAGGTGCCCTCCTCACCCGGGTTCTCCCAGGTGACCTGATCGATCCACGGCTTGTGGACCATCAGGTGATCGCTGAGCGTCGGGTCCTTCTTCTTCGCCTCGTGCCAGTGATCGAAGGCCTTCGGGTTCTTCGCGAGGATCTCCTCGACACTCGCGGGAGCTTCCATCTTGCCCGTCTTGTCGTTGACCCAGACGTTGAGCGGAGTGCCCCAGTAACGCTCGCGCGAGAGCGCCCAGTCGACGTTGTTCGCGAGGAAGTCGCCCATGCGACCTTCCTTGATGTGCTCGGGCAACCACTGGACGGCGCGGTTGTTCGCGATCGCCTGGTCCTTCAGCTGCGTCGTGCGGATGTACCAGGCAGGACGTGCGAGCTGGATGAGCGGATCGTTGTCGGAGCGCCAGCAGAACGGATACGGGTGGCGGTACTGCTCGGCGTGGACGAGGACGCCCTTCTCCTTCAGGTCCTCGGTCAGATCCTTGTCGGCCTCCTTCACCCAGCGGCCGGCGTAGCCTTTGCCGACGTCCGCCATCGCGTCGATGAACGTGCCGTCCGACTTCACGGCGCAGAAGATCTTCGCCTCGCCGCCGACGAGCTTGCGGTGCGCCTGGAAGTCATCCTCGCCGAACGCCGGCGCGATGTGGACGATGCCGGTGCCCGCGTCGAGCGTTACGAAGTCGGCGCCGATCACGCGCCACGTCGTGTCCTCGGCCTCCTTCGCGAAGAGGCCGAACGGCGGGAGGTACTTCTTCCCGATGAGCTGAGTCGCGGGCATCGTCTCGACGACCGTGAGCGTCGTCCCGAGCTTCTTCGCGATCGTGTCGACGAGGTCCTTCGCGACGACGAGCTCACGCTCGAGCGCCTTCTTCGCCCAGCCGGCCTTCACCTTCTCGGGATCGCCCTTTACGACGGCGTATTCGAACTTCGGATTGATCGCCGCGTACATGTTGGACGGCAAGGTCCAAGGCGTCGTGGTCCAGACCGCGAGCGCGCGCTTCTCGGGGGCGTCCTCGAAGGGGAACGCCACGAAAACCGACGGATCGTCGACGTCCTTGTACCCGAGGCCGACCTCGGCCGACGACAGCGCGGTGCCGCCCTGCGCCCACCACCAAACGACCTTGTGGCCCTTGTAGAGGAGCCCCTTCTTGAAGAGCTCCGAGAGGGCCCACCAGACGCTCTCGACGTACGAGCGGTGATAGGTGACGTACGCGCTCTCGAGGTCGACCCAGAACGCGACGCGGTTCGTGAGCTCTTCCCACTCCTTCGTGTAGCGGAAGACCGACTCGATGCACTTCTTCGCGAAGGGCTCGACGCCGTACTGCTCGATCGCGGCCTTGCCGTGGATCCGGAGCTCCTTCTCGACCTCGACCTCGACCGGAAGCCCGTGCGTGTCCCAGCCGGCCTTCCGCGCGACGTGGTAGCCGCGCATCGTCTTGTACCTGGGGAAGAGGTCCTTGATGACGCGCGTGAGCACGTGCCCGTTGTGCGGGAGGCCGTTCGCAGTGGGCGGGCCCTCGTAGAAGACGAACGGCGCACCTTTCTCGGTCCGGGCGAGCGACTTCTCGAAGATGCGGGCGTCCTTCCAGAACTGGAGGGTTTCGCTCTCTTCGCGCGGGAAGTCGAGCTCGGGACGGACCTTGTCGAAGCGGGGCGTGGGCTTGGTCATCGTGGGGGATCTCACCTGGCGCGCCTGGCGCGAGGGGAAACGGTTTCTACCAGGGGACGCCAGCGTCTGGTAGCGGTCCGGAGCGCCTGCGGCGTCCGGTCAACATGCGCATGAACGGGACGTTGCGCTCGCGTCGAGCTGGGCCGCGGACCCGACACAGCATGCACGTCGGTCCGGCCGCGCTTCGGCGCCGTGCCCGGGTCGGCGCGTGCAGGATGCATCTATCGACGCGACGGGCAGCGGTTGCGGCAGAGGTAGCGATTGCGACAGGCACCTCGGCCGGTCGCGCGTCGTCGGAGCGAGCCCGCCCAGAAACGCCGCCGAGCATCAGCGAGTCCGCGAGTCCGCGTGTAACGCGGGGAGCTTCCCTCGCCTGGTGGTTCGTCGATCCAGTGGGTGAGTGTGAGGATCCTCGCTACCAACCCAGATCACCCCAAAATCCTCGACGATCGCGAGGCCGAGCGGCTGGTACGCGCCGTGCTCCGTTCACCGTGCCTCCATGTCCTTCGTCCTGCCGGGCAACTCGCGCCAGCTTCGCTTCACCGGCGAAGCGAAGGCCCATGCGCCCGCGAACGGCGAGCCGCAGGCCGGGACGGGATCGCTCGCCCTCGGAAAGCCGCGGGTCCGGAAGCCGCCCCCGCCCCCGCCCGCGCGCGTGCAGACACCCGTGCCGAGCGGCGCGACGCGCGTCTCGACGCCCGCACCTCCGGGCATGCCGCACATCTCGACGCCCGCGCCCGGCCGTCGGTTGCGGACGCCCGTGAGCAGGCCCGACCTCTATCGCAACGAGATCGTTCCGACGCCGTACATGGGCGCGATCAACCCGCCCGTCGTCCGTCATCGTGAGGACGACTTCGAAGACGAGAGTCCGACGATGGCGATGGACCGCGACGGGCTCGACGTCCTCCCGGGCGCGCGCGCTCTTCGCACGCCGAAGCCGACCCCCGCGGCCGGCGCTCCGCCGATCCCGCACTTCCGTCCGGCGCGTCCAGCCGCGTCGCAACCGAGGACGGTGATCGTGCCCGGCACCGCGTCGAGCAAGGTGCGAGCGACTCCGTCCGGCGCACCGCTCGCCGTCTGGGTCTTCGCCGGGCTCCTCGCCGGCATCGTCAGCTATCACGTCGCGCCCGAGATCATGGCGCGCCTCGAGCACCCGGCCGCGGCAGCGCAAAACCGCTGAGCGACGCGCGCGATGCGCACGGGTGCGCACCGTCGTCGGGATTCGACAGGAAGATCGAAAGGGCGGAAGCGAGAGGATCCTCTGAATGGATCCTCCGCTCTCCGCCCTTTCTGTTCCGTCTTCTCCTTCGCGTGAGCGACGCGAAGGAGCGGCCGTCATTCGGCGGCGTTGACGGCGGCTTCGATCGGAGCGTTCGCGCCGAGCTTCTTCTGCACGAGCGCCATCGAGTTGTTGAGCGTCGTGACCTCGACGAGCTCAGCGTCCTCGATCTTCACCTGGTACTTGCGCTCGATGGCGGCGACGATCTCGACGCCCATCATCGAGTCGATGCCGAGATCCTTGAATGCGACGTCGTCGGGGATTTCGTCCTTCTCGGCGATCTCGGCGATCAGCGCACGGAGCTCTTCTTTCAGGTTGGTCATCGCCTCTCCCGCTTTCCTACGAAGTAACGCTCTGCCGCGATTCGACGGCGTTGAGCAAGTCTTTGACGGTCACGATGCCCGCGAGCGACTCGTCGGGGATTTGGATCCTCAGCTCGCGTTCCAGCGAACCGATGATCTCGAGCATGCCGAGTGAATCGATCCCGAGCTCGGCGATCGTCGACGTCTCGGCAACGGCGTTGAAGTCCTTCTCGGCGACCTCGGTGGCCGTTGCACGAAAGGCATCCAGGAGCTCGTTTCTACTGCGCGTCATCTCTCATCGACTCCAATGACAACCCGTCTTGCCGCGAACGCCGCTACGCGCTGGCGCCCACGTCTTCGGGCTTTCCGTCCTTGCCTTGCACAGCCCGTGCGCGGGCCAGTGTGCCGTCCAGATACAGCTGGCGGGTCTTCCGTCGCTGCGGCTTACCGCTCGAGGTCCTGGGCAAGGTTCCCTGCGGGACGATCACGACGTCGTGCGTAGCGAGCGAGAAGCTCGCGAGGATCGCCTGCGCGATCGACTGCTTGAGGGCCTCGGCATCGGACTGGAACGCCTCGGCGGCGACGACGAGCTGCTCCTCACCGTCGACGTCCACGCCGAAGGCGACGACGTTACCCCGGCGCACACTGGGAAGCTCGCTCACGACCCACTCGAGGTCGTTCGGATAGAAGTTGCGGCCGCGGACGATGATCATGTCCTTCAGGCGTCCGCAGATGAAGATCTCTCCGTCGACGGTGTAACCGAGGTCGCCGGTGTAGAGCCACGTCTCGCCGTCCGGCCCCTTCTTGAAGGCCTCGGCGGTGAGCTCGGGCTCACCGAAGTAACCGGCGGACACACTCGGGCCGCGCGTGATGATGTGGCCGACCTTGCGGTCTCCGAGGCGGTTCCCTGCTTCGTCCACGATCGCCACGTGATGCTCCGGGAACGGGCGCCCGCAGTTCACGAGCTCCTGCGCCCCGTCGTCTTCGATGCTGCCCGCGGGCTTCGCGTCGCCGGCCTCGAGGGTCTTCTTCTCGATGACGTCGGTGCGCATTCCACTCGAATGCGGGACGAACGTGATCGCGAGCGTGGCTTCCGCCATGCCGTACGACGGGAGGAACGCCTTCGGATCGAACCTCGCGGGCGCGAGCTTCGTCGCGAAATCCCGGAGCGTCTTCGGCTGGATCGGCTCGGCTCCGCACCCGGCGCGTTGCAAGCACGACAGGTCGAGATCGGCGACGTCCTTGTCCTTCAGGCGCTTCGCGACGAGCGCGTAGGCGAAGTTCGGCGCGTACGTGATGGTGCCGCGGTGCTGATGGATCTTGTCGAGCCAGATTCGCGGGTTGCGGACGAAGCTCGCCGTCGGCAAGAAGACGACGGGGATGTCCGTGAAGATGGTCCCGACGACGAAGCCGATGAGGCCCATGTCGTGGAAGAGCGGGAGCCACGTGACGCCCTTGTCGAAGGACGAATCCTTCGCGAGACCGTGGATCATGAAGCTCTCGCTGTTCCAGGCGAGGTTGCGGTGCGAGACCATCACGCCCTTCGGTCGCGACGTGCTGCCCGACGTGAACTGGAGAAACGCGAGATCGGTCGGATCGATGTTCACGTCGACCTTGCCCCCGCCATTCTCGTGCTTGGCGAGCTCGTCGACGGTGAGGACACCACGGAGCTTCGGCGTGCGCGGCACGATCGGATCGACGTACTGGCGCGTGGTGGTCGTCGTCAGGAGGAGCGACGCGCCCGACGCGTTCGTGATGTGCGCGACCGTGTCGTGGTAGCTCTCGATGTTCTTGAACGAGAGCTGCGGCGAGATCGGCACGGGCACGATGCCGCCCATGATCGCGCCGAGGAACGAGAGGACGAACTCGTCCGGATCCGGCACTGCGATCGCGAGGCGGTCCCCCTTCTTGAGCCCTCGCGCGTGGAGATCGGCGGCGCGGCGCTCCGCCTCGATACCGATGTCACGGAAGGAGCAGAACCGCTCGGTTCCGTCCGGGCGCACGAAGACGAAGCCGCGCTCGGTGCGATCCGAGAGCTGCCGGAGCGCCTCGCTGAGGGTCGGCGGAACGTGCCTCGGGTCCAGCCCGCTCACAGGTCACCTCGCGTCGAAATCTGCGAATGGTGTCGTGCGGGGAGCTGCTGCACCGAATACTTCATTGGCGCGCGCGTATTACTGCGGCGCTCCACGTCGCGCAAGGCGTCAAAGGCTGATCAGGCGTTGCGTAATGGGTGGCGCAACGCGAAGCGCTCTACGCGCCGACCAAAGTGGTTCAACCATGCGATGAATCACGGTTATTCGGGCCCGTTACCTGTTCGACGCGAGGCGTTCACCTCGTTGCTCATCGAAGACCGCGCGCGGTATAAGCAGCGGGCGTCCGCGCGCGGCACGACAGCTCTCCAGCTGCGTCCCGTCGGCGGGCACGAATCCAGGGCACGAGAACAAGGGACGTAACGCAGTGCGGGTGTTCATCACGGGGGTCGGCGTCGTCAGCTCGATCGGGCTCGGCAAGGACGCCTTCTTCCAGGCGCTCGCGGCTGGAAAGAGTGGCATCTCTCCGGTCGAGGCGTTCGACGTCTCGACCCTCGGGCGGACGAACGCCGGCGAGGTGAAGGGCTTCCACGCGCGCGATCACCTCACAGCCGCCGAGGCGCGCCGCATGGGACGCTGCTCGCAGATGGCGCTTGCGGCCGCGCGGATGGCCGTCGCCGATGCGGCGCTCCCGGACGGCGCGCTCACGGGGCCACGCGCATCCGTCGTCCTCGGTACGACGATGGGCGAGGCCGACGTGCTCGAAGATCTCGATCACGCCTGGATCTCGAAGGGCCTTCCGGGCGTACGGCGTGCGTGGATTCCGAAGTACGGATCGACGCTTCTCCCGATCCACGTCGCCCGCGCGCTCGGGGCCGAGGGGCAGGTCCTCACGCTCCCTGCGGCCTGCGCCGCCGGCAACTACGCCATCGGCCTCGCGAGCGATCTCATTCGTGCAGGCAAGGCCGACGTGATCGTCACCGGCGCCGCCGAGATGCTGCAGGAGCTGCAATACGCCGGCTTCGTCCGCCTCGCTGCGATGGCGCCGGCGAAGTGCCAGCCCTTCGATCTCAACCGGCAGGGACTCATCCTCGGCGAAGGCGCCGGGATCCTCATCCTCGAGTCCGAGGCGCACGCCGTCCGGCGGAGCGCGCGCGTGCTCGCCGAGATCGGCGGCCACGGCATGACGTGCGACGCGTATCACATCACGCGACCGCACCCCGATGCCGCAGGCAGTATTGGAGCGATGCGGCAGGCGATCGAGCGCTCGGGCCTCTCGGCCGACGCGATCGACTTCGTGAACGCCCACGGCACGGGCACGAAGCACAACGACAGCGCGGAGTCGAAGGTCATGCGCGACGTCTTCGGCGATCGCAAGGTCCCCATCTCGAGCATGAAGAGCATGCTCGGGCACTGCATGGGCGCGGCGAGCGCGCTCGAAGCGATCGGCTGCGTGATGACGCTCGAGACCGGCATCTACCCGCCGACGATCGGCTTCGAGACGCCGGACCCCGAGTGCGACGTCGACGTGGTCGCGAACGAAGCGCGCAAGGGCAAGGCAGACATCGTGCTCAACAACTCCCTCGCGTTCGGCGGGTACAACTCGGTCACCTGCCTTGCCCGTCCGGGCAAGCTCCCCGAGCCGAAGGCGACGGCAGCGTGAAGCCGCGCGCGATCACCGGGCTCGGCATTGCGAGCGCACTCGGAACGGGTGCCGATGCGAACCTCACGGCGCTGAACGGCCCGCAGCCTTCGGGGGAGCGTCCTCCGATCGCGAGCTTCGATGCGTCGTCGTACGAAGATCCGCCGATCGTCGAGGTGCCCGGGTTCGATCCGACGAAGTACCTCGGCGACAAGGGTCTTCGCACGCTCGACCGCCTGACGAAGCTCCTCGTCGTCGCCGCGAGACTCGCGCTCCACCATGCGGGTCTGAAGAAGGACAACCAGTGGGCGGTCCTTTCACCCGAGCGCGTCGGCGTGTGCTGCTCGAACGCGTACGGCAGCCTCGAGGCGATCACGGAGCTCGATCGCGTCGCCGTGCTCGAGGACGCGCGGTACATCAACCCGGCGAAGTTCCCGAACACCGTCTCGAACAGCGCGAGCGGGTACGTCAGCATCTGGGAGGACCTCCGCGCGCTCAACGTGAGCGTGTCGGACGGCAACTGCGGCGCTCTCGATGCCGTGGGCTGCGCGGACATCTTCCTCGAGACCGGCCGCGCCGAAGCGATCCTCACCGGCGGCGGTGAAGCGATGAGCGAGGCGCTCTTCCTCGCCTTCGACAAGCTCCGCGTCCTCGACAAGGGCGGCGCAGGAACCCGCCTCGGCGAAGGCTCCGCGTTCCTCGTCATCGAGCCGACCGAGCGCGCAGCCGCGCGCGGCGCGAAGGTCCTCGCGACCGTGAACGGTTACGGCACGGCGTTCATCGCGCCGAAGGACGACGTGACGCTGCTCTTCGCTTCGTCGGAAGCGCTCGAGCGCGCGATCACGAATGCGCTCACCGACGCTGGGGTCACCGCGAAGGACGTCGATCTCGTCGTCTCCGGCATGTCGGGCATCGCTCACTTCGACGACGAGGAGCGCGCGGCGATCGCGAAGACGCTCGGGACGGACGTCGCCGTCGCAGCGCCGAAGCAGCTCTTCGGCGAGACGCTCGGCGCAGGCGGCGCGCTCGCGATGTCGGCCGCGCTCGCGTGGCTCGACGGCGGGAAGCCGTCGTGCATCGTGTCGGGCAGCGCACCCGCGAAGATGTCGACAGTGCTCGTCACGTCGGTCGGCTACTATGGCAACGCATCCGCCGTCGTGATGAAGCGGCCCTCCTGACGAGACCAGCGCCGTGCGCGCGGGGCCTCCGTCGGCTCGCGCCGTCGGCTCGGCCGTCGGCGGCGCGTCGAGGGCGCGCGCGACGCAACTGCGCGCCGCTACGCAACTGCGCACGCGCTTCCGAGAGGCGTCAGTTCGGTGCGCCGCGAGTCTGATTCTTGACGGTGAAGTCGGCGTCGGTGTTCGTGTCGGTCGTGCCGTTGCGCTGGATCGATTTGCCGTCCGTGAGGCCAGCCGGCGTACCGCCACATGCCGTCGTGGTCCCGGAGGCGTCGACCGTCCCGACGTAGGCATCGCAGGCATTGGCATCCGGATCGCTCATCATCGCGAACAACTCCTGCCCCGTCAGCGGCGAGAGCCAGTGCTCGAAAACGTCCATGTACGCCGTGCCGAAAACGATGAAGCCGACATCGTTGTCCATGACGGCCGTAGAGCGATCGAAATATACGAGGGCGTCCTGGGTCAACTCCTGCGTGATATCCCACCTGCCCGGCTCGTGAACGACGACGACTGCACCGAGCACGGGCAGATCCGTTAATGCGGAGTAGACGTCGACGGCATTGGCCGACGCGTTCGCAGCCGTCGAGGACGTCTTGTTCTTCGACTTCTCGTCCTCCTGCACGAACCCCGTCGGACCGGGAAGTCCGCTGAGGTGAACGACGATACGATCGCCGACGGCGACGTCGATGGGGCCGAGCGTGTGGATCAGGTCGAGCCCCCAGCCACTCACGCTGAGCCCGCCAGCAAACCCCGCCTTCGACGCGACGAGCTCGATGAAGTCGCCGCCAGTGGCGGCGGTGTTCGCGGGCGCGACCTCACTGATCAGCAGCGTCGCGCGCGCCTTCGTCTTTCCCTTGGCGACGTTCGAGAGTGGTCCGTTGTCACCGGTACCGTATTTGGCGCGAAGCGCGACGTAGTACTCGGTCTCGATCGAAAGATCATAGATGATCGCGGTCTGGGACTTCCCCGGGGCTTCGGGATCGGGCAGCTCCTCGAGCGCGGTGGCCGCAAGGAATTCCGCTTCTGTCGTGATGGGCGTCGTGGAGTAGCGGATCTCGTATCCGGCGACGGTACCCTTGCCGGTGTTGTCCGGCGGCGCAGTCCACTCGAGCGCCAGGCTCGTGTGGGTGTCGCCGGTGGCGGCGAGATCGGAGACGACTCCCGGGACGGGGGGAGGTTCCGCGTCCGCGTCGGCGGTCGCGCCGTCCGTGCCGGAGTCCGGCGGCGTGCCGGAGTCGGGTTCCGTAGAGGCCTCACGTTGTCCCGAGTCGACACCGCTGTCCGGAGTGCCGTTCTCCACCGGGGTGTCGTCAGTGCAAGCGGCGACGGCGAGTGAGGCCGCGAGCATGATGCCCACGCCCATTCCGAATCGACTGAGAACCTTCGTAGGTTTCATGCCCATACCCTCCAGACCAATACTCCAATACGAATCCAAACCATGAATCGATCGCGAATCGGGTCATCCGGGTCGTTTGCATCCCAACCGCGTCAGCTCGTCGCGCACGTAACCTTCAATTGATGAATCGCGCTCCTCACGCCGAGCCCGCGCTCTCTCGTGCGAGGCAAGCTGTGGGGGGCCCGCTCGCGATCGCTCGAACGCGACGCGGGCCCGCGCAGGCGTTCACTGAACGTCGACGAGCGGCGTCGTGACGAGCTTTCGATACGCCATTCCTCCGGGAGCGGCGTAGCTTACCGCCCGGCCCCAGCCCCACAAGGTCGCCGTGAACGGGCCCTCGCTCCTCATGCGCTGGAGCCCCGCGCGGCAAGCGTTGCTTCCGAACTTCTGGCCAGGGCCAAAGTCCTTCGAAAGGTCTACGCGGGTGAACTCGTAGTCACCCCGCGTGCCGACCGGACGAAACTCGGGCAACGTGCCCGCACACTCGAGCCAAACGTCCTTGAACTCGCCGCGAGACTTGGCTCTCACGACGACGAGCGAAGTCTCCGGGTACGTCGGGTCGGCGTAGAAGCTGTACGAGTTGAGGTACTGACCGGCAGGGATGACGTTGACGAACTCCGGATCTCCTTGGCCGCCCACATCGACGGGAACGCCGAAGACGTCGCCGTACCAACCGGTCATGTACGCAGCCACATAGATCGGATGTTCGGCGTCCTGCGTGCGCACCACGAACGCATCCCCCGTACCGGTCGCGAAGATGGCCGTCTCGCCCGCGGACATCTCCGTCGGCGCGCCCGGGGGGATCGCCGGGTCGTAGTCGAGACGGGTCCCGTCGCGACCCGCAACGATACGGTAGAGCATGAGCTCGTGCTCGTTGCCGCGGCGCGGCCGGTAGCCGACGCCGACGTACTCGGAGCCCCATTGCTCGAACGCCGGGATCTGCTGACTCAGCACGTCACACGAGACGACGCTGTTCGGGAGGTTGACGCACGTATGGCCGCTGAAGACTGCCGTCGGCTTGGTGGAAGTGATGATGCTTCCAGTGAGCTCGATGGGCTGAACGAACTGCAGCGATTGTCCTCTGGCGAGACGATAGGTCGCGGGCAACTTCGTCCCCGTACCTTTGATGCCGGCCCCACTTCCGATGTCCACCGATGGAAGGATGGTCACGTCGGTGTCATCTTCGGATGCAAGGATCTGCATCGTCGGACTACCGACGCTGCCTGACGACTCCCACGAGCCGACGGCGACATGCTGTTTCGCCCAGCTGCCGACCGGCAAGAGCAACGACGCCGAGCTGATGAAGCTCGCCGCGCCGCCGAATGGGTACATGGTGACCATCGACACCGGCTGGCTCGCCGTCAGATGGAACGATACGCCGAGCTCGGTGCGAGGGACTTTGAACTCCGACAGATACGCTGGGACCGCGTCGGCCGGGCATGACACGTGGTTGTGACCAGCGCCGTAAGGCTGATCCGGATCGTGGTCGGCAATGAAGAGGACGATGCTCTCCCCTGGCGGAATCGGGCCCGTATGCTGAGCGAGTGCCGCAGTCTCCGGGTTCGTGCGAAAGATCGATCTCGAGACGTCGAGGGCCTTGCCGTCGCGCTCGAGAAAGAGCTCGACGGGCTGCGTCGACGTGTTGACGACGAACGCCGCATAACACGAGTTCTGCTCATTGGTCGGAGGCTGCTGGAAGTAGAACTCGCAGCCATTCGAGCTCTTGTCCTCCGCCGCTGCGGCGCACGGCTCTTGGCATCTCGCACCGCCGCACGCCAGCTCCGGTGGGCAAGTCTCGACGACATCGCCCGTGCACGCACGAACGATGGAGCGACCATCGATCGAGCACTGAAACGGGCAATCGCCCGCGTCCGCGCCTGCGCCGAAGTCAGGCTCGCCCGCACGCGAGTCGAAGCCGACGATACGATCCTCGTTGCAGGCAGCGACAGCAGAGAGAAGCGCGACACCGACGACGGACAACGTCGCGGCAGTGATTGTCCGCAATTTCATGGAAGTACGACCTCCACTGGAGTGAGCACTCTTCCACGGTTCTCCCCATTACCTAGTTGACCGTTGTAGTTGCTGCCCCAGCAATAGACTTTGCCAGTCGTCAAGAGTGCACACGTCGTGTCAGGAGTCGTCTTCACTTGAGCAGCAGACCCTGGCAGGGCTTCCACCTTGATCGCGTCGAACGCGTAATCCTGCGTGCCATCCCCCGCTTGGCCGCTGTCATTGAGGCCCCAACAGTACACCGCGCCAGAAATCGCGGACGCACACCAACGATATCGTTGCATGTCGTCATGAGGAGTCGCATACGTGCGCGTCGTCGCAATCTGGACGATTGGTTCCGGCGTGACGACCGGCTCGGGGAGCGCCCGATCGACAGGCGATGATGTCCGTGGCAGTGGCGCGCCCCAGCAGTAGCCCGTGCCTCCCGCGGTCGCGCACGCGTTGTCGTAGACCAGGTCGACCGAGACGACTCCGGCGAGCTCGACGTCCCGGGGGTTCGGATCCGGAAAGATCGGCGAGAGGCGTCCGATCGGCGGATTGCCTCCCCAGGTCACGAGCGTGCCGTCCTCTCGAAGGACGAAGGTCGCTTTCCCGACGGCCAGGGCGCGCCCCGGCGCACCGGATGGAACCGGCACCAAAGTGGGGAGCCCGCCATCGTCCGCTGCCCCGAGCGGCCGGAGCTGCGCATCCGCGTTGCTGCCCCAGCAAACGACGCCGTCGCTGACCGTCGCGCAAGCCGTAGCGTGGCCCACGCCCACCTTCGTCGCGGGCGGCAGGTCGAGCTTCACGGGGGCCCGCTCCGTCGTCACGACGGCGGCGTCGGAGCGAAGGAAGGGTCCTGTTCCCCAGCACCACACGCCGCCGCTGTCATCGACCGCACACGTGTGATCGAGCGATACGACGTGCGAGAGACCGACGACGCGCTCAGCGTTCGCGCTGTCGAGTGTGGAGGCATCCTCTCCGCGCCCGAGCTGGCCGGCGCCGTTCGCGCCCCAGCATGCGACCGTGCCGTCGTCGAGTAAGGCGCAGAAGCCCTGGCTGCGATCATCGACATCGGCACCGAGCGTCGTCACGAGCGATGTTGCGCACGGCTTCGACGTGCAGTTGACCGGCAACGGTCCATCGTCGACGGTCCCCGCCTCTTGGAAGGTCGGCGCATCGACCGTTGCATCATCGACGCGCGGAGCGTCAGCGGCCGCGTCGATCACCGCCTCACGCACCGCGCCCTCGTTGCTCGCACAGCTCGCAGCGGCGCCGACCGCTGCCAGGATGGCGGCCACGACGAGTGCGCGCGCGCTGCTCCGATCAAGGCGTTGTCGTCTTGTGAAGTGCATACCGGGCTCCGATCGCCCAGAGGTTGTTGTTGGAAGTCCCACGTACTTGATGGAGGGGCACGTCGACAGGAACACCGTTGAGTACGGACGAAGAGATGCGGTACGTGCCCGAATCCACAGCGTTGTCCTTTGGAGTGCGAAGACCTCGACCCGTGCTCCAAGCACCAGGATTGTTGTCGATCTGAAGGATCAGCCCCCACCCACTCGCCCACGCGTGCGCGTCGTGGACCCAAATCGAGCTCAGGAGCAGCGCGCCGAACTCCGTGCTCGGGACGAAGAGGTTTGCGAACACGTTGCGCCTGGCAAGCCCACCGTCCTCCGATGTCACGTACGCAAGCGAGTCCCCTCCCAGGATACCGACCATCGCGTTTTGCCCCGCCGACGCCGCGCTCGTCAGCCAGCCGATGTGCTCCCAGGCGGAGGTGAAATCGGTCTTGCCGATCGGCAGAGTGTCCTCGAGACGCACGGTTCCAGGCTTCTGACCGCAAGCGGCCGTGTACGAGACGTTCGCGTCGATGACCGCGTCGACGAGGCGCCCATATCCTTGCGCCGTCTTGTGGATGACGACGGGACAGGCGAAATCGCGCATGTGCGGTGGCTTCGTCCCGCTCGCGTCGTATCGAATCCTGCCACCGGCAAACCAGACGTCATCGGGGCTCGACCCGCTGGCGCTGAAGACGTACGTCGTGTCCGCTAGAGCATCGGCATCCTCGAGGATGTATTCGGCGATCCAAGCGGGCGCGCCGCCATCGTCGCTCTTGCGATGGAAGATCGTGTTCGAATACCACGCGTAGACGTCGTCGGCGGAGGTGCCCCACACGCCGAGCGCGGGGACGATCGCCGTCTCTCGACTGTTGGGGTCGTAGTAATAGCCGAGCCCGTGATCGTGCTCCGAGACAGGGTCTCGGCTGTTGTCATCGAGCCGCTCACGTTGCCATGACCACGGCGACGAGGGCATCGCACGTACGCCGCGATAGATGAAGCGCGGCGCCGAGCCATAATAAACTTCGTTCTCGTTCGGCGCCCAGATTTTGCCGGCGAACTGGCCGGCACCGTATTCGTTCTGGCTATTGTCGTCGATATAAGTCCACGTCTTTGCCGTCTCGTCCCACTCGAGAACTTTGATGCCGAGCGTGCGGCTCTCCGCAATCGCGAACGCGCGGCTTTCGAACGGCCAGATGTCTTTCAACACGAGATCGCGATCGGGCAGCGCGGTGATGCACCAACCTGCTTCGCTACACGACCCGTCCCGCGACGATGCGTCGCGAATCGGACTCGTACCGTCGTCGTCGGTATCGGCAGTCCCGCCGTCGGAGATCGGGCTCGGCTGTGGATCGCCGCCGGGCGGCAGCGCCCCGTCGTCCGACGCCGCGCAAGCCACAGCGGCCGCGACGGCGAGCGATGCGCAGGCGACGAAGAACGCGCGTCTCATGGCTTTCCTCCGAGAGTGAGGAGGACACCTCGGCCTCCGATCCAGACCTGTCCCTCCGCCGGAGCCCACACGACGCCGAGATCGGGCCGGCGCTCGCCGAGAGCGGCGATCTTCACGCGCGACCATCGCGTGCCATCGAAGTGAAGGACGACGCCCGCGCTACCTACGGCCCAGATGTCCGACGCCGACCTGCCCCACACGGCATTGAGATTCGCGTTGGTCGGCACGTCCGGGACCATGTCCTCGCGCAGCGGATCACCGGTGTAGTGGAGGATGGCGCCCATCCCGCCGACGACCCAGACGTCCGTGTCCGAAGCCGCCCACACGCCGGCGAGCCCAGTCCACGTCGGCGCGTGCAGCTGGGTTGCCGTTGGCGCGTCGCCATCTGCGTTCGTGATCCGGACCACCCCGCCCATGTCGCCGACCGCCCAGAGGGTCCCCGCCGAAGCCCCATGGATGCTCCGGATCTGCCGACACGGGCTGAACGGACATGCGGCCGGCGGCGCGCCAGGGAGAATCTCGAGCTCCGAGGCGGGAGTGAGACGCAGACGCCACAGCGTGTTCCCTGCCGCGAACCAGAGCGCTTCCGAGCCCGCCGTTCCCCAGGCTGCCGTTACGAATCGACCGCCGTTGAAGCCCTGCGGCAAGCTCGTGGGGCGGAGCGACCAACCATCCGGCGTCACGCCCTCACCGGCAGCGCCGAAGCCACGTCCGTAGATGTGCTCGACGAGTCCGAACGAGACTTCTCCCGAGGCGAGCGGCCAGACCGCGCTCAGCGACTCCTGCGTCCCGACGTCGGAAGTTCTCCATGACGTCCCGTCGTAATGGGCCGCCGTGCCGGCCCCGCCCGCGATCCAGACATCGCTTGGCGAACGGCCGTTGATGGCCTGGATTCGTACCTGCCAGTTCATCCCTGCGGTGGGATCGACAGGATCGAACGGACCGTTCGGGCAGAGGACCTCCGGGGTGCACGTCGACGGAAAGAACTCGCAGTCGCCAGTAGCGCAGGGTCCTGCCTCCGTGTCGGGTCCTGCATCTTCTGCCGGCGCGATCACCCGGTCGGGGGGCGGTTCGACGAAGGCGGGGTCTTCGTCGGAGGCACACGCGCCGAGGAGCGCGCTTGCCGCTGCACAGGCAAGGGCGATTGCCGCCGCGACCTCACTCCGTCGCGCTGTCATTGAGTCACCACTCCCGGCACGTCAGGGCACGGCTCGACCACGCACCGACCGCCGACGCATGCCTGGCCCGCGACTGCATCGCAGTGCACGCCGCATCCGCCGCAATTGCGCGGATCGTTGTTCGTGTTGACCTCGCATCCATCGGAGACGCTGTTGTTGCAATCGGCGTAGCCCAGGGGGCAAGTCATCTCGCACGTTCCAAAGCTGCAGACTCCCTTCCCGCCGACAAGGGATGTGCACTGAACGGAGCAGGCGCCGCAATTGAGCGGGTCCGACCGGAGATCGACGCACTCGCCGCTACCGTCTTTTTTCCACGACTCGCAAAACGTCAGGCCCTCAGGGCACATGCATTGCGGCACCTGGTTCTTGTCGCGACGGCACAATTGGCCAGCCGGACAGACGTCCCCGCACGCACCGCAGTTCTCCTCCGTTCCGAGGGAGGTTTCGCACCCGTTCGGATCCATGGACTTGTCGCAGTCCGCATAACCCGACTTGCATTTCACTTTGCCGCACTGGCCCGCATTGCAGCCGTAGTAGGCATTCGGGTACTCCGGTGCGCCGCCGCCGGTCGGGTCGCAGGCGGCACCGCAATTACCGCAGTTCGTATCGTCGTTACCGACGACGACGCAGCTACCACTGCAGTACGTTTGGCCGGGAAGGCAGCCGCAGCCGTACTGGGAGGGCTCGCGTTGTTGTTCCAGACAGGGCTGCTTCGGATCCCTACACTTCTTATTGCATGATCCGCAGTAATCGTTGTTGTTCGCGCGCAGCTCACATCCGTTGTCGAGAACGCCGTCACAATCGAAGTAGGGATAGTTGCACTGAAGCGCGCAGGCTCCCTCGATACAAGCGAATGACTCCCTGTTGCTCCCCGTCGGACATTCGACACCGCAGCCGCCGCAGTTGTTCAAGTCCGTCCAGATGTTCACGTCGCACGGGAAGCGCGAGGTCGGACAGGTCGTCCAGCCTGGAGGGCACTTGTTCGACGGACAATACGAGATGAGGGCTCGCTCGGCGGCCGCGTCGGTGTCCCCTCCATCGGCAGAGCCGAAGCCTCGAGGTCCACCCGTGTTCTCCCCAGGACCGAGTGACGTCCGGCTCGAGCATGAGGGTGCAAAGGCCACGAGCGGGATGGCCACGAGCGGCCACGCGATACGGAATCTCACGCGGAGTCTCCTTGTGACTCGAGCACCTGGCGCCTCACGGAACGGCCTCCGGCTCGGGGTTGTTCACCGCCCCCAACGTCGCGGCGACCCGCTGCGCGAACAGGCCGTGCGGGTGCTGCTGGAGGAACCGGTGGCCGAGACGGCGAGCCTCGGCCATTCGTCCAACTCGAGCGAGCGCCTCGATGCGCAAGACCGACACTTCGACGGAGAACGCTCCGCTCGGGAACTCGGCCTCGTACGAATCGAGGATCTCGAGGGTGCGGGCCGCATCACTCGCTGCGAGGGCAGAGCGCGCGGCGGTCATTCGCGCGACCTCACGGCCGAGGGTCGATGTCACGTGGGCGGGCGCTTCGGAGGGAGCGACATCGGCCACGAGCCGCGTGGTCGAAGAAGGTGCGGTCGGTGTGGCGACCGCACTCGCGTGTGCGCGTTCCGTCGAGGGAGGTGCGGGGGCGACGACGGAGGGCTCGGAAGGCGAAGGCTCCATCGGTCGTGGCTCGGAAGCCGCCACCTTGCCCGGAGGGACGGCCAGATCGTTCGGAGCGGCGAGCACACGCGCTTCCGTGTTGGCGGATGCCTCGTCGCCGGCTGGCGGCTCGTCGCCGGCTGGCGCTTCCGCGTTGGCCGGTGCCTCGGCCACGGGCAGTGCCGTGTGTCGAGGCTCCTCCGCTCGGCTCGATAGGAGGGCAATGCTGCCTCCGACGAGCGCGAGTCCCACGAGACACACGGAGGTACCTTCGCGCAAGCGCCAAAGCAGCGAACGGTGACCCGCACTGCTGGCCGGCTCGAGGGCGAGCTTGGCGAACAGGCGCTCCTTGCCTTCCGGAGGGGGCACGTCGTCGCGCGACGAATCGATGACGTCCCGGATCGCTTGCTCGCGTTGGGCCTTCAGAAGCGCCTCATGGTCGAGATCGGACACGTCAGACTCCTTGCTTCCGCGCCTGAAGGCGTGTGATTGCGGCATCGAGCTCTTCGCGTGCGCGCCTCAGACGTGAGACGACGGTGGTGAGCGGCGCCTCCACGATGGTCGCGATCTCCGCGAGCGGGAGCTCCTCGAGGACGTGGAGGATGAAGACGACTCGCAGCTCGTCGGCCATGTTGGCGAGGATCTCGTCGAGCACGGCGCGAGCTTGCGCGCGGTCGAGACGCGCCTCGACGGTCGGGAGGACGATCCGAGAATCCGGAGCTTCCTCTTCGGGCACCTCGCGGAGCTTCGCGCGTGCGCGCCGTGCGTTGGCGGCGACGCGCATGAGCGTACCGAGGAGAAATTGGCGCTCCTTGCCCGGTTCGATGCTCTCGAGCTTGCGCGCAACGATGATGAAGACTTGCTGGGTCGCGTCGTCCGTATCCGGCGGGCGAACTCCGAGCCTTCGGAGGGAGCGCCACACGAACTCGTAGTGTTCGTCGACGATGGCGCGGAGCACCTCGTCAGCGGAACGCGCCTTTACTCGGCTGACCACGTCCCTCCCCGGCGATGTACGTGCGATTTCGGACGTGGCGGCCACGAGCAACGACTCCAATTCGAGCAATGTCGAGGCAACTCGCGCGGAGTACGAAAAACGTCCCCGCTCGTGCAGATCCCGGCCTCGCGGAACATCGCCGGGCGAAATAGCCGCCCTGTCCGCCGAATCGGGGGTCGAGGTGCAGGGCCTCGGCTACGCCGCCCGACCACTGGCTGAGCTTGCCTCGCTCCTCGAGTCGACCACGCTCGTCGCGGGTGTCGATCACACAAGGCAAGCCCTATGAGCGGCCCCTCTGGTGGTCATGCGTCAGTCCAGGGAGAGGTTGGCGCGAGACAAGAAGGACCTTACGGCAGATGCGCGACGAATCCGATCTCCACGAACGGGGAAATCACCGGAGCTCGGTACGCGAGCAGATCGTCGAACAGCTCGAAGAAGAGCTCTCTCCGTGGGATCGGTGCGCGCGCGCCGGCCACCATTTCGACACTGAACGGCGGAAGGATCCGCCAGCTCACCTTTGCGGCGGCGCCGATACTGAACCAAGGAGACGGGATGTTGCGGGCAGGAAGCGGTCGGATCACGCTCGCCTGTAGACTGCCGACCTCTCCGTTCAAACAAGTCCCGGCGCGAAAGCCTTGGTCGCGATAGGCATCGACGCACATCGCCCAGCTGAGCTCGACCCAACGAAGGGCAATCGCGCCGGGCACAACCGAGGCTCGCTCGCGCGTGCTTCGCGCAAAGCCGACACGAAGTGTAGGGTCCAGCCGCACGGGAAACGTGACCTCCGCGAACCACGTTCCGAAGAGGACGGCACCGCGATTCCCGTTGACCTCCAATCCGGAGCCGAGTGAGACGGCCACGCGCTTGCTCGGAAGTGCAAGCGAAGACGGGTGCGGACGAACGGCTCGCTCCGGGGTCGCGTTCGTCCGTCCGTCGCTCGCCAGACCCGGGCGATCGGGCGGCTCGCTGCTCGACGGCGCGGCCGTTTGATCGGACGGCTCGGGCGGTTGAGGTGAGAATGCCTCGGCCTGCTCGCCGATGGCGATCACCGCCATCATCGTCAGCGCGGCGAGCACGTCTTCGCAAGACGTCGAGGACGCCGCTCGCTGCACGCTGGCCCCGGCCGCGGTCAGCGTGAGGGTCCCGACACTGAGGCCATCTCGTCGTGCGATGTCGATCGCGAGATCGATCGCGGGCTCGTCTTCCTTCGGCACCCGGACGTGCCCGATCTGGACCTCCAGGCGCTCGCGGACCCCGGGCGTCTTCGGACAGCCTGCGTGCGTCGACTCCGAGATCCGGACCGGTATCGCCAACGGCTCGCTGGCAGACGCGACCTTGACTACGGAGGCCAGAGCGGAGGCCATCGCCATCGTCGCGAAGCGTCGCGTGGCTCGCGTGTTTCGTCCGCTCCGGTGCACGCTTTCTGCGAAGAAGAGCACGGAGCGGCGCCGGAGCGAATCGGAAATGCCAGCTCGGAATCGGAGGCCACGCGCGCGCGAGCATCGGGTCGCAGGAGCCGAGCGGACGTGTCTGCTCGTGGCTGTTCTCCGCTACCTAGGCCTATAATCGCTCATCGGCGAAGGGTTCGGGGCGAGCAAGAATGGCAACGTTTGGAGACGAAACCTTCCCCAACCCTTCTGGAGGCAGTCCCGTGAAGATCGTTCATCCGTTCGCCGGCGCGGCGCTCGCAGCCGCTGGGCTCCTTTTCGCGTGCGCTAACACGGATCCAACGCTCGGCGCGTTACCGGACGCGGGCTCCGAGGCCGGCGACACCATCGACGATCCGGTCGACTCCGGAACGACGAACGCTCCCGATGCGGCGACCGAGGTGGACAGC
>JAEXCN010000574.1 GCA_023402175.1 Pseudomonadota bacterium | reverse complement strand
GACCAGAGCTATGCCGGCGCCGGTCGCGGGCGCGTCCGTGACCGGCGGCGTCAGCGGCGCGGCACCGACGACCGCGCGTGCAACGCCGAACGCGAGGGTCAGCGCGAGGCAGCCGACGAAGAGGTAGGCAGGAAGGAGGAACACCCCGGCCGTCGCGCGCACTCCGCGCAGGTTGAGGATGGTCAGCGCCGCCAGCAGCGCGAGGCAGATCGCCAACGTGTGCGGCAACAGCGCCGGCACGGCGGACACGATCGCGCCTACGCCAGCTGCAATCGCGACGGCGACGTTGAGGACGTAGTCGAGCGCGAGAGCAGCGGCGGCGACGAGGCCCGCCTTGCGTCCGAGGTTCTCCTTCGCGACCGTGAACGAGCCACCTCCGCCTGGATACGCTCCGATCGTCTGGAGGTACGACGCCGAGACCGTCACGATGATCGCGACGATCGCGATGCTGAACGGGACGAGAAGAACGGACGCGGTCGTGCCCAGCACGATGAGCGTCGTGAGCAGCGCCTCCGGGCCGTAAGCCGCGGACGCGAGCGCATCGAGGCCGAGCACGGCGACGCCGCGCAGCGGGCCGATGCGTTCCTGGTGCTCCTCGGAGCTCTTCAGTCGTGGGCCGAAGATGAGTGTGGACCAGGACCGATTCATTCCTCCACGCGCCTGCCGCTCTCGATGCAGCCAGCGAGCCGCACACGATAGCGGTCGAGATCGCGACCGAGGCGCTGGGCTTCCGCGGCCGACGAGCTGTGCATCACGAAGGCGGTGAATGCTCCGCGGAGCGACGCGTACGCCAGGATCCATGGCTCGACGCGGGCGGCTGCGTCGTCGCCGGACGCTCGGCGATAACACTCGAGGAAGAACTCGCGCGCGTCGCGATCCATCTCCCATTCGACGATTGCGCCCGCGAGATCCCAGGCGATGTCGGTCGGGCCCGGGAAGAAGTGATCGTCTCCGTGTGCGATCGCGTCCGTCTTGCGGACGGTCCCATCGGCCATGCGGAGCCACTCGTGCGGCGCGAGCCGGCTATCGGTGGTCGCGATGCGCTCGATCGGAAGGACGAGACTGGCGATGACGGCCTCGACGGCGGCTGTCTCGCCGAACAGCGCGCGCAGGTTCTTGGCGACGACGGGCTCGAGCTCGTCCTCGGCGGAGACCAGCGGACAGAGGTTCGGCCGCCGTGCGCAGTAATGCGCGATGTGCTCGATCAGCGCCGCGTCGAGATCGGCCGGCTGCATCGGCCGTCCCGCCCACGCGTACGAAGTCCAGCCGTCGCCCTCGTCGCTCGGATCGAGCGCGATCCCCTCGGCGGCGAGGGCGGAGGCGCGATGCCGCGCGGCGTGCCCAGCAGAGCCGAGGCCTTCGTATTTGAAGAGGCGTCCTCCTGCGACGAGCTTCCGGCGCTCCATCGCCTCGGCGACCGCAGGCCAGTGGTCGTCGCGCTTGTAATGCAGCGGGCGCCAGGCGCCGGCCGAGATGTCGAGCGGACACCCCCACGTGCCCGAGCGCGTCGGAGCGTACGCGCCAGTTGGGGCAACGGTGCTCCGGAACGAGCGCCATCGCTTCGGTGCGGCCGGTGCGCAGAGCCGGTCCGGATCGACGGGGCGGCTCGTGATGAAGAGGATGCGCTCGCGGGGGATCCCTGCCGCGACGAGCGCTTCTCCCGTCGCAAGAAAGCTCGAACCGCTCAGCCCCGGGCCCTCGTCGACGATGACGATCGCCGCACCAGAGTCGCGCGCGTGCGCAACCGCGTCTTCCGTCTCGGAGCTCAACGTGAGGCGCCGATCCGTGGGCGAGCCGTCGGGCCGGACCGTCACGCGGCTCGCGTTGATCCCACGGGCGCGAAGCGCTGCCACGGTCACGGCCGAGAGCGTCGTCCCGATGGACCGCACCCCGATGACGAGCGCGTCGTCCGCGTCGACGATCTCGCTCGCGGCCGCATACGCCTGCGGAGGAAGGGCGTAATAGGCGAAGCCTTCCGGCGGGCGGATGGCGAGACTTCGTGGCGCTCGTGCATGCGCGAGCCCCTCGGCGCTCGACGCGAGGTCGCACGGTTCGCCGATGGCCGCCGCAGCGAGTGCGTCGGCGGCGTGCGCGACCGCCGATTCCAGAGGATTGCCCGCGTCCGCGAGCGCCGCCTCGATCTCGCCGGCGCAGACGAGAGCCTCCACCGCCGCCCGCCGCTTGCTGCTTGGCGCGCGCAGTCGGTGTACTTCGAGGATCGCTCGTTCGAGGCTGCGAAGGAGCGATCCTCCGTGCGCGAGCTGCTTGCTGTCGCGATAGACCCACGTGTCGAGGGGCGACATGGCCGGCGCCGAGGTGCATGCGATGATCCGCGGGCCGGCGGCTTCGAAGTTGGCCCGAGAGGTGCACGCTGACAATTCGTGACGTTGCGCTGACTCACCGGTCGATGTCCGCAACCTGCGAAGACTGGCCACGGTTGAGCTGCTGAGCGACGGGCGTCGCAACGAGACTTCGTTGCGCATCGAGTTCTCGCGGTGCTTTCACCGAGAACTCGCGTGTGCGAACGCTCCCCGATCGTGGCGGAATGGGACAACCTACTTCTCGCTACACGCGTTCACACTGGGCTTCAGCGCACGGTCGACGTTCGTGACACGCCGCGACGCTCCGCGGCATGCGTAGTGCACCACCCGAGGCGTCCGCGAAGCTCCGAACGAGCGATGCGCGGGGGGAATTATCCACAAGATGGTCGCTGCCCTCATCGGGGCAGCGCAGGCGCTGTCGTCCATTCGAACGGAGACGAAATCAATGTCGAAGAAAGTCCTCATCACGGGAGGAGCGGGCTTCATCGGCTCGCACCTCGCCGACGAGCTTCTCGCTCACGGGCATACCGTGCGAGTGCTCGACAATCTCTCGCCACGGGTGCATCAGGGGGGGAAGCGTCCGTCGTATCTCGATTCGGAAGTGGAGCTTGTCGTCGGTGACGTGCGCGATGGGGCGCTCGTCGAACGAGTGCTCGAAGGAATGGACGTCGTCTTCCACCTCGCCGCCGCTGTCGGCGCCGGCGAGAGTGTGTTCGAGATCGACCGCTGCATGTCGGCGAACAACGTCGGCACGGCGGTCCTCATG
The DNA here is from genome assembly GCA_023402175.1 of Pseudomonadota bacterium. Classification (GTDB taxonomy): domain Bacteria; phylum Myxococcota_A; class Polyangia; order Polyangiales; family Polyangiaceae; genus Labilithrix. The sequence goes on along the minus strand of JAEXCN010000574.1, from coordinate 82 downwards.
GATCGTCTCGTTCGCTCGTCCGTCGAGCGCCTCATCCTCGGATCGAGCATGAGCGTCTATGGTGAGTGTCTGTATCGTGACC
>JAEXCN010000565.1 GCA_023402175.1 Pseudomonadota bacterium | reverse complement strand
TGTTCGTCGTCGTTCCGTCGCCGACCTGGCCGTAGGTGTTCCATCCCCAGCACTTGACGGAGCCGCCCGTGAGGAGTGCGCAGGTGTGACTACTGGCCGTGGCTAGAGCAGTGACGCCGGAGAGGTTGGGGACGGCGGTGGGGCTAGACTTGTTCGTCGTCGTTCCGTCACCGAGCTGGCCGTAGTTGTTGTTCCCCCAACAGCTGACGGAATCGTCGGTGAGGCGCGCGCAGGTGTGCTGATAGCTCGACGCGAGCCCCTTGACGCCGGAGAGGTTGGCGACAGCGGTGGCGGTAAGCGTGTTCGTCGTCGTTCCGTCGCCGAGCTCGCCCAGGGAGTTGGATCCCCAGCAGCGGACGGAGCCGTCCTTGAGCCGTGCGCAGGTGTGATTAGAGCCTGCGGCCAGCTCTTCGACGCCGGAGAGGTTGGAGACGGCGGTGGGGGTAGACCTGTTCGTCGTCGTTCCGTCGCCGACCTGGCCGTAGATGTTCCATCCCCAGCACTTGACGGAGCCGCCCGTGAGGAGTGCGCAGGTGTGACCAGTGCCCGCGACGACCTGTTCGACGCCGGAGAGGTTGGGGACGGCGGTGGGGGCAAACCTGCTCGTCGTCGTTCCGTTGCCGAGCTGGCCATAGGTGTTGCTCCCCCAGCAGCTGACGGAGCCGCCTACGAGGCGTGCGCAGGTGTGCGAAGCGCCTGCGGCGAACGCGACGGCGACAGAGCAGCCCCTAGCGTTCGTGGTCGTGCTCGTCTGTCCCGCAGGGCAGGTCGTGCACTGGCGATCCGCGACGGCGGTCCCGGTCGTGCTCACGAAGCTGCCTGGCGAGCAGTCGGTCCAGGCCGCGCAGGTCGCGGCGTTCGCCGTCGTATTGAACCCACTCGCGCACGCCGCGCACGTCCGATCGCTCTTCGCAGTCCCGTTCGCCGTGACGGACTGTCCCGCCACGCACTCGGTCCAGGCCGCGCAGGTCGCGGCGTTCGTCGTCGAGGTGAACGTCCCGCTCCCGCACGCCGTGCACGTCTGATCGCTCGTCGCAGTTCCGTTCACCGCAACGGACTGCCCCGCCACGCAGTTGGTCCACGCGACGCAGGCCGTCGCTGAATCGTTGTCGTGATCCCAGGTGCCGCTCGCGCAGGGCTCCTTGGGTGCCGTGCCTCCGGCGCAATGGGTCCCGACCTCACACGTCGCGCACTCTGGCGCCGACGTCGCGGTTCCCGCTTTCGTTTGCACCGTGCCTGCAGCGCACCCGGCCGCCAGACACGTGCTCTGGTTCGGCGATGTAGAGTATGTGCCGTCTGCACAAGGAGAGCACTTTCGATCGGCGCTCGCGCTGCCCGGACTACTCACGTGAGTGCCCGGCGAACACGTGGTCCAGGGAGTGCAGCTCTTAGCATTGTCCGACGAGCTGAAGGTCCCGCTCGCGCAGGCCGCGCAGGTGCGGTCGGAGGTGGCCGAAGGCCTATTCGTGACGTAGGTCCCCGGCGCGCACGTTGACCACGGGACGCACCCATGGTTGTCCCAGGTCCCGTCTCCACACGTCTTGGGCCCGGATCCGCTGTCGGAACTGCTGTCGGAACTGCTGCCATCCTTGGTATTGGAGATGCCCGCGTCGGTATTGGAGATGCCCGCGTCGGTGTTGGAGATGCCGGCTTCGTTCGCCGGGCTCGAGTCCTGGTCGCCGCAGGCGCCGACCAGAAGGGTAACGACGATCGAAGAGACCGGCCAAACCGCTCTTCCCATTCGTGATGCTTTCATGACTCCCTCACTCAACAGCCAACGGGTTGGCGTTTCCACTCCGCCCACAATTCGCGCTTCAAGCGTTACGTCCACCTCGGCGGTGGGCGTTCTTCGGCCGCCGCATAGCGGCCAGTTCTCCTTCTCGCTCTCGCTCGCGCCGCGCGTTTGCAAACGAGGCGGACGCCTAGACCCGAGCCCGAGCCCGAGCCCGAGCCCGAGCCCGAGCCCGTGACCGAGCCCGAAAAGTCGTCTCCGGCCACGTCTTGCCGCGGTGGATCGCGCCGATGGCCCATGGATCGCGACCAGGCGGCATCGCCTCGCCCGGTCCGCACACGTGATACTCAGTGCACGATCGCTGGCACGTGCACTTCCGTGATGGGCCTGAGGCCCGCGCCGCCTGGGTATCCATAGCTCGCGGCCTGATCGATGCCCCACACCGCCATCGAAAACGGCGCGTCGCTACGAACACGATGCGCGCCATCGGTGCACGTGCCATCGGGATAGGCTACCGGCTTACTCGTACGACTGAGCTCCGCGTAGGTCCATTCGTAGTCGTCCGTGATGGACCTCCAGCCCGTGAGCACCCCCGCGCAGTCGAGCGTGACGTCACGAAACTCTCCGTTCAGCTTTCGACGCGTGACGAAGAGCGCGCTCAAGCGGTACGTAGAGTCGGAGAAGAACCCGTAGGAGTCGAGCCACTGATCCGTCGGCACCACGATCATCGTCTCCGGATCCCCCAGGTACGAGCCAGTCCCGCTGCCCGCCGTCATCAAACTTGCGACGAAGAAGGGCTGCCCGGACCCCTCGCTGCGCACGACGAACGGTTGATAGGTGAAGAAGCGAGCAAGTTGCCCCGATTCGAGCGTTTCGGGTGCCCCCTCGGGCCGCGATGGCTCGTAGACGAGCTTGGTCCCGTCCACCGCACCGACCATGCGAATCACACTCAAGTCGCGGTCCGCGTCCTTTCCTCGACTCAACCAGCTGACTCGGCCCGGCGCAGGCAATACCGCATACTCGTGACCCCACGCCGAGATCGGCGGGATCTGTTTGTTGTCGACGTCGCACCATCCTTTGTCGCCGGGAACGTTCATGCACGTCGACCCGCCGAACATGCCAATGGGTTTGCTGGCCTCGACGACCGAGCCCACGAGCTCTTGGTGCTGCGCGATCTGCATGACCTCGCCGCGCTGCAATTTGTAGCTCACGACCGAGTTCTTGGCGCTCCGGCGAATACCCTCACCCCCAGTGATGTCGACCTTCGGAACGATATCGATTGATGTGTCGTCCTCCGTCGCCACAATCTGCAACGTGGGCACACCAGGCTGAGTCGACCTGGCGCCAGGCGCGACTCCAAAGGTATCACTTTTGCCGCCCCACGAGCTTATTGCAATATAGTTCTTTCGAAACGATGTCGTAGGGAACAGCAAAGTCGCGCTAGGTATGGCACTTTTGCCTCCGCCGTACGGAAACATCGAATACATCGCGACAGGAACGTCTGCGCTGGCAAACATGACGTGGCCCATGCCCGTGCGCCACACCGCTTGATCCTTGGCGAACACCGGCTTGACGTCCTTGGGGCACGCTACCCAGCTACTGGTTCCTAGCTGCTCATTCGACAGAAAAATGACCGCGCCTTCGCCCGGAGGAATGGGCCCGTCGAGCTTCCTGTGCTTCACGACGCCGTCCTCCGCGTACGGCACCCAGACGGCGCCGTCGAGAGGTTGCTCCTCTCCTTTGAACTCGAGACGAAGGGTCGCGGGTGACGTCCAGTTGTTGGCAACGAAGAAGGCGGCACAGCTGCCGCCGCCGAACAAGTCACTATTCCGCCAGGGGATCGCGAAGGAGCAGCCGACCGAGCCTTCGTTGATGGCGGCCGCCTCGCAAGGTGCGATGCACTCGCCGTTGCCACACGCCGTGTCCTCCGGACACTCCTTGACGAGGTTGCCGTCGCAATCGCGAACCGACCGAAGGTCCTTCGAACAGACCACGCCAGAACAGCCCGCGTCGCCGCTGGACTCTCCGGCGTCGACTCCTCCGAAGGTCTTGTCCTCGCCGTTCCACGAAATTCGGTCGGTTGAGCAACCCGCCCAAGCGCCCGGGATGACGAGAAAGAAATAGAGAATGGATCTGCGCATGAGTTGACGACCTCCTCGATACGACGTGACGCGACTACTCGAACGCCACGCGTCCGGGCTCGAGATGGAGCTCCGTGTCGCGGCTCCCGCGCCCAAGCTGGCCGAGGACGTTGTCTCCCCAGCACACGACGGAGCCACCGCGGAGCAGGGCACAAATGGACGCATCCATGATCGCTACCGCTACGGCTTGCTCGCCGAGCTCAGCAACGCGGACGGGCATGACCTGATCACGGCCCGAGGGTGTTCCGACTCCGAGCTGGCCGCTGCCGTTCGCTCCCCAACAGTAGACGTCGCCGTCCGCGGCGATGATGCAGCTGTCGTTTCCTCCCGCGGCCACGGCGACCGGATAGACGTCTGCTGGCAGGACTACGCGCGCGGGAAGCCACTCGTCGGCCTTCCCGCCCGTACCGAGCTGCCCGTGATCGTTCTGACCCCAGCAGTGGACGGCGCCCTGACCAAGAGCACACGCGTGCCTCGCGCCGGTCGCCACACCCGTTACACCCGAGATGGCGACTGCGCTGGGGATGGCGTCGGCTTGCAACGACGTGACGCGCCCGAGCTGGTCGAAGACGCCGCCTCCCCAGGAGAATAGCGACCCGTCTTCCACGACGACGAAGCCTGTCGTGGAAGTACCTGCGCAGGCGCGTACGGCGCCCGAAACACGATCGGCTTCTGCCGCGATGCCCGTGGAGCCTGCATCTCCGACCGATGCCGTTCTAGCGAGCTGATAGGTATTGTTGGCTCCCCACGACCACAGCCGATTGTTCGTATCGATTGCCAATGCGAACGTGCTCGTGAGCGTCACCGACTTCGCCTGAAGCCCTTGGAGCGGAATGGGAACCGGATTCGCAGCCCGCGATCCGCCACCGCCAACACCGAGCTGCCCCCATTCATCCGAACCAAAGCATGCGACGACTCCAGCACCATGGACGACACACGTCGTGCCCCAAGGGCCCTCACCCGTCGCCGCGATGGCTTTCGCGTCGGAGACATCGAGCACGGCCCGCGGGGTGCTTTCGGAGTTGGGGATCCACCCACCGTCGACGTTCCCGGTTCCCAGCTGGCCAGATGCGTTGGAGCCCCAACATCGCACGGAACCATCGCGGAGGGCGGCGCATGCGTGGCCGCCGCCGCGCGCGGCGATGGCCGTCGCGCAGGGATCACCGGCGCACTTCACGGAGAAGTCATAGGGCAGCGGCGGCACGACTTCTCCCGCGTCGGCCGCGTCGGTTCCAGCGTCTTCCCCCGATTCGTCCAGAATGCCGCCGTCCAGTGTGGTCGCCCCTCCGTCGCCGCGAGGCGGCCTGGTAGCCTCCGAGGATGAGCACGCCATCAGTGCCAGCAGAAGGCCGAGCGGCAACCGGTTGGAAAAGGATCGGATCGTCACGGCGGAACATCGCTGAATCATGGAGTGGCTCTCCTCACCGCAAAGCCATCTCCGACAATCCACGCATCCGTCGCATTGCCATGTGCTGCGAAGATGGTCGTAGGGGCATGGTCGTATCCCATGGCGAACGACAACTTCGACGTAGCGGCACCGTCCCAGCGCAACGATTCCCCCATCTTGCGGAGCAACCAAACGTCGTCCCAAGCGTTCGCCAACAAGGGGACATCGGCAACGATGGGGCCTTTCCTGTCGTTCGCAACCGCGACATACCCGACAAGGTTGATGAGCGAGACCGGACCTGTGGGGCCGAATGCGGAGAACAGGACGCGGGCGTAGCTGAACTCACCAGCAGTAGTCCACCGTTTCGAGTACTCGTAGCCCACCATGAAGAGCCTCTTAGCGTCCGTCGGTGAGTCGGTTACGACTACCGCCATCGGCACGAAACCTCGCGTATTTTCCAGCGAAGTACCGAACACCGAAATGTTCTCCGTCGATAGCTCGAAGATATAGGGGCGATCCGGGACGGCCTTTTGATTGTTCCCAGCCTGTTCGCGAGTGAGGATCCCTTTCACGTGCCCAGCGGCGTACGTTCCGAAGCCGGGACGGCCGAAGACCGTCGTGACCTCGAGGTCGGGGATGTCGATTCGATGGTGCGTCAACGTCATTCCGTCGAAGTGATCGACGGAGCCCCCGTGGCTCGTGAACCACACGTCGCTATCGTCCGTGCCGTAGATCGCGCGAATCGGCGCCACGTGGCCCGATTCCACTCGGGACCACTCACCCTCAGCACTGCGCCGGAAGAGGAGCCCTGCTTCGCCACCGACCCATACACTCGTCGGTGTGGCCCATACGGCGTAGAGCGCGTGGTTGGCCTTGTATGCCGTGGTCCAGCTCGTTCCGTCGTAGTGGAGAACGAGCCCCTCGACGGACACGCTCCAGACGTCGTTCGAATCCACCACCCAGACGCTCCGGAGCGAGAGCGGAAGGCCGATATCCGACGTGGGCAGTCTCGTTTCGCAGAACCCCGCGTCACCGCACGCGAGCGGTCGCTCCGCGTCCAGATCGACGTCCTTGAAACCGGCATCCTCGGGCGGTCCGGCGTCGATTGCGGCCGCCGCGGCATCGTCCGATGACTCACCTGCATCCGGCACTTGCTCTGGCGCTTCGACGCCACCACTCGCCGAACACGCGGCGATCGCAATGAGCAGCCCAAGAGCCGCGTACGTCCTACACCCCGCGTACCTCATGGAAGTGCTCCCCAGTGGAACATGCCCGCCTCGCCCCCGAGCCAGACGTCATCGGGCCCAGAGCCCCAGATGGCTTGCAGGTTGCCGCTGTACGCGCCGACGGCGACGGGTGACCACCCGTTCCCGTCGAAATGCAGGACGACGCCATCGTCTCCGGCGGCCCAGATGTCCAAGGGCGAGAGACCGAAGACGGCGTTGAGGGTGACGTCCGTACCCGTCTCCTCCGCGTGCCACTCGGTCCCGTCGAAATGGAGAACCGTTCCGTGGTTGCCCACTGCCCAGAGATGTTCGCCAGTCGCCCACGCAGCCCGCAGGCTGGCTTGAGATGCGATGGGGAATAGGCGGCCTTGTCCCAGGATCGGGACACCTCCGACTTCTGGGAACACGACCGGATACCGAGCCACGACAGAGCGGTCTCCGACGACCCATAGCGCCTTGTCGGGCACCAAGACGGCAGCTCGAAATGCCACGGATTGTCCTTCATCGCTCCAAGGGAAGCTGGGAGCCGGCAGGTAATCGAGTTTTGCCGTATCGAACGTCAGTTTCCCTACGGCCTTCGGGGTGCCCGTGGTGGCCGCCGTCGGCGCAATGCTCAGGTACACGTCACCGTCCGGGAGTACTGCAATTCCCGATAGACTTCTCCCCTCCGCCACAGGCAAGGCGGCCACCGTCTGTATGCTGTCCGGATCGAGCCCTCGTCGCGTAACGTGCCTTCCGGCAATCCCCCATGTCTCGTCCGCCGTGAGAAAGATGCTCGTGAGTGTTTCTTCGCTCTCCGACTCGAGCTCCGTCCATTTCACTCCGTCCCAGTGCATCAAGAAACCACCCGTACCGCTCGCCCATACGTCATCCTTCGAGCGTCCAGCGATCGCCACGACGGTGCCGACCGTGAGCGGGGTCGGTGTGCTACAGAGACTGCTTCCGACGTCGCAAACATCGGCGATGGCGCCTTCGGCCGCCGCGTCCGCCGAAGCTTCAGCACCCGCGTCCGCGGCGGGGATGATGCTCCGGTCATCGGCGTTGGGCCGCTCTGATTCGTTCGAAGCAGCGCACGCGGCGATCTCGAGAAAGGACACCGCAGGAAGCACGATGCACGTCGCGCGACCGAGCGCGCGCCGGAACCAGGGGGCGTAGCGACGGGACATCATTTGACCGGTCCTTCTACGCCCGCATCACAGGGGGTCACGAGGCACGTGCCGTTCGAGCAGACCTGGCCGGGCAAGCAAGCATGGCCGCAAGCGCCGCAATTACGGTTGTTGACCCGCGTGTCGACTTCGCAGCCATTGTCCAGAAGCTCGTCGCAGTCGGCATAACCTTCCCTGCATTTGCCGCCGCAGGTACCCAGCGAGCACGTGGCTTCGAAATTGGGAACGAGGAGCCCTGGACACGCGTGAAAGCAACTGCCGCAATGCTCGGGGTCGCTGTCGATCAGCATGCATTGTGAACCGCAGAGCGCCTCTCCGTCGTGACAGAGGCAGGCCCACGCGTTGCCGGAGTACCGCAGACAGGTCTTGCCCGCTGGGCAAATATCGCCACATCCCGAACAGTCGTCGTTGGTGTGAAGCGTGACCTCACAGCCGTCGCTCAGATCACCGTTGCAATTCGCCTTGTCCTGCACCCTGCACTTCGGTATGCCGCAGCCACCTCCTACGCATCCGTACACCATGTCGGCCGGGAGCGCGGGAAGATCCGGGCCGGTGGGGTCGCACACGGTGCCGCACGTTCCGCAATTCGCGTCGTCGTAAGCCAGATTCGTGCACTTTCCGTTGCACGTGTCCGGAAGGCCCTGTTTCAGACAGAGGTCGACGCACGCGCCCTGCTCACAGACCCACCCGTCTGGGCATTGGTTTCCGCAGTCACCGCAGTGGTTTTTATCGGCCCTAATGTTGACTTCGCATCCGTTGGTCGGATCGCCGTCACAATTCATGAATCCGGGCGTGTAGCATCCAAAGGTGCATTTGCCGTCGACGCACGTCCACTGGCTATTCGTACCGACGCTCGCACCGATACCCGGGCAACGGATGCCGCAGCCGCCGCAATTCTCGTCGTCGCTCAAGAGGTTCGAGCTGCACGGGAACTCGGACGAAGGGCAGGTCGCCCAGGGTAAGGTGCACGTCGTCACCGGGCACATCAGGACATCTTCGGGGGTGTGCGACGCGTCGGCGGACGCGTCGGGATCGTCCGCACCGCTGAAGCTGCCGGGCTCCCGGGCCTCGAAGGCGATGAGGGCGTCTCGCTGATTGCAGGCCGCGGCGCCGAGCGCTACCGAGAGGCCAACGACGGCGAGCGCAGTTATCGGCTTGAGTTCGGATCGACGCATGCGGAACGCACCTGGGAGGAGAATGGGGATTTCGGATACTTGGCGAGGAAGGTCGTGGCCTCTCTGCACGCCTCGGTGTGGCGGCGAAGAGAGGCGAGCGCAAACACGCGCTGGGAGGCGAATTCGGGCATGAGTGCGCCATTGGGGAAGCGGCGATCGTGCTCGTCGACGAGCTCGAGGGCGCGGGCGGCGCGGCCTTCATGGAGCGCGGAGGTCACCCGCGAGAGGAGCGCGAGCTCCGCGTCGAGCGTGTCCTCGTGGCCGGTCGGGCGCGCAGCTCGGGGTGGTGGAGTTAGTGGGCCCTTCGGTTGAGCCGGTTCTTTGGCCTCTGCGAGGCTCTTCGCGGCGGGCAGGTCGACAGGGCTAGCGAGCGACGAGCGCGGGGTGACGCTCGGAGCGGAGCTTGGCGGGAGTTCGAAGGCGGCAGTGGCGGCGGGAGCTGCACGTGTCTGGCTCGCGACCCCCGGTGCAGGCGCCGCTTCGGGAGTGCTCGATGGGATTGTCGCGACCGAGTACGAAGCCAAGGACAGGCCGAGGACCGCGACGACGAACGCGCTTGGCTTCAGCCACGAGGTGCTCGCCGCGAGTCCTTTTTTGGTCACGGCGCGAGCGCCTTGCGCGTCTGCTGCAGACGCCGAAGCGATCGCCGTACCAAGGGCGTCGTTCACCGCCGCGGGGAGCGGCCGGCGCAAGGAGACGTAAGCGGAAAGCGAAGCTTCGACGCGTCGCGCGTCCTCGGTGGTCGAGGCGCTCGCTCGTGCGTCCTCGCGTGCCGCGTCGAGGAAGTCGTCGAAGTCGCTGCCGTCACTCATCTTGATCTCCACTGATCGCGCGCTTTCGCGCGCCCCCAGGCGGCTCGTACGTCCTCGCGTGCACGCCGGAGCCGCGACGACACGGTGTTGCTGTTCAGATGGAGAACTGCCGCAATCTCCAGGATGCTGAGCTGTTCGAACTCAGCGAGGACGAAGACCTCACGTCTGTCGGCGTCGAGCTCGTTCAGGATTTGCTGCAGGAGGGTGAGGGCCTCGCCGTGCTCGGCTTCGGCCTCGGGCTGGGCGACCTCGTCGGGCAAGGCATCCATCTCGCAGCCGTCGCCGGAGGGGCCGGTCGACTTCCGTCTGCGGTAGTTGCGGGTCACCCGGACGGTGACGCCGAAGACCCAAGACTTGAGGGACGACCGGGCCTCGAACTGATCGAGCTTGCCGTGGATGGTGAGGAAGACCTCCTGAACGACGTCGTCGCGTGCATCTCTCGGGACACCGAGGTGCGACGCCCATCTCCAGACCAGCGGAAAGAAGTGGTCGTAGAGCGCCCGAAATTCAGCCAACTCCACCGAGCCGTCGACGGTGTTACACCAGCCCCGCGCATTCGGGAACGTGCTGCTGCCTTCACCGAGCATATCGACGCTGTGTAGAGGGCGGGCCACGATCGTCCCGAATTCGCTCGTGCTGTGTGCGTTCTCGTCCTGGCAACCCGAGTTGCCTGCGAGTCGGCTACGGCGCCTAGTCAAGCTCGAGCGTAGAACCCGAGCCGGGCGACTTGGCGACGCGCACAGTCAGAGCTCGTTCTCGTGAATCGCAGCTCACCGTTCACGCGTGGCCCCCGCCGGAGCACAGCGCGCACGAGCGCGCTCGCTGTCTAGCGCTCGACTCCCCCTGACTGAAATGGGCAAAGCGCCGTGGCGGGGCTGAACCCTGCCACAGCGCCTTCATCGAGCTACGCCCATCTCACTATCAGTCCGTCCCGCCGTCCTTGATGGTGGAGTCGGAAGCGACGCAGAGCTCCTGAATCGAGCCGCCAACGCTGATGACGTACTTCGGCGCGAAGCACGACTTGAGGTATGTGTTGATGTTCGCGCCGCACTCCTTGATGAGCTCGTCCGTCGAGTCCTTGCAGGCAGTCTTCTGCACATCCTGGGGACACGTCTTCCGCTCCGCGTCCTCGCATTTCTCGCAGGCCTTGGTGAGGCACCCGTTCCACTGCTGGACCGCCTTGCCGCAAGAAGCCTTGCCGGTCAGCATCTCGAAGCAGCCACCAAAGTTCTGCGCGACGATCGTTTCGCCGCTGGTGACGATGGGCGCCCACTCGTCACCATCCTCGGCGAAGACGCACTCCGCGCACTTGGCGGACTCTTCCGCCGAGATCGCGTCCTTCAGGGCGCTGAAGGTGGTCTGTCCGCCCCCCGCTGCGAGGGCGTCCTTGATGACGTCGAAGACGGCGGCGGTGCAGGAGCCGGGCTGAACCCGCGCCGGTTTGTACGGAGACGTGCTGACGTCGATCGGATCGTCCTTGTAGCAGCTCTCGACAGCCGGCTCCTCGTCGTCACCGACTCGGCCCTTTGCGTCGGCCTTCGTCTTCGCGTCGGTGCCACCATCGTCCGACGGGCCTTGCTGCACCGTCGTCTCGGAGCAGCCGGCCGCGCCCACGGCGGACATCAGACCCGCAAGGGCCGAGACACTCGCCAGAGCCCACAACTTCCTAACCATGTCCGTCGCCTCCTACTGCTTTTGCGGTCTCTCGGGACACCGACGTGCGACGCCCGTCTCGAGACCAGCGGAAAGAAGTGGTCTTAGAGCGCCCGAAATTCAGCCAATTCCACCGAACCGTCGATGGCGTTGCACGAGGCCCGCGCATGCGGGAACGTGCGGCTGCCGTCACCGAGCACGTAGACGCTGTGTAGCGCGAGGGCGACGACCGTCCCGAATTCGATACCGCCCGTCGAATTCTTGGCGCCGCGTCGTGCCCCGACCTCCTGCGAGAGAGCCGAAGGAGTGTTCCGGGGGCCCTAGGGCGGGACGCTCAGCGTCGTTCGATCGCGGCGACCACTGCCTCGGTGCCCGTGCTCCGCGAGCCCTTCACGAGGACGGCGTCGCCGTCGGAGAGGCGCTTCGTCGCTTCGATCGCCGCGTCGGTCGTGGAGCTGCAGCGGACGACGCTGACTCCACGCGACTCCGCGCGCTCGAGCGCGAGATCCATCAGCCCGCCACATCCGATGAAGAGCGCGACGCCGGCATCGGCCACGACGTCGCCGAGCGCGACGTGCTCCTCTTCGGCGAGCGCACCGAGCTCCTTCATCTCGCCGAGCACGGCGACCTTCTTTCGCGAGGCGGCGATCTCGGAGAGCGTGGCGAGCGCGGCGCGCATGCTCGACGGGTTCGCGTTGTAGGTATCGTCGAGGACGAGCAGGTCGCCGGGCAGGGTCTTCAGCGTGCCCCGGCCGGCAAGCCGTACGCGTGCGAGCGCCTGTTCGATGCGGTCCGAGGAGAGGACCTCGCGACTGGCGGCCTCCTGTGCGGCGAGCGCGGCCGTCAGATCGATCGCGGCGGCCTCGCCCGGGACGGGCAGATGGAGCGAGAGATCGCGACCTGCGCACGAGACGACGACGCGGGAGCCTGCACCTTCCGAGCGGCGATCGACGAGCCGGTAATGGGGGCCGGGCGGGCGCGAATCGCGCGTGAGCGCCTCCGCCATTCCGTCTTCAGCGAAGGATCCCGGACGACGATCGCTGCTGGGCCCTCGACCGAACGACTCGATCCGACGGACGCGTGCATCGCGCGCCGCGCGCCGGACGTACTCGTCGTCCACGTTCACGATCGCGATGCCGTCCGGTCCGAGCGCACGATAGACGGCGCCCTTTTCCTTCATCACGCCTTCGCGTCCGCCGACGCCTTCCGAGTGCGCGACGCCGACGTTCACGACGACGGAGACATCCGGCTTCGCGAAATCGCAGATCGCGTCGAGCTCGCCTGGAAGGCTCATCCCCATCTCGAGGACGCAGAAGCGATGTGCGTCCTCGAGCGCGAAGATCACGGCCGGGACGCCGACGCGGTTGTTGAGATTGCCGGCCGTGAAATGCGTAGGCGCGACCTCGGCGAGGAGGGCCGCGGTGAGCTCCTTGGTCGTCGTCTTGCCGGCGCTCCCGGTGATCGCGACGACGCGCCCGTCGACGGACGCCGTGCGCCACTTCGTGAGGTGCGCACGCGCGAGGCCACCCCATGCGACGAGCGTGTCGTCGACCTCGACGACGCTCGCGACGTCGGGAATCTCGAGGCCCTGATTCCGCTCGACGACGACGACCCGAGCGCCCTTCTCGACGGCGCCGGCGACGAAGCGATGCCCGTCGTGCGACTCACCCTTCAGCGCGACGAAGACGCTGCCGGGCGTCACGGCACGGCTGTCACTAAAGACGCCTATCGTGGGCTCGTCCGAGCACGGAGCGCGATGCGTGATCGTCCCGCGCGTCGCGAGCGCGATCTCCGGGAGGAGGAAGCGCGCGCGGTTCGTCGGGATCGGGGTCGCCATCAGTCGCGCTCCTTCGCCATCAACCGCGCTCCGTCGTCATCAGCCGCGCGCCTTCTCGATACGCGCCGCGCGTCGCCGCTCGAGGGCGCGCCTCGACTCGACACGGTCGTCGAACGAACGCTTCTCGGTCCCGATGATCTGGTAGTCCTCGTGGCCCTTGCCCGCGACGAGGATGACGTCGCCCGGGCGGGCAGTTGCGATCGCGGCCTCGATCGCGGCGCGGCGATCGATCTCGACGACGTAGCCGCATGCTCCCGCAGCGACGTCGTCGAGCGACATCTTGGAGAGCCCGAGCGCGACGCCCTCTTCGACGGGCTTCGCAATCGCCGCCGGATCCTCGGTGCGCGGATTGTCGCTCGTGACGAAGGCGACGTCGGCGCGTGCGGAGACCGCCTCGCCCATCGGACGGCGCTTCGACGGATCGCGATCGCCGCCGCATCCGAACACGCAGATCACGCGCTTGCCTTCGGACGCGCCGCGGACGGCATCGAGCGCGCGCCCGAGCGCATCGGGCGTGTGCGCATAGTCGACGAGGACCACGATGTCGTCCTCCGGGCCGTCGCACCGCTCGAGACGTCCTGGCGCGCCGGCTTCGCTCGCGAGGGCGGCGGCCGCGCGCTCGACGTCGAGCTCGAGCGACGCGACGATGCCCATCGCAACGAGGAGGTTCTCGACGTTGTGCGCACCGACGAGGCGCGTGGCGATCTCGACCTTGCCCGACGGCGCGCCCGGCACACGTGCGACGATGCGCATGCCCGAGGCGCTCGTGTCGACGCGCTCGGGGTAGACGTCGGCGTCGGTCGCCCCGGCCCGCGTGCGCACGCGGAGCACCTTGCACCGCGCGGCCGATGCGATCGTCGGACCGAACGGATCGTCCACGTTCACGACGGCGAGCCCGGGCCCCATCTGCGTGAACAGCGAGAGCTTCGCCGCTGCATACGCATCCATCGAGCCGTGGAAGTCGAGATGGTCCTGCGTGAGATTCGTGAACGCCGCCACACGGAACCGAACGGCAGCGACGCGGCGGAGGACGAGCGCGATCGACGAGACTTCCATCGCCACGTGCGTCGCGCCGCGCTTGCGCATGACCGCGAGGACACGGGCGAGCTCGTCGGCCTCGGGCGTCGTGTGCGACGCGTCGATCGTGCGTCCCGCATAGGTATGGCCGATCGTGCCGACGATGCCCGTCAGTGGCATCCCGAACGCGCCGTCGATCGCCGTGCGGACCAGATGGGTCGTCGTCGTCTTGCCGTTCGTCCCCGTGATGCCGACGATGTCGAGCGAGAACGCGGGATGTCCGTACACGGCAGCGGCGGACCAGGCGAGGCCGTCAGCGACGTCGGGTACGCGCAGCACGGGGACACCGGGCGAAGCGAGCTCGAGATCGTGCGCGGCGAGGATCGCGGACGCACCTTGCGCGACGGCCTGTGGGACGAACGCGCGCGCATCGTGTTTCTCGCCCTTGCGGACCACGAACAGATCGCCGGGAAGCACTCGACGCGAGTCGTGTTGCACGCCGAAGACGCGCGCGGTCGGCTCGCCCTCGACGACGGCCTTGCCCGGGATCTCGCGCGCGAGCTCGGCGAGCGTCATCCCGTCGGGCGTTCGCGCCTCGTGAAGCAGCGCGACGTCGGAGTTGCTCATGACGCCGGCTCGAAGACCAGCCGCACGCTCGATCCCTTCGGAACGGCCGAGCCCGCGGGCGGCAGCTGCTTGACCAGCTTTCCGCTTCCCTCGATCACGGGGACGAGCCCGACGGATCCGACGGCGCGGACAGCGTCACGCGCGCCCATTCCGGTCGTGTCCGGAACCTTGACCGAGCTCGGGAGCGGAGGCCCCGCGGTGACAGGGGGCGGCCCCGCGGGCGGAAGCGCGTCGACGGACGCAGCCGGTGCATCCACTTCCGCCTTTGCCTCGACGGCCTTCAGCGCGACGAGATTGGGGTCGGCAGCGCTGCCCTTCACGTTCTTGATCTTCGGCGCCGAGTTCGAGGGGGGAACGCCGAGATAGCGGAGGCTCGCCTCGGCGACGCGGCGGAACACCGGTCCCGCCAGGTCGCCTCCATAACGGCCGATCATCGGCTCGTCGAGCACGACCGCAACGACGAGGCGGGGCTTTTCGGCGGGAACGAACCCGACGAACGACGCGGTGTAGTGATCCTCCGAATATTTCCCCGTCGCCGGATCGACCTTCTGCGCCGTGGCCGTTTTGCCCGCGACGCGGAAGCCCTGCATTGCGGCCTCGACGCCGGTTCCGCCCTCCTCGACGACGGCCGTGAGCATCTCGGCCACGGTCCTCGCGACGCTCTGCGGGACGGCCTCGCGACGAACGTGCGGCGCCCACTCCTTCACGACGTTGCCGCGCGAGTCGGTGATCTTGCGGACGAGGATGGGCTCCATCATCTTGCCGCCGTTCGCGATCGCCGACATCGCCACGGCGAGCTGCACGGTGGTGACGCTGATGCCCTGACCGAAGGAGGCGTTCGCCGTCTCGACGTCGAACCAGGGCCGGGCCTTCGGACGAAGGACACCGGATGCTTCACCGGGAAGCGGAAGACCGGTCGGCTCGCCGAAGCCGAAGCGCCGGTACGCTGCGTAGAGGTTCGGCTCGCCGAGCGCGAGGCCGATCTTGAGCGCGCCGATGTTGGAGCTCTTCGCGAGCACCTGCGTTGCGGAGAGCCAGTCGTTGTTGTGCGTGTCGTGGATGGTGACGTTGCCGATCGAATAGGTGCCGTGCTCGCAGTAGATCGTCTCGGTCGGCTTCAGCGTCCCCTGCGCGAGCGCGGCAGCGACGGTGAACACCTTCATGACGGACCCCGGCTCGAAGCGATCGGTGACGGCGCGATCGCGCCGCGAATCGGCGTCCGCCTCACCGTAGTCGTTCGGGTTGAAGCCGGGGACGGACGCCATCGCGAGGAGATCGCCCGTGTGTGGATCCATCACGACGAGCGAAGCGCCCTTCGTCTCGTACGTGCGGTACGCGACATCGAGCTCGCGCTCGGCGACGCGCTGGATCGCCTGGTCAATCGCGAGCTGCACGTCGTGTCCAGCGAGGCTGCTCTCGTTGGTCGTACCTTCGGAGAAGATGAGGCGGCCTGTTCGATCGCGAAGGCCACGGACCTCCTCGACGCGCCCGCGGAGCTCCTCGTCGAGCGACAGCTCGAGGCCGTCCTTTCCGAGGCCGTCCGGCGCGACGAAGCCGAGCACCGGGCCCGCGAGCTCGCGACCGGGATAATACCGGCGTCCTTCACCTTCGACCGCGAGCCCCTTCACGGCGCCCTTCGCGCCGAGGGCGGCTTGCTTCTTCGCGTCGCCGAGATCGCGGATGGTCTGCGCCTCTTCGGCGGTGACACGCCGCTTGAGCCAGACGAAGCGGCGCCGCGTCGCGAGCTTCTGGTGGACGTCGGACGGGTCGATCCCGAGAGCCGCACCGATGCGGGTCGAGAAGTCGATGAGCGCAGCGCCCTGCGCGTTCTGTCCGTCGATGCCCTTCAGCATCTCGACGACGTCGGCGCTGATGCTCGGCACTTCGACGCTCGCGGCGAGCGCCGCGCCGTTCCGATCGTAGATGCCGCCGCGCTTCGGCTCGATGTGGAGCCGGCGCTGCCGCTGGTTCTCTGCCGTCTCCTTCCACGATGCCGCGTCCTCGACTTGCACGCGGTACGCGCTCGAAACGAACCCGCCGAGACCGAGGGCCATCGTCCCGCACAAGAGGCCCATGCGGACGCGAATCCACTTGGCGCGCGCGGGATCGAGGTTCTTCACGGATCAGCCTTCGCCTGCGGCCCGCCGATAGAAGACGGACCGTCCAACGAGGCCTTCGCCGGCTGCGCGCCGGACGTGCGGATCGGCACGATGCGATCCGGCCCCGGCGGCTCCATCCCGAGGAGCGTGCGCGCGACGATC
Source organism: Pseudomonadota bacterium (assembly GCA_023402175.1). Taxonomy (GTDB): domain Bacteria; phylum Myxococcota_A; class Polyangia; order Polyangiales; family Polyangiaceae; genus Labilithrix. Next base: position 38,155 of record JAEXCN010000565.1, on the reverse strand, counting down.
TCCACGCGCTGCGGCGTCTTGTAGCTCGCTGCTTCGAGCTCGTGCACGCGCTTCACCTCGCGGAGGCGCGCTTGCTCCTGGCGCGCCTTGCCGAGCTCGTAGCCGAGGGCGACCGTGCGCCCGCGCATCGCGAGGTGCACGACGAACGCGAGGGCACACGCGATCACCGCGAGCGTCCAGTGGATGAGGAAGACCCGGGCTCGCCGCAGCGTCATCGGTCACCCATCTTTCTGCGCATGCCCGTGATCTCCGAGCCGTTCGCGATCCTCTTCGCCGCCCGCAGCTTGGCGCTCCGTGCGCGCGGGTTGGCAGCGCCTTCCTCTTCCGAAGCGACGAGCGGCTTCTTCGTGAGCGGCTCCCAGAGGTCACGATCGTGGAAGGCACGCTTGACGAGCCGATCCTCGAGCGAGTGGAAGCTGATGATCGCGACGCGACCGCCCTCACGGATGACGTTCGGCAGCGCCTCGAGAAGTGACTCGAGCTGCTCGAGCTCGCCGTTCACGGCGATGCGCAGCGCCTGGAACGTGCGCGTCGCCGGATCGACGCCGCCAACACGCACCGGTCCGACCGCGCGCACGATCGCCCGGCGGAGATCGAGCGTGGTCGCGAGCTGGCCCTCGGTGAGCGCGCGCTTGACGCTGCGAGCGATGCGGCGCGAGCGCTTCTCGTCGCCGTAGTGGAAGATGATGTCCGCGAGCTCGTCGTCGGAGAGACGCTCCAAGAGCTCGAGCGCGGTCTCGCCCTGCGTGGGATCCATCCGCATGTCGATCGGGCCTTCGCGACGGAAGCTCATCCCTCGCGACGCATCGTCGAGCTGCGGCGAGCTCACGCCGAGATCGGCACAGAGCCCCTCGACGTCGGTGAGGCCGACGGTGTGAAGCGCCGAGACGACATCGCCGAACGGCGTCTTGATGAAGGTGACCCGGTCACCAAAGCGTGCAAGCCGCTCGCGGGCAGCAGCGAGCGCGGCATCGTCGCGGTCGAGCGCGACGACGCGCGCTTCCGGATGGGCCTCGAGGATCCCCTCGGTGTGCCCGCCTCCGCCGACCGTGACGTCGACGTAGACACCCGCCGACGGCGCGAGCGCGCTGACGACCTCCGCGCGCATGACGGTCTCGTGCACGAACGCAGCCACGTCGATCTCCTCTCCGGTCTCCTCGCTCCACACCCATTCTGCGGCTGATTCGGCCGCGAGTCCCGGCAACGCGAGCTGCGCCTGGCTGCTCATAGGCCGAGCTCCGCGAGGCGAGCGCCGATCTGGGCGCGATCATCTTCCGTGGCTTCGAAGGCTTGCTTCCACTGCACGGCGTCCCAGAGCTCGGCGTATTTGCCGCTGCCGGCCCAGAGCACGTCCTTCTTCAGGCCCGCGTACTCACGGAGCGTCGGCGGGACGAGGATGCGGCCCGAGTCGTCCACGTCGCACTCGACCGCGCCCGAGACGTAGATGCGCTTCAGCTTCTGAACGGCACGGTCGAACTGAGGCAGCTTGGCGAGCTTGTCCTCGAACGCGTTCCACTCCGGCGCGGTGTACGCGACGAGGCACTGGTCGAGCGCGCTCGTGAGGATGATGCGCCGCTCGCCGATCGACGAGAGCACGTCGCGATAACGCGCGGGGAGGCTCGTCCGCCCCTTCGCGTCGATCGTGTGCTCGTAGCGACCGCGGAACATCGACGAAGCGCCCTCGAACTACGGGGGGCTCTCGGGCGGTCATGCCGTTGTTTGGCACTTCCCGCCACTTCTTCCCACGTACAACAGGCAAGGTATTTGTAACCCCTTCAGGTGTCAAACAATTGTGCGGGGTTAATGCCTCGTCCTGCGCCAGATTCCGCGGGGTTGGCGGTCGTCTGCTCCCCCGCGTCGCGGTGCGCACACCCATCCCACAAGTTTTCCACAAGATGGCCAAGTCTTCGGGCTGAACCCCAGACCGCCAGACCGCGTTCTGCGGTCGCAGCGAGAGGGAGAGCGTGGTGCGAACGGTCGGTCAGCCGCTACGAGCTCGCGTCCGTCTCGCGCTTCACCGCTTTTCGACGACGACCCGGCCGATACCGAGGTCACCGAGCGACGCTCGGATCCGCGCCGCGTCGCCGACGACGGTCACGACGCGATGCTCGGGCGCGAGGTACTTCGTTGCAATCCGGGTGAGATCCTGGGCCGTGACGTTCGAGATCGCGTTCCAGCGGAGCGCGATCTCGTCCGCGGAACGACCGTACGCAGCGACGGCCGCAAGGAGATGAGCGGCTTCATCGTGCGCACCGGGGTCGCGGAACGACTTCGTCTTCGCTCCGAGGAGCTCGTCCTCGTCGAGCGGCTCGGTCGCCGCGCGATCGAGCTCGGAGAGGAGCCCCTTCACAGCCTCGGCCGTACGTTCCGTCTCGACCGACGCCGTCACTTCGATGAGGCCGTGTGCGCGCCACTGTTCGGACCGCATGTGGACGCCGTAGGACAGGCCGTGTTGCTCACGGATCTTCAGGTTGAGCCGTCCCGAAAGCGAGACGCCGAGCGCCGACGAGAGGACATCGAGCGCTGGACCGTCCGCATGCCCGACTGGGACACCAACCGCGCCGATGCTGACGCGGGACTGCTCGGCGCCGCGCTCGTCGATGATCCGGATCTCTGCGGTCCTCAGCGGAACGGGAAGCGCTGCACAGCCCGACGGCGCGACCTCGTCACGGGGAAGCCCGCGCGTGTACTGATCGAGCAACTGCACGACGACGTCGGGCGTCGTGTCCCCGACGACGACGACGCTCACGTGACGAGGTGACAGAGCCGCTCGACGAAATTCCCGGACACGAGCATCGGGCTCCGCAGCGAGCTCCGAGGCGTCCACGACCACGCTTCCGTAGGCTCCGCGCCCGAACAGCGACTCGCGGAGGGCGCGTTCAGCGAGCCGAGTCGCGCGCACGCCCTCGCGCGATAGCTTGTCTCGCCAGATGTCCCGAGCGTACGTCAGATCCTCGGACGACAACCCCGGAGCGAAGAACATCGGAGCGAGGCGTGAGATCGCGGACGAGAGCAGCGGCGGCAGCACCGTGCTCCGCAACGTGAGGTAGTCCTCGCTGACCGACATCTGCACGGGTGCTCCGATCCAGTGGAGATAAGAGAAGCTCTCGTGGCGTGACTCGGCCGTCGAGCTGCCGAACGCGAACGCGTAGAGAGCGGCGGCCGCGCCGCCGTCACACGTCCCACGATCGAGGACGAACGCGAGCGAGACGCTCGGAAAGTCGTGTCGCTCGACAATGAGCACACGGGCGCCGTTGGCGAGTCGCCGTTCGACGACGGCAGGGGCTGCCGCGCCACGTACAGGCCAGAGCGCAGGGGGCGTCCGCAGCCATGTCGGATCCGTCGGCGCGCTTCGCACCTTGAACACCCGCTCGCGACTCGTGAGCTTCACGGGGTCGGGGGCCTCCGCCGATCGCGCCGACGGCTCGGCGCAACCGAGGGCGAGGATGAACGCGCAGCACAGGACGAGAGCGGCGAAGACGCGTGCACTCCACATCATTCGCCCGCCCTCCGCACGTTCCACGATCCTGCCCTGGGCGCGCCCGGCTTCGGAAGCGCCTCCACCGTGATGCGCCGACCGCGGAGGAGGTACTGGTCGATCGCTTGCGCGAAGTCCGACTGGGTGACCATCGAAAACGCGTGCAGCTCAGCCTGGATGCTGTCGGCACGATCGTAGCGGGCAACGAACGCCTGCAACACGCGGGCGCGCTCGTCGATCTGCTCGAGATCGAGCGTACGCTGCGCGATCACGCGGCTCTTCTCCGATCCGAGCACGGACGCAAAGTGCTCGCGCGACATCTCGCGTAGCTCGCTTTCGACGGCATCGACGAACGCGCTTGCTGTGGCGTTCGGAGCGAGCTCTGCGTGGACGAGAAAGACGCTCTGCTCGTCCCTCGGAATGACGTCGGCACGGATGCGACGGGCGGCGGCACCGAAACGGTGTTTGATCGCGGACGGGAAGCACTCCTCCGCGAGCACCATCTCGTGCCATCCGCGCTGGCCTGGCGCCGGAATACCCCACGCGAGAGCGACAGCGGGCGCATCCACGCCGGCTTCGGTGACCCAGCGGACGTTCTCCTGCGAGGTCGGGTCCGGGACGACTCCAACGTTCGCGATGCGTGCGGCCGGTATCGCGTCGAACAACTCGTGGATGAGAGCGGTCACACGCAGCGGATCGAACCCGCCCGCGACGACGAGGGTCGCATTGTTCGGGCGGTACCACGCCGAGACGAACCTCCGTGCGTGTTCGAGCGTCAGCCGATCGAGCTCCTGCGCGAGGCCGATCGTGGGCGTTCCATAGGAAGATCCCTCGAAGAGCAGGAAAAGCGCGAGGCCGTCGAGGTTTCCGTAAGGAACGTTCTCGATGCGCTCGCGACGTTCGTTCCGGACGACGTTCCGTTCGATCGCGAACGCTGCCTCGTCGACACCGTCGAGGGGTCTCGCCATCCGTGCCGCTTCGATGAAGAGCGCGACCGGCAGCGCCTCCGCGGGAACCGTCTCGTAATAGGAGGTCGCGTCGACGGTCGTCTCGGCGTTGTGTGACGAGCTGCCTGCTTGCTCGAGCAACGTGAAGGCGTCGTGCGTTCCGTCCGGCTTCGTCCTGAACGTCAGGTGCTCGACGAGATGAGCGAGGCCGCTCGCACCGGCGGGGTCGTGCCGCGACCCAACCTCGTAGCGCACGTTGACGGTGACGCTGCGAAAGGACGAGTCCGGGTGGAGCACCACTTCGAGCCCATTCGCGAGCGAGAAACGCTTCGAGTCGAGCCTCGCCCGAACGAACACTGGCGTTCCGGGCGAGCCTCCACACGCGATCGTGCAGACCGTGAGAACGAGCAGCAGGATGCCGAGCAGTCGGCCCATCACGGGTCGGCTATACAGCAACCGAGCAAGATTTTGCTATTTCGCCGCGATTCCCGTTTCGCGCGATGGGCTCGGGCGAACGGCGGGTCGGCCGCCTGGCGCGCTCACTTCTTCTTCACGAGCGAGAGCGTCTCGGCGACGCCGCGGAACTCGTCGAGCGTCTTCGCCTGCCGCGTCGCTTTCACGAGGACCTCGGCGGTCTTCTTCCCCTCGTTCGGATCGAGCAGCTCGGCCGCGAAGAGGAAGCCGCCCTTGGGCGACGTCTTGCCGTACCACTCGGTCGGCCGTCCGAGGAGCTTCCCGGAAGCGGTCGCGTCGGCGCCCTCCGGGATCTTCTTCTCGCCGCCCTCGCCGACGAGGACACTGATGCTTCCCGGGTAGAGCGAGATGGGACGCAGCTTGTAGAGCCGCGCTCCGCTCGACGACGGAACGGCGACGTAGTCGGCCGGCACCGTCACCGCGAGCTCGCCTTGCGGCACGTCCGCGACCTTGCGCGTGCCCGCCGCGCGTTCGAGCTTCCGCGGCCCCGGCGTGAGCGTCGACGAGATGCGCTCGGCAAGACGCGTGCATCCGACGAGATCGGAGCCGGTCGCATTGCGGACGCTCTCACCGCGCACGTAGAACCCGATCGACTCGAGCGTCCCGTCGTCCTGCGCCACGAGGAGAGCGAGCACGAGCGCCGTGTCCTTGCCAGGAGGCGCGTTCGGATTCGGCGGCCTCGCCACGTATGCGCGCATCTTCGTCGGCCCGGCGCCGATCGCGATCGGCGTCACCTCGAGCGGCTCCTCGCTCGGGAAGGTCGCCTTCAGGAACTTCGGCGCTTCCACGTCGAGCGACGCCGGCTTGGTGGGCGCATCCGGCTCGGGCTCGTAGAGATCGGGATCGAGCTGGAACGTCTCTCGCGCGACGATCGCGAGCGAGAGCTTGTCCTTCTTCGACGCTGGCTCGACGATGACGCGCGACTCCTCTTCGATCGGAGGTGCGTCCGGCAGCGGCGCCGGGATCTTCGCGCCCTCGGGAGCGCGGACGAGGAGACGACCGCCGAGCAGCTCACTCGTTGGCGCGTCGGACGTAGCCTTCGAGAGCTTGCCGCATTTCGCGGAGCTCGCCTTGCCGAGGACGAGAGGCTTTGCCGGCGCGCGAACGCCGGGCTCACTCCTCCGATCGCGGAGCACGTTCGGCGAGAGATCCGTCGGCGTGGGGACCTCCGTCTTCGACGGCGGTGGCGAAGCCGGGCTCGCAGGCGCCTTGTGCGCCGCGCCTCCACACGCAGAGGCGAAGAGGACGAGACCGATCAGACCAGGACGGACGTGCGACGCGAGAGACATCGACTTACGAGATCTACGCCCAAGCGCCGCATTGTCATCCGTTACGTGCGCAACAAGCTCGGCCGGAAGATCGCGGCATCACATCCGTACGACGCGCGCGCGCGAACGATGACGTTCGTCGTGCGCTCGACGACGAGCGTGCGGCTGCGAGGAACGAGGACGCGAGCTCTTGCGTTCGCGTTACGGCCGGAGACGAAATTCCTCGCCCTGGGGGAATAAGGCGACGGTCGCGCTCGCATCCGCTTCCAGAGGACATATCGATTCTGCATGCCATCTCGTCCTCCGCCTCCCGCAGGCGGACAGCGAGCGGCCGTCGGGGACGATCCTGTCGTCCGCCGTGTGCCGATCGCCATGTCCGTCGCCCTCGAAGTCGTCGCCGAGCTCCGAGCTCGCGAGCGTGAGATCGGCCTCTCCCTCGTGGCCGACGTGATGCGCACGATTCCCGATCGACCGCGGCGCCAGCGCTGACCTCTCGTCCGCGAACGCCTCATCGCTCGACGGAGGCGCGCGGAGGCGAAGCTCGATACCCGATTCAGCGCTTGGAGCGGCCGCGCGCAGCGCCGGCCTTCGCGCGTGATGCACCGCCGCGTGTGCTGCGCGCGCTGCTCGCGGCTGCCGAGCCCGAGGACGCCGCCGCCGCCTTCGCCCCGCGGTTCGACTTCGCCTTCTTCGGCGCGTCGGCGTACGGATCGTAGAACGCGCTCGCTTCGCCCGCGCCGTCCTTGCCCGCGAGCGTTTCCATCTTCTTCAGCTCGTCGCGGAGGCGCGCCGCGCGCTCGAAGTCGAGGTTCTCGGCCGCAGCGAACATCTCGGCGCGCATCGCGCGGATCTGCTCGGCAAGCTCGACCTCGCGGGACGCGCCGCCCTTCGCGACCTTGCCGCTCTTCGGGACCTTCGGGATCTCGACGTAGTCGGTCGTGCCGGCGGCAGGATTGATGTTCATGACCGCGCGGATGACCGTCGCGGGCACGATCCCGTGGTCCTGGTTGTACTTCTCCTGGATCGCTCGCCGGCGATTCGTCTCCTCGATCGCGCCCTTCATCGCCGGCGTGATCGAATCGGCGTACATGATGACGCGGCCGTTCACGTTGCGCGCCGCGCGTCCGATCGTCTGGATCAGCGAGCGCGGGCTGCGGAGGAAGCCTTCCTTGTCGGAGTCGAAGATCGCGACGAGCGACACTTCGGGCAGGTCGAGGCCCTCGCGAAGGAGGTTGATGCCGACGAGCACGTCGAACTCACCGAGCCGCAGATCGCGCAGGATGTCGATGCGCTCCAGCGTGTCGACGTCGGAGTGGAGGTAACGGATGCGGACGCCGAGCTCGCGGTAGTAGTCCGTGAGGTCCTCGGCCATGCGCTTCGTGAGCGTCGTGCACAGCACGCGCTCGTTCTTCGACGCGCGGTCGCGGATCTCGACGAGGAGATCGTCGACCTGCCCGGACACCGGCCGCACCTCGACGATCGGATCCATGAGACCCGTCGGCCGGATGACCTGCTCGATGAACGCGCCTTCCGCCTTCTGGAGCTCGTATTCGCCGGGCGTCGCCGAGACGTAGATCGCGCGGTGGACGTGCTCCTCGAACTCCTCGAATTTGAGCGGCCGGTTGTCGAGCGCGCTCGGCAGGCGGAAGCCGTACTCGACGAGCGTCTCCTTACGCGCGCGGTCGCCGCGGTACATCGCGCCGATCTGCGGGATCGTCTGGTGCGACTCGTCGAGGACGATCAAAAAGTCCTTCGGGAAGTAGTCGATGAGCGTCGGCGGGGGCTCGCCCGCTTTCCGGTTCGACAGGTGGCGCGAGTAGTTCTCGATGCCGTTGCAGAACCCCATCTGCTCCATCATCTCGATGTCGTAGAGGGTCCTCTGCTCGAGGCGCTGCTTCTCGAGGAAGCGGCCTTCCTTGTCGAAGAAGTCGAGCCGCTCGCGGAGCGCCTCGCGGATCTCGCCGATCGCGCGGCGCATCTGCTCCTGCGGCGTGACGTAGTGCGAGCCGGGGAAGATCGCGTAGCGATCCATCGATCCCTTCACCCGGCCGCGGATCGGATCGACCTCCTTGATCGCCTCGACGGTGTCGCCGAAGAACTCGATGCGCACCGCCGTCTCGTGCTCGTACGCGGGGAACACTTCGACGACGTCGCCACGCACGCGGAACGTCCCGCGGTGGAAATCGATGTCGTTTCGCTCGTACTGGATGTCGACGAGCATGCGAAGCAGGTTGTCGCGACGGAACTCCTCGCCGACCTTCAGATCGATGAGGAGCCCGTGGTAGCTCTCCGCCGAGCCGATGCCGTAGATGCAGCTCACGCTGGCGACGATGATGACGTCCTGACGTGAGAGCAGCGAGCGCGTCGCCGCGTGGCGCATGCGATCGATCTGGTCGTTGATGATCGCGTCTTTGTCGATGTACGTGTCGCTCGCGGGGACGTACGCCTCGGGCTGGTAGTAGTCGTAGTAGCTGACGAAGTACTCGACCGCGTTCTCCGGGAAGAGCTCCTTCATCTCGCCGTACAGCTGAGCGGCAAGCGTCTTGTTCGGCGCGAGGATCAGCGTCGGCTTTCCGTACTTCTCGATCACGTTGGCGATCGTGAAGGTCTTGCCCGATCCGGTGATGCCGAGGAGGACCTGGTGCTTCTCGTCCTGCTCGAGCCCCTTCATCAGCTGCGCGATGGCCGCAGGCTGGTCGCCTTTGGGCTGGAACGTCGACGACAGCTTGAAGGGAGAAGCAGGCATGGCGGCAGATCGAGCCGGTCAACGTAGCGTCCCTCCACGAGGAACCGCAAGCCGGAGCGGCCCTCACGGATGAGCCCGATCGAGGTAACCTGCCAGCCGGCTGTCAGTGTTTCGGCAGGCGTTCGGGCAGATGTGCCGGAGTCTCCTCTAGCGAGCTCGCGAGCTCGCTAGCTCGGTCCATCGCTCTCGAGCGGGACAGCTCGGCCCGCGGGGATAGCGGCTGGGACGCCAGCGGTCTCGGCTCGGGGAACGCGCAGGTCGCGGCGGCGGGTGGGCGTCTCGTACGCGCTCGCTCCTCACGATTGGCGCGGTGAAGTGCGTGGGCAACGACAACTACGGTCAGCTCGTCTCGGTCACGACCGAGACATGCAAGTCGAGTCGGAGTCGTTCCCGTGCAGCACGACACCGGTCACGGTCCGAGGGCCACGCCGACGATTCGTGTGTCGGGCGACGACGTCGAGACACATGCCCCTTAATTGCAGCGCGGTTCGCACGTAACGTGTCTCGATGGCACTCGAGCGGACTCTCTCGCGTCGGCACTTCCTCCGTGACTTCGGGCTCGCTGTCGGGCTGGGGGTCGCAAAGATCGGCGGCCTCGGCGGGCTCACGGGCTGTGGCGATCCTCGCGTCGAGCCGAACGACGCCGACTGGGACGCGCTCGCGCGACTGTTGCCTGGGCGCGTGCTCCGTCAGGGCGCGGCGGGTTACGAAGAGATCGCGACGCCCTGGAACCTACGCTGGTCGGACCGCCCGCGCCCCGATGGCATCGTCCGTGCAACGAGCGCAGAAGACGTACGCACCGCGCTCCGGTGGGCGCGCGACAACGGCGTGCCGCTCGTGGCGCGCTCGGGCGGTCACTCGTATGCCGGATATTCGACGACGTCCGGCCTCATCATCGACGTCTCGCCGATGACGGACATTCGCTTCGATGCGAGCAGCGGGCGCGCGTATGTCCAGGGCGGAGCTCGGAACGCGCACGTCTACGACGCGCTCGGCAAAGTGAATCGTATCGTGACCCACGGGCGATGCCTGAGTGTCGGCGTGGCCGGGCTCGTGCTCGGCGGCGGTGTCGGCTTCAACATGCGACGCATCGGCTTGACGTGCGATCAGCTCGTCGAGACCGACGTCGTCACGGCAGACGGCGAGCTCTTGACGTGCAACGCCAACGAGAACGCCGATCTGTTCTGGGCAGCACGTGGCGCGGGCGGAGGGAACTTCGCCATCCACACGTCTTTCACGTTCCAGACACACGACGCGCCGCGGCTCACGACCTTCAACCTCGTGTGGCGCTCGCGACAAGAAGAAGTTCTGCGTGCGCTGCTCGACGTACTCCATGCGGCGCCCAGGGAGCTCGGCGTGAAGGTCTCGGTCACGGCAAAACCGCTTCTTGGCGGGGCTCCGGAGATCGCCGTGAACCTGCTCGGCCAGTACGCCGGCACGCGGCAGGCGTTCGAGGAGCTGCTCGCCCCGGTCTACCGCATCGCGCGTCCCGATCTCCGTCCCGACGTCGAGTTCATCGACGAGGGGGAGTACTGGCCCAGCCAGTCGAAGCTCAGCGAGACCGGTGGCCGCGAGTTTGCGTACGAGCGGTCGCGGTACGTGATGGAGCCTCTGTCCGATGCAGCGATCGGCGAGATCTTCGCCCAGCTCCGCGTGTGGCCCGTGACGGGCGTCGGCGCGATGTGGAAAGGATTCCTCACCGGAGGCGCGATCCGTGACGTAGCCCCGGATGCGACCGCATTCGTCCATCGCCGAGACTGGCTTCTCTCGGGCACCGAGGTGAACTGGCTCGCAACCGATCCCGCCGACCAGGTCCGGCGTTCGATGGCATGGATGGACGGCTTCCACGCAGCGATGCGGCCGTACACGTCCGACGAGTGCTATCAGAACTTCATCGACGACAGCGAGACCAACTGGCTCGAGGCCTACTACGGGAAGAAGAACCTCGAGCGCCTCGTCGAGATCAAGCGCAAGTACGATCCGCGCAACGTCTTCCACTACGCGCAGAGCGTGCCGCTCTCGCTCTGAGGCCCTGGGTGTTCGAGGTGGCACGCGATCGGAGCGAGCGGCGTCTGCCCGCTTAATTCCGGGCCGCTCCGGCCGTTGACGATGGGAGCATGAAGACGCTCCTTCGCCTCTCTCGCCGCCGTCACCTCGTATCGCTCGCCGCGCTGTCGCTCGCGTCGACCTTCGCCGTAGCGTGCGGCAGCACCGAAGACTCCTCTCGTCCCGCCCAGCCGACCATCTCGAAGGGCGACATGACCGCGAGCGTGAGCGCTCGCGTCGACGATGAGACCGGAGCCACGCTCGCGCTCCCGAGCGGTGCGAAGCTGACGATCCCGCCGAAGGCGCTCCCGCACGACGTCGACATCACGTTCACCGAGATCGACGACGAGAATCCCGATAGCTCGCGCCGCTACTACCGGATCGAGCCGAACCTGCAGCTCGACCTACCCGCGACGCTCACGCTGCCCTACGAGGATCTCGAGGAGCCCGTCGAGGGAAGCGAAGAGCCGCTGCTCATGGTCATCGAGAGCAGCACGCTCAATCCGACCATCGATTCGTCCGGCGAGCTGTCGAACTGGCGCTATGCGGACGTCATCGATCGCGATCCGGTCGAGAACCGGTTGACGGTCTCGACGACGCACTTCACGGGCTTCGCGATCTTCACCTGGGTCGACGAGCCCGCGTACATGGTCGTCGACGTCCCTGCGCCGTTCCTCTCGCCGGGTGACATCCTCTTCACGCTCAGCGGCTCGCATCCGGGCCCGTTCTCGGACGGGACGTTCAATTGGTTCCCCGGTCACGTCGGCATGTTCTGCGGCAGCGATCGGTTCGGCCTCGACGAGCGCGTGAAGGACGAGAAGCAGCTCCCGGTGACGGACGCGAGCGGTATCCCCGACAGCGTCGAGTCCCGAAGCTATGGCGTCCAGAACGCGAGCGTGGGCTCCTTCCGCACCGGGTTCCACGCCGATCACCTGTATCTCGGAGCGCGGCGTCCGAAGGCCGTCCGCTTCACGCCGCAGCTCGGCGACGCGGTCTGTAACTTCGGGCTCGCTCAGCGCGGAAAGCCGTACAACCTGATCGGCGACGGAGCACGGTTCATGGCCGACGCCATGAACGGCGGGTACTCCTGCGTCGGGCTGGTCGACGCAGCGTACGTCTCGGCGAACGCGTCGTTCATCTCGAAGTGGGACCGCCGGATCCTCGCGGTCACACCGCTCGACATGTTCAAGGAGACGGAGCCCGTGAAGGCGGTCACGGTCTTCGCAGGAGAGAAGACGACGATCCCCGTCTACGGCGTCATCGTCGATGCAGCCTCGAACATCGGCTACTCCTCCGCCATCGCCGGCAGCCCGTCGACGTTCGCCGGCTACTACACGCGGGCGCAGCGCAGCGTCTACGCGGACACCGTCTCGAGCTACACCATCGCGCCGGGCTCCGCGCTGCCGAAGGGAGCGTCGCTCGTCCCGCAAGCAGACGGTCGTGGATACGAGCTCCGGCTCGAGCCCCAAGCCGCAGGCACGTTCCAGGTCGATCTCGTGATGCAGCCGGACGTGCAAGGCACGCGCGACTGGAAGCTTTGGAAGACCGCTGTGCCGCTGCCGAACGGCAAGCGCCCCATCCGCCAGTCCTTGACCGTGAACGTCCGCGAGCGCGAGAGCGTCATCGCCGCGAAGCACGGTCTCGCGACGGCGATGGATCGCAACACGAACCCCTGAGCGCGATCGCGCGACGCACGCTCGATCGCGGACCGCCCGTCCTCCCACGCCCGAAGCGTGGGCGTGACGGGCGGTCCTCGTTTCGAGCAGTCGTGCCCGGCTCCACCACGACCGGGCGCGTCACGAAAATCACCTTGTCTTCTATCTCGACCGGCACAAGATATCCTTATGAGGATATCTCGACCCCTCGTCGTCGCGCTCACGGCGGGGTTCGGAGTCGTCGTCGCGTGCGGTGTGGATCCGAACGGGCCGCCGCTGATCGGTGGTCCGTCAGAGGCGAGCGCATCGGGCGCGGACACGCAGTGCTCACCGAAGGAGATCGAGCCGCTCGATCCGGCGACGCTTCCTTCGTGCTGCGATACCGGAGCGGCGCACTGCGTGGCGAGCGACAACGTCGCGCCGAGCCTCGCGCGGCAGCTCGCGACGTGCAGCACCGGGCTCTGCGTCCCCGACACGATCATCAAAGATCCGAAGTACGTGCCGAAGACGTGCGCGTCGCTCAACGACGCGCCCGGTGCATGCGTGAGCGTCTGCGTTCCTCAGGTGCAGGAATACCTCGCGCTCCTACCGCAGGCCGACTGCGCGCCTGACGAGCGCTGCGCGCCGTGCATCAATCCGCTCGACAACAGCAACACCGGCGCGTGCGACGTGGGCAAGGACACGGGCGGCTGCGGGCCGGCGGACGGCGGTCCCTCGCCCGGTGACGGCGGTGGAATATGCCCGTACGAAGGACCGCCGATCATCGATCCGACGATGTTCCCGCCGTGCGCGCCCGCGTGCGGTGGAAGCCACTGCGTCCCGGCATCACTCGTCCCCGAGGCCCAGCAGAAGCAGCTCGTGACGTGTCAGAGCACGAATGGTCAGCCCGGCTTCTGCGCGCCCGACACGCTCACGCAGACCGGCGGCAACGGCGTCCCCAAGTCGTGTACGTCCGTAGCCGGCGCGGAGGGCCGCTGCCTCTCCACCTGCATTCCCGACGTCGCTGCAAAGAAGGACGTGCTCCCCACGGCGAACTGCGGACCGAACGAGCGATGCGCGCCGTGCTTCGATCCGACGGCCGCCGATCCGACGGCGCCATCGGGCGCGTGCTCGATCGCGTGCGACGCGCCAAAGGCTCCGCCGACGATCCTGAAGTGCCCGTACGAGGGTGACCCGCTCATCGATCCGAGCACGCTGCCGGCATGCAGCCCCGCGTGCGGCGGCGCGCACTGCGTTCCCAAGGAGCTCGTGCCCGTGTCGCAGCAGGCGCAGGTCGCGACCTGCCCTGGCGGCTTCTGCACGCCGGACTCGCTCGCGGTGAGCGGAGGCAACGCGGTCCCGAAGTCCTGCACGTCGGTCGGCGGCGCCGAGGGGCGATGCCTCTCGGAGTGCCTGCCGCTCGTCGCCGACAAGGCATCGCTGCTTCCGAAGGCGGACTGCGGTGCGAACGAGCGGTGCGTGCCCTGCTTCGATCCGACGTCCGCCGATCCGACCGCGCCCACCGGAGCGTGCTCGGTCGCTTGCGACAAGCCGACGAAGCCGCCGCTCGTGCTTTCGTGCCCGTACACCGGGGCGCCGCTCGTCGATCCGAACGTGTTCCCGGCGTGCACGCCTGCATGTGGAGGAGCGCACTGCGTGCCTTCCGATCTCGTGCCACCGGATCAGCATTCGCAGCTCTCGCCGTGCCCCGGCGGGTTCTGCGCGCCGGACTCCGTCGTGAAGGCTGCGAATCACTACGTCCCGCCGACGTGTCAGCCGTTCGCCGATCCTGCATCCGAAGGTCGGTGCCAATCGACCTGCCTCCCGGCGGTGAAACAGCAAGCGAGCCAGCTCTCGCAGACGACGTGTCCGAGCGGAGAGCTATGTGCACCATGCAACGATCCATTCACTGGCGCGTCGACGGGCGCATGCGCCCTTGCATGTGACTCGCCGAAGAAGGCTGCGTTCAAGTTCCCGCTCTGCTGCGACTACCAGGGCTCGAAGCAGGGCACATGCGTCCCGCGGAGCAACGTCCCTTCCGGACAGCAGGGAAGCCTGAAGCAGGATGCCTGCCCGTCGAACGCAGCGGACTACCTCTGCGTGCCGAACGAGTACCTTCCCGATCCGACCGCACCGGTCGAGACCTGCACGCACCTGTTGCTCGGGGCCGGCGCGTGCGTCAGCAACTGCGCCAACCTCTCGATCGCCGGCGTCGTGCTCACGCAGGGCACGTGCTCGGCGAACCACAAATGCGTCCCGTGCTCGCTCGCGCCTGCCGGCACGCCGGGGTGCGGGCCTTGATGCGGCGAGCTCGGGGGGTCACCACTGCTCTCGTCGCGATCGCCCTCGGGTCGATCTCCTCGCAGGCTCGCGCCGGCGGGTTCGAGATCCCCGACAACGGAACCGAAGCGCTCGGCCGAGGCGGCGCCTTCACCGCGAAGGCGGATGACGGGACTGCGCTCCAGTACAACATCGCCGGCTTCGCGCGGCAGCGCGGCACGCGCCTGCTGGTCAATTCGAACCTCTGGTTCAGCCATTACTCGTTCCAGCGCGCGGGCACGTACCCCGACGACCCGACGAATTCGTTCACGCCGTGGGGTGGAAAGCCCTTCCCGCGCGTCACCGACGAGGGTGGCGCGTTCTTCGAGCCGTTCATCGCCGCGTCGACCGACTTCGGGTACTTCGACCGATGGACGTTCGCCATCGGCGCGTATGGTCCGTCGTCGGTCGGCAACCGTACCTTCCCGGCGAGCCTCGGCTTCGCGCCGAACCCAGGTCGCTACGACATCGTCGAGAACCATCCTCAGGTGATCTTCGGGACGGCGTCCGCATCCGTGCGTGCGCTGCCCTGGCTCGACCTCGGCCTCGCGCTTCATTACGTCTACGGAAACCTCCACGTGAGCTCGACGACGTTCTCGGACGCCGTCGCGCGCGGAACCGGACCGGGACAGTGCGCGAACGTCGAGTATCAGCCATGTGATGCCCGTGCGACGCTCGACACCACCGGCGGCGCGCCCACGGCGAGCTTTGGTGTGCTCGCGCGGCCCGTCCCGTTCCTCTCCATCGGCGCCAACGTGCGCGGTCCCGTGACGCTCGAGACGACCGGCGACGTCACCACGCTCGCGCCGCGTATCACGCCGACCGCGGGCTTCCGTCCATCACCCGCGACGTTCGTCGTCACGCTACCCACAGTCGTCCGCGGTGGCGTCCGGTACATGTTCCTCGATCGCGTGCGCGACGAAGCCACGGGCAACGAGCGCGAGATCGAGCGCGCCGACATCGAGCTCGACGGCACGTACGAGGCATGGGGAAGCGCGCAGGACGACGGCCTTCACATCACGATTCCGAAGATCGCCGCGGACAATCCACCGCCCGGCGTGAACCTGACGAACATCGACTTCATCAGCCCGCATCGCTATCGCGACACGTACAGCGTTCGCCTCGGCGGCGCGTACAACATCCCGCTCCGCGAGCACGTGCTCACGCTTCGCGCGGGCGTCTATCACGACTCCTCTGCGAGCGACCCGCAGTTCACGCGACTCGACTTCGACACGCTCGCGAAGACCGCAGGCACTCTCGGCGTGGGCTTCAGCGTCGACCCGTTCGTGTTCAACGTCGCGTATGCGGAGATCTTCGATACGACGCGGCACGTCCACGGCGGCGGCCTTCGACCCGTGAACGGCACGCAGGGGGGCCGATCCGTCGATGCGAGCGGCGCGCTCTATCCTGCGGTCAACGCCGGAACGTACAGCGGGCACGCACGCATCGTCTCGCTCGGTGTCACGGTCCGCTTCGACGGGCTCATCGGCCGGCGGCACGAGAGCTCTTGGCCGCGCTGAGCGAGACGTCGGCCGCGTGCTTCACCACTGAACGGACGCCATCGCCCCCGCCCACCGCGAGTTCCATGCAGGCGCGAGACGGACAGTCGGAGCGGGTCGCCCGGTGCTCGCGGATCGGGACGACGGCGCCGTGAAGAAGAGGACGCCACCGCCGACCAGCGCTGCCCCGCCGGCGGCCACGAAGATCGTCGAGAGCAGCGCTTGCGACTTCGCATCGTCCGTGAGCGCGAGGCCCCGCGAATCGCACCGCGTCACGTCGGACTTCGTGCAGTGCGAGAGCGCATCGTCGTTCGTGCTGCTCGCCATCAGTCCGAAGACGCCCCCAGTGACCAGGCTCGCGAGGCCCACGCCGGCGACGACGAGGCCGAGCGTACGCTGAGCGCTACTCGGCGACGACTCTGCGGACGGAGGAGGCTCGTCCTTCTGCAGCGCACGCTCGCGTATGCCGTCCTCTTCGGCGGCGAGGACCGGCACGACGACCTCCGCTCGCTTGCCTTGCTCGAGCGAGATCGTCTCCGACCAGGTGCGCCGCTTCGGCGCGGAGGCACGGATCTCGTACGCGCCCGGATCGAGCGGAACGGACACGCCGAGCTCGGCAGGCTTGAGGACGACCCCGCCGCGTTGGACCTCGAGGCCGGGGATCGCGCTCCCGCTCGGCGTCACGATCGTGAGGCGCGGCAGCTTCGGCTCGAGGCGCGCGGCATGGTCGAGCGCGAAAGCCTCCGCATCGCGCTTGCCGGCGTTCGCAGCACGCGCGGCCGCGTCGCGGAACGCGATCCACGCCGACGCGACCTTTCCGGTCTTTTCGTAGCACTCGCCGAGCGCGAGTAACGTACCGCCGCTCGGCGCTAGCGCCTGGCTTCGCTCGAGCTTCGGGCATGCCTCCGCGTGACGGCCGGCGTCCATCAGCTTCACGCCTTCGTCGAAGAGCACGGTCGCGGCGGCGACCGACGTGTCTTCAGCGCGAACGTCGCCGGCCGCGAGGATTGCCGCGAGGATCGTCAGACGTCCGAGCGTGCGAATGGCGAGGCGCCTCGTGGGCATCGACCGCATGCTACCAGTCCGTGCGATGTCGCGTGCCGCCCGTCGCCGTTGCGCTCGCCTTCGGCTGGACCGGCGGCGGACTCGCGGGCCGTGAGACACCACGTGGCCTCTTCTTGGTCGTGCTGTCGACGACCTCCGACGATGCGGTCTCGGCGGCGAGCGGCGCAGCGGAGACCGCGGTGGGAGGCGGGACGGGCGTAGGCTCGTCGGGAACGGACGCCGGAATGCTCGTCACGCGAGAGGACGCCGCGCCGCGAGCATCCTCGGATCGACGCGCCTTCGCGAAGACCGCCACGACGGTCAACACGAGACCAACGGCTGCCATCGCGAGCAGCGCCGTCAGGAGCGTCCGCCTCTTCGGGCTCACCTCGTGCAGAGTGCGGATCGATGCACCGGCCTCGACGCTCACCGGCGGGTCGACGACGTGTGCAGTCACCACCGGAACGACGAGCGGCACCGGGCTACGGAACGGCTTCAGCGCGGCGACGAGCTCGGCGATGTTCGCGAACCGGTTCTCCGGCGTCTTCTGCAGGCACCGCATCACGACGTCGACGAGCGGCGGCGGTACGTCCGGCGCGAGGCGTGCCAGCGGACGCGGCGGCGCGTGGAGGATCTCGACGAGGAGGTCGGCCATGCTCGGCGCCTGGAACGGCGGCTCGCCGGTGAGCAGCTCGTGGAGCACGACACCGAGCGCCCAGATGTCCGAACGCGCATCGACGTCCTTGGCCGACCGCACCTGCTCCGGCGACATGTATCCGGGCGAGCCCATGACCTCGCGATCGGCGGTCATCGCATGCGCGTCCTTTCCATTGCGCGCGATCGACTTCGAGATGCCGAAATCGAGAAGCTTGAGGATCGGCGTTCCATCGCGACGCACCGTGAGGAACAGGTTCCCCGGCTTGAGATCGCGATGGATGATGCCGAGCGCATGTGCCTCCGCGACGGCATCACATGCCTGGAGCACGTACTCGACGGCCTCGACCACCGGGAGTCGCCCGCGCTCCGCGAGCAGGCCGTCGAGATCCCGACCCGACAGCAGCTCCATGACCATGAAGGGCACGACGCGACCGCGTGACGTCTCCGCCGTGCCGACATCGAGCACGCGCACCACGTGCGGGCTCTCGAGGCGAGCGGCTGCGCGTGCCTCCGCGAGGAATCGACGCACGGAGTCGGCGCGGACCGCGTTCTCGGCGAGGAGCAGCTTGATCGCGACCGGCTGATCGAGCTCGAGGTGATGGGCCGCGACGACCGTCGCCATGCCGCCCGTGCCGACCACGCGCTCGATGCGGTACTTGCCGGCCACGACCTCGCCGATGGCGACGGGGATCGGCTCGGTTTCGGGGAGCAGCTCGAGCTCGCTCACGGACACACGTTACCTGCGGTTTTGGCGCGATCGTCGAGCACGCAGGTGGTGTTCTCGCAGCAGACCTTGGCCTTGCACGCCGTCGCGGCCGTACAGCTGATGGAGCAGTAGCTGCCGCCTCGACACGACGGCTTGCTCGCGACGCAGGTGGAGTCGGCGCACGTGATCGAGGCGTCAGGAGAGCTCCCGCAGCTCACGATCCCTTCGGCGTTGCACGCCGTCGTGCCCGAGCACGTGATCCCGCAATACGTGCCCGCGTACGCGAGCACGCCCTTGTTGCAGGACTCCTCGCCAGCACATTCGACGATGCAGACACCGGCATCACACGCGATCGGCGCACCAGCGCCGCCGCTCTTGCACGTATCCACCGCTCCCGTGCAGCGGATGTCACAGATGTCCGACTGACAGGCGATGCCCTCCTTGCATGCCTTGTCGCCCGAGCAGTCGAACGTGCACGATCGACCGCCGACGCAACGCGCGCCCTTGCACGTGTCCTGACCGCCGCAGACGACGAGGCAATCGTTCGAAGGCGGGCACTGGATGGTCCGATCGCAGCTCGTCCCCGTGCAGGCGAACGTGCAGCCGCCGTCCCCGCAGCTTCCACCTGCCGTCCCGCATGTGCCGGGATCGCAGAGGATCGCTCGCGGTAGCTCGGGAGCATCTTCGACTGGCGCATCTCGAGTGTCCGCATCGGCTGCGGCCTCGCTCGCGGGCGATGGTGCGCCGTCGATCGTCGCGTCGAAGCCGGCGGATTGCCCGCCGTCCTCCTCCGTGAGCGGCTCTCGATCGTCGATCCCTAGGATGGCGGCGCACGCGACGGCACCACTCGCAGCGCATACGAACATCACTGCATGCAGCGTTCGGCGCATTCGAGGACGCAAAGGCACGGGTCGATCGTATCACGCGTCCATCGATGCGCTGAGGCGTCCCGAATGCGGCTCCACGCCCATCAACTGAGCTCGTTTTGCGCGATTTTCAGCGGGGCCATCGGTCCGAGAAGGCCACGCGTACACCACCGCGCATCGCGAGCACGTCGACGACGGTGCGTTCGCCGACGCGCTGGTAGAGGAGATCCGCCTCGCCTCCGCCGATGCGGAGATGCTCGATGCGTACCCACTCGAGCCACGGCGGAAGGCGCGGGCGGACGATCGACAGCTCGCATGCACACGCATCGATCGAGAGGCCGAGGAGCGCCTGCAGGATCATGCTCCACGAGGCGGCCGCCCACGCCTGCGGGCTGCAAGCGACCGGATAGCGGACCGGCACGGCGAACGCGCTCCTCGCAAACCCGCCGAACAACTCCGGCATGCGGCCCGACGGGAAGTGCGTCGCGGCATCGAACAGTCCCGTGCTCAGGCGCATGAGCAGGTCCTCTTCGCCATACCGCTTCAGCCCGAACGCAGTGAGTGCGTTGTCGTGCGGCCAGACCGTGCCGACGTGGTAGCCGATGGGGTTGTAACGGACCTCGCGGGTCGAGAGCGTGCGGACGCCCCAGCCGGAGAACAGGTCCTCTGCGAGCAAGCGCTCGGCGATGAGGGCCCCCTGCTCCCGCGACGCGATCCCGGCGTAGAGCGCGTGTCCCGTATTCGATGCGACGACGGCGACCTGACGCTTGTGCCTGTCGAGCGCGAGGCAGTGACAACCCTCCGACGGCATCCAGAACGCCTCGGCGAAGCGTCCGCGCAACGTCGCGGCCTGTGCCTCGAGCGTGCGAGCGCGCTGGTCTTCGCCGAGCGCGCGGAAGAGCACGGCGGCGAAGAGCTTCGCTTCGTAGACGTAGGCTTGCACCTCCACGAGCGCGATCGGGGGCTCGGCGAGCGATCCGTCGGTGTTGACGACGGCGTCCCACGAGTCCTTCCATCCCTGGTTGACGAGGCCCGCGGGCGTACGCGCCTCGTACTCGACGAAGCCGTCGCCGTCCCTGTCGCCGTGCTGGTCGATCCATTCGAGGGCCCTCTCGAGGTTCGGGGCGAGCTCACGGATGAACGCGATGTCGTTCGTCGCCCGGTGATACCGGCCGAGGAGAATGACCCAGAGCGGCGTCGAGTCGACGCTCCCATAGTACGGATCGAACGGCACCAGGCCGATGTTCGTCAGCTCGCCGCGCCTCCTCTCGTGCAGGATCTTCCCAGGCTCTTCGTCGCGTGACGGATCGTCGCGAGCGCCCTGCTCGCGCGCGAGGACCATGAGCGTGTGCTTGGCGAGCGCCGGCGAGATCCAGAGGTGCTCGAGCGCCGTGATGATGCTGTCTCGCCCGAACAGAGAGGCGTACCAGGGAATCCCTGCCGCGACGAACTGAGCGTCATCGTCGCCGCTCGCGAGCATCTGCAGATCGGTCCGAGCCTGCCCGAGCACGGCATCGAACTGCGTGTTGCTCGTTTGGATCGAGACCTCGTCACCGAAGACATGCCTAGCGTCCCTCCTGGGCGCCGCCGAAGTCCCGGACGCGAGGTCGACATCGATCGCGATGCGCTGCGCATCTTTTCCGGAGAGCTCGATTCGATACTCCGCGACGCCGTCTTCGAACCGCGTTGGAGCCGGTTCGAAGCGCACCCGCGTCGCGCGATGCAGCCCGTCGCGACCCTCGTAACGGAAGGTCACTTCGGACGGAGAGTATTGAGCACGCACTTCACGTGCGCCGATGCTCTTCGTCACGAACCCGCGCACCTCGAAGATGTCGGCGAAGTCGCTCCCGATGTAGATCGCCACCGTCAACGTGAGAGGGAACGGGTTGTAGCTCTGGAAGACGAGCGACTCGGAGAGGCGCTGCGCGCGCGCGATGCGGTAGCGACGGATCTGGATCGACTGCTCGGCGATCTTGCGCCCGTCCTCGGTGACGAGGTTCGGGTTCGTGAGCACGTACGAGCCGAGGTATGGCCAGCGCGAAGACGAGAGAAGAATGGTCGGCTTCATGCCCTGAATGCGAAGCTCGTACGTACTCAGGAAGCGCGTGTCACCGTGGTACAGGCCGAACCCGTTCGTGCTCCCGAGCGGCACGTTGCCCTCGAGGTCGGAGAGCATGAAGAGGTCGCGCTCTTTCACGAGCGTGGTGTCACGAATGTCCTGCGCCGCCGGCGGAGCTTGCACGGCGATCGTCGCGGGGACCGGCTCGCTCCTCGGCGGTGGCGCCATCGCGTCAGCGCTCCGACGGGCTCAGATGTTGGGCGACCGCCTCGAGCAGACCGGCGATGTCGAAGGGCTTGCGGAATATCTGCTTCACCTGGCTAGACCTCGGAAGAGCCTTCAGCACGGAAGGCCGATCGACGTATGCGGAGACGAGGATGACCGGCACACCGGCCGTCGTCGGATCGCTCGCGAGCTCTTCGAGCACGGCAATGCCGTCCTTTCGCGGCATCATCAGGTCGAGGATGACGAGGTCGGCCGCTTCGCGAGCGACGGTCGCCGCAGCCTTCTCGCCGTCGGGGAGACCGATGACCTGGTAGCCCTCGGAGCCGAGGAGAAACAGCTCGAGCTCGCGCGTCTCGTCGTCGTCCTCGACGACCACCAGCTTCTTCCGTCCCGGAACATACGCGCCCATCTCGGCCATGGTGCTCCTCGCGCGGCCTCCGGCGGGTGATTCAAGATCCGAACCGCGATCCCACTCGCGAGAGCACGGCGGTGCGTCAGCGCGAACGATGAGGCGGATCACGGCGAGCGCATCGACGTCAGCAGTGGACCCGAGCGAGCGACTCGGCGGTTAGGAGATGTCCCTGGCGAAAGGCGCGATTCTCGAGCTCGGCCGCCCTATCACCCCGACGAGGCTCTCCCTCGTTTGCGGATGACCGGCGCGTATCGAAGATGCCGAGCGAATCGGAAGCGGAAGACCTCGCAGGCCAGAGGCCCGATTCTCGGTTCGCGAAGCGAAGCCCTTGTCGCCCGTGACGACCTTCCCGCTACGTTTGCGGGACGAGCGGACCGTATCGAAGATGCCGATTCGCTGCCGTCGATCGACGTTGGCTCATAGCCATGGCGGCTGCAGCTCCGACCACACGAATTGGCAGTTAGGGAGAGTGCCCCTCGGACGATCTCGTGCTCAGCAGCGCGGCGCGCAGTCGTCGGCTTTGGCATGGCAATCACGGAGCTGCGCGAGCGTGTCCCCTGGCCACGACGGCAACCGCTCGAGGCGGTTCTCGAAGACCGCAGACGGTGGCGGGCGTCGTCGTCGTGCGCGTTCGTGTGAGAGGTGGTCGCGAGCGAGAGGAACCGAGCTGGATGGGCTGTTCGTGCCCGGGCTGCGCGCTCGGACGCGGACGCGGACGCGACCGTCGGCCGTCGCGTCGATCTGGACGAGCGGCTGTCACATCGATTGCAACTCGAGACAGATTGGGGGTCTCGAGGCAATCGATGCGCCAGCCGCTCGTTTCGTCTGCGTGGGCGCGTTCGCTCTCGACGTTCGCGGGCGATTGCGCGCCTTCCAGCCTAAGAATGAATAGCGAGCCATTTTGCAATTTGCACTTGACGGCCTCCAACACCAGGTCGCCTCGAGATAACGACTCGTCTAGAGAGAAGCTTGTGCGGGCAACCAGCAGCCGCCTGCTTCGCGTTCGCGCGCCGGAGGTCTCGCGAGGTGATCCGGTCGTCGTTCGTTCGCAGGTGGGCCTGTTCCGCGAGCCCGAGATCTGCGTGTTAGAAACGTTTCATGTACAAGCTGGGGGACCTCACGAACGACGAGCTGCTCGCTCGAATGAGCACACACGTCGGCAAAGGACACATCTGGCAGGCGCGGCTCCTCGAGTATCTCGGAGAGGTCGATGCTCGTAGGCTCGATCGGGAGTACGCCTATTCGTCGATGTGGGATTTCTGCATTCGAAGATTCGGAATGAGCGAGGGTGAGGCCCACCGTCGAATTGCCGTGGCACGCGTCGTTCGGCAGTTCCCGCGCGCCCTCGCGCTGCTCGAACACGGAAAGGTTCATCTGAGTGCCGTCTACGCGCTTCGCGAGCACCTGACGGAGGAGAACCACGAAGAGCTCCTTCGCGAAGCGATCGGCAAGACCACACACGAGGTCCAAGTGATCATCGCCGCGCGCTTTCCGAGTCCCGACGTGGCCGCGTGCATCGAGCCGATCGCGCCGCAAGCGACGCTACTGGTGCATCCGCATGGTGGTGCCTCCCAAAAAAGCGCGCCGTCAGCGGCAGGTTCGGTCGGCGCCGAGATGCGCCCAAAGATCGAGCCGCTCTCGGCTACGCGGTATCGCGTCGAGCTCACCGTGTCCGTCGACATCAAGGCGAAGCTCGAACGCATCAAAGACCTGATGCGCCATCGGAACCCCGCCGGCGATCTCGAGATCATCCTCGACGCCTCGCTCGATCTGCTGCTCACCAAGCTCGAACGAGAGCGGCTCGGAAAGGCCTCTCGCCCGAGGAGAGTGAAACTTGCCGAGGCAACCACGCCCGCCGCCGAGAGTGTCTCGACGCGCGCGCCCAATCGACGCGTGGATGCGGGCGGGAGCGCGATGACGGATGCAAGGGTGAGCGATGACAGTGCTGATGCACGTCCCGATGCAAGCGGGAGCGCGATCACGGATTCGGTCGCCGCGTCGTCGACAGTCGCCGGCTCCGCCGTTCGCGCGGACGCCGAAGTGAGGACGAACGACGCCCCGCCACCCGCACACGGGACTCGCGCGAAGCCGTGCGACGATGCACCGGAGAAGCGGCGTCGGCACATCCCGAGAGAAGTGCGACGACAGGTCTTCGAGCGCGATGGCGAACAGTGCTCCTACGTGAACGCCGAAGGCAATCGGTGTCCGGCGCGGGCGTTCCTCGAGCTCGATCACGTTCACCCGAAGGCGCTCGGAGGGACTGACGACGCAGCAAACCTCCGAGTGAGATGCCGCGCGCACAACCAGCATTACGCGGAGCAGGTCTTTGGCCGCCAGCACGTGGCCGCGCGGATCCACTTGCGCCAGCGCAAGTACAGCTCGGCGCCGTCGGCGAGCTTCGACACCGCGGCGCAGGGGCTTCGCTCATTGGGCTTCACACCATCCGAAGTCCGGAGGGCCATGACCACGCTCGAGACGAGACTCGCTGAAGAAACGCCCATCGAGACGATCCTGCGCGAAGCACTGTTGCTCCTGACGTAGGCGGTTCCGTCGCGGGCCAACCATTTGCGTAGGCGGCATGCCCGCTCCGCGGCGGCCCGCGCGAGCTCGACGGCTGGAGCGGCGTCGCGACGGGCCGGAATCACTTCCCGCATCGGTCGCCCCTTTCCTTCCTTGGAGTTCTGTCCGGGAGGCTCGCGCACACCTTCTCGAG
This sequence comes from Pseudomonadota bacterium, assembly GCA_023402175.1. Taxonomy (GTDB): domain Bacteria; phylum Myxococcota_A; class Polyangia; order Polyangiales; family Polyangiaceae; genus Labilithrix. The sequence goes on along the minus strand of JAEXCN010000565.1, from coordinate 13,062 downwards.
CTCCTTGATGTCGAGCGGGTTCATCATCCGCGCGCCGCGCGCGTTGGAGCAGCGACGTACGGGACGCGAAGACTCCATCGGCGCTTCGCTCGAGGCCGGGGAGAGCCGCTGAGCTGGCGAGCACGGGATCGCCCGAGGACGCCCTCCCTAACTGCAAACCCACGTGATCGGAGCCCCGCCATGGGCCAGGAGCGTCGAGCCACGGCATCAAAAGCCTGCGGAGCAGGTTCATGGCCGTCCGCACGTGACCGCTCGCTCCACGTGCGGCATCGCGAATACACGTGACTGCCCTCGGCCGTATCCAGACATCGCGGTGCGCGGCGCCTTCGTCCACTGCGCTCTAGGCCATCCTCGGCGCCGTCCGCGATCTCAACCTCCGATGACGGTCCTGTCGATCGCGCGTGGGCACGAGCTGCCGATCGTCGCGATGCTCGCGGACAACGGCGCCGCGAGCGAGGAGTGTCGGGCTGGGGCGAGCGAGTGCCTCGATCGCGCACGATGGAAGACGAGTCTCGGGCTGGGGCGAGCGGGTGGCTCGATGGCGCCACGATGAAAGACATTGGCGGGGCCGGCCTTGCCGATCCATCCGGCGCTGCCATAACAGCGCCCCCGATGTCGCTCCGCCGCGTCTGCATCGCTTCCGCGCTCGCTCTTGCTGTCGTCGTCAGCGCCTGCTCGTCCGAGAAGTCAGAGGCGAAAGCGCCCGAACCGAGCATCCCCTGCGCGGCGAGCGAGGCAAGCGCTGCGATGGATCCGGCGACGGACGTGCACGTCTTCGTCGATGACGCGCTGCCCGAGCAGGTCCGGGCCGACATCGGCGGGTATCTCGGCCGGATGTGGAAGACGCAGGTCGTCGTCGCGACCGGCGCGCCCGCGGGTCAGCCGGGGGACGCGATCTGGATCTCGTCGTCCGCCGAGGCGAAGGCCGCGTCACGGCACGCGACGGATGCGTCGCCGTCGTACTCGCTCGTCCGCGCGGACGAGGGGCCGCGGAACGTGCTGGTCGCCTACGCAGCGAAGCGGGAGGATCTCGTCGCCGCGGCGTATGCGTTGCTCGAAGAGCTCGGCGTGCGGTTCTTCCATCCGATGCAGGAGCTCGTGCCTGAATTCGGAGCGCCGTTCTTCCCACGCGGGCTGGAGACTCACCGCACGGCGATGGCGAAAGTGCGCGGGCTGCAGCCGCATGTCCTGCATCCGATCGAATGGATGCCGTCCCTCCACGAGCCGGGGGAGTCGAACCTCGCCGAGTCGAAGAAGCTGATCGACTGGCTCGTGAAGACCGGTCAGAACCACTTGCAGTGGCCGCTCATGGCATCGGTTCCGTGGGACGCGCTCGCCGATCACTCGCGCAAGATCGTCGACTACGCGCACTCGCGCGGCGTCACGGTCGGCGCCGTCGTGCAGATGCATCACAAGGCGGCGCTGCAGAAGAACTACGTGCTCGTCACCGACGACGCGCGGCCTGCGAAGGAGCAGCTCGAGGCGGGCCTGACGCGCCTCATGCAGGTGCCGTGGGACGAGGTCGAGCTCGCGATGGGCGAGTTCCTCACGACGGATCCCGAGGGGCTCGTGACGTGGTTCGACATCGCGGTCGAGCACCTCGTGACGATCGCGCCGAACGTCCGTGTCGCGGCGCAGAACCACTGCGGGAACTACGACAACCTCTACGTCGACTTCCGCGGCACGCCGAAGACGTACTTCTATCACCTGCCCCGCTTCGCCGATGCGCGCCTCGGGCAGACGGTGCATACGCTCTTCTGGTTCGATCTGTACCGAGAAGGCGGGATGTACCAGCACCCGAACTTCCACTTCCAACACGACTTCATCCTCGAGGAGCTCGCGAAGAACGACCATCGCGTGCGCTACTTCCCCGAGTCCGCGTACTGGATCGCGACGGACGTCGACGTGCCGGCGTTCCTCCCCGAGTTCATCGAGGCACGCTGGACCGACATCCACGGGCTCGACGGCGACATCAAGGCGAAGGCCCTTCCCGCGCTCGACGGTCACGTGCTCTTCAGCTCCGGGCACGAGTGGGGCTACTGGATGACCGACTATCTCACGGCGAAGATGCTGTGGGAGCCGTCCGCGCCGCTCGAGCGGTTCTATTCGATCTACGCGTCGTCCTACGGATCGTGCGGACCGAAGCTCGGCGAGGACCTCTCCAGGTTCGTCGACATCCAGCGCACGTATCTACGCGACAAGAAGCTCATCGCGTACGTGAGCGGCGAGGACAACGCCGTCGACCTCGGCGCGCTCGTCGCAGGCGTGACGATCCGCGAGCTCCGGAAGAAGTTCGACGATCTCGTCACGGCGCCGGAAGCGGATCGCGTCGCGTTCGAGACGAGCGTCATCGCCGATCTCGAGACCGTCGTCCGTGAGACCCGCCCGCTCGAGGACGATGTCGCTGCACACTGTCGCGGCTCGGACCCGATCCTCACCCCGTGGTGCAACGAGCTACGCGACGGCATCCGCATCGTGCGGATGCGCCTCGAGCACTCGGTCATCCTCTACAGGGCCATCCTCGCCTACGGCCGCCAGAACAAGGGCGAGGCGACCCGCCTCTTCGGCGCCGCGCAGGCGAAGACCGAAGAGGCGGGAGCCGTCATCCAGGAGCGGGCCAAGGGATATCGATTCGACGTCGGCCGCCTGACGAACGGCTACACGAATCCGACGAACTACGCGTTCGGATACCTTCGCCAGGGACACACGCAGTGCCTTTGGCATCGGCAGAACGAGCAGGCACGCCGGATCATCGAGGAAGACATCGTCGGGAGCCTCCCGACGGGGCTCCCGAGCTGCCTCGACTGATCCGTCTGCCTCGACGGCTCGCGCTCCGTGATCACGCTCGGCGAGCGCGCTCACGTGACCGCGAGCGGCGGCGCCTTCCACAAACCGTGGAGCGTGCACCACTCGTACGCCGTGACGGACGAGACGCCGGCAGGCAGCGTGAAGCGCACGGTCGGCGGCGCAGGATCGGAGACGTCGAACTCCCAGAGCCCGACGACACGCTCGACGCCGTTCACCTGGGCTTTCAGGTAGACCGTCGTGATGAAGTGCTCCGGCGGCGGCGGCGGTGCAGCCGCATCGCTGAGCGATCCCGCATCGCCGCCATCGCCAGCATCGCCGTCGGCCCCGGCCTCGGGCGCGGCCGCGTCGTAGCCGAGTCCGCCATCGGGCTTCGGCGCGCCCATGACGTGCTCGACCGTGACCTCGATGCGCGTCTTGTCGTTCTCGACGACGACCTTTGCCTTCGGCTCGTGGCTGTTCGCCTTCCCGGCCATCACGCCTTCGTCACCTCGCGCGAACGCCTCTCGCTTGTAGAGCCGCTTCTGCTCGCTCTCGAGGAACTTCGCGCGCGCCTCCCACGGCGCCATCGGGATCGTCGGCGGAGCGTCGCCCGTGTCGACCGGCGGGCTCGTTCCAGGGACGTGCTCGTCTTGATCGGTCGGCGTCTGCGAGCTCGGGCTCGGCTTCGGATTGTCGTCGCCGTCCCTCTCCCGTCCAGTCAGCGGGACAGCCGTTCCTTGCGTGCATGCTGCAACGACCCGGCCGAAGGTCACCGCTCCGAGCCCATATGCCAGCGTACGCAACAAGACACGTCGATCGATCTGCGCCTTGGACATCGCGCTTCCTCCTCCCGCTCGACGCGCAATGCGTCCCTCACTCCGATGCAGTCAGTGCGTCGGAGCCCGCGGCGAACGGAGGGCGAACTGCAATGCACATACCTGCGCGGCGCGCGGCACACGCTCCGACATTCCGCGGAGATAGGCGCGGCTCATGCGCCAGCGTGGTGCGAAGGCCGCGATCGCACCTGCGGTCTCGAGGGAGCAAGACTGGATCGGCATCGCCTCGCGCAGACACGTGACGTGCCAGACGTGCCGTGGCGATGGCGTCCTCGCTCCGATGCGAGCGTAGCGGCTCGATGCCTCAATCCTTGCAGCTCGTCTCGTCGACGCGGCCCATCAGCCACGAGAAGAGGCACTGCTCTGCGCGCTCCCCCTTGCGCAGCGAAACGCCCGGCCTATGCCGCTCGGTCCCGAGCGGCTTCGCGAGGACGAGCAGCTTGTACGCTTCGTCCGCGCTGCGCGGCTGACGACTGACGAACGCGTTCATCTTCTCCGGCTCGAGCCCCATGATGGAGACATAGGTCGCGCGGATCTCCGCACGACTCGTCTCGCCGGCTTCGCCCGGAAGTCGAAGCGCGTCTTTTCCGTAGATGCGCAGGCCGCGCGGCTGCTTGCCGTGGCAATCTGCCGAGCCGCACGTCTTCTCCATCACGGGATGAACGAGCGACGCGTACGACGCCTCGTCGAGGCTCGCGACCGTGATGGTGTCGGGCGACTCTTCCGGCGGCTCCGCGAGACAGCCCGCACCGAGCGCGATCAATCCTGCGAGCAGAACGTGCCGGCTCATTCGAACACCGCCTCGATTCCAAAGGTGCCATACGTCGCTAGCCGCGAGCTCACGTACAGCGAATTCGTGTAGAGCGAATAGAGCGCATCGCCGGACAGGAACATCGTCCACGACACGGTCGCGTCTTCCTTCGACACCTTCCACCAGGCGGAGGCGCCGCCCGTGAACGCGTACATCGGACCGAGCTCGCGATCGGTCGTGCGGAACGTCGGCAGTGTGATCTGCGTATCGACGTCGGCATGGTAGACGCGCTTGAAGAACTCGGTCCCGGTCTGCGCGTGGAAGCGGACATGAGGACCGAGCGTCAGGCGCGAGCTCACATCGAAGAGCCAGCGGAGGTCGGTCGTCGTCGCGCGGTTCTGCCACGTGTCCGCGTAGAGCCTCTCCTCGAGGCGAAGCGTCGACGAACCGAGCCGCCGCATGATCCGCGCGCCGACGGCCCAGCGATCGCGCTCCTTCGGCAGCTGCTCGTAGGGGCGCACCGGAAGGCGCGACGCGTTCACCTCCGTCGTGCTCGCGCCGGCGGGGACCGACACGTCGCGCGCGAACATCGGGATGAGCCGGTAGGGCTTCGACTGATCACCGCGCTCGAAACCGGCGGTCACGCCGGCGACGAGGACCGTCTTCGGCGAGAGCACGAAGCTGGTGCTGAAGACGCCCTCGTTGACGAACAGCTCGTGCTCGAACACCTTGAACGGTGTGCCGCCGCGACCGATCGAGTCGTACGACACGCTCCAGCCGAGCCGAGGCGTGACGCGCTTGTCAAAGAGGTCGGCGAGCACGGCGAGCCCGCCGCTGCGCGAGACGTAGTCCGCTTCCGTCGAATACGACGCGGCCGCTTCGGCGCCGACTCGTCCGGGCTTGTACATCCCGTTCGCCGCTACGGCGTGGCGTGTGTCGTGTCCGCGCGGTGATGCCGTCGACACGAAGTCCGGCGACGCAGCCGAGATGACGTCGACGAGGTACGAGGCTCCGACGCTCCACCCCGAGGTCGGCGATGCGATGTTCGCGCGGACGAGCGGGTTGAGCACGAGGACGGAGAATGAGTCGTGATAGGCGTTCATCTCGAACGCCGCGCGCGCGACGAGGGGCTTGTCCTGCCCGGGCAGGCACTTGAATGCTTCGGCGTCGCTCTTTGCGGCCTGCATGCACGCCAGCTGTCCGGGCGTCAGGTGCTCGGCGCCACGCGGACGGAGAACGATCGCGACGGTGACGCGCTCACCATCCGCGACGTTGACGACCTCGTCGAAGGTCGCCGGCGTTCCGTCGAGCTGAGCCTCGGCGTGCACGCGGTGGACGCCGGGATCGACGACGATCGGCTTCTTGCCGAGCATCTCACCGTCGACCTCGGTCTCGTCGAGCGTCACTTTCAGCTCGCTTGCGTCGGGCGGCGCATCGATCGTGATGCCGCCGAGCCGACGAAGGAGCTGCTCCACACGCTGCCGTGTGAGGTCGGCGAGCGCAACGTCCTGCCGCTCGATCGCATCTTCGAGCACGAAGCGCATGTGCTCGAGAGCGAGCACGATCTTCCCTGCGCGGTCCGCACACCCGGCGAGGTGGACTCGCGTCGTCGTCCGCGGCTCCATCTGGACCGATTGCGTGTCGCGCTCGACGCACCGGTCGAACAGTCCCGCCGCCCGTGCGGCCTCCGCGTCCGCCGCGAGCGAGTCCGCGGCTTTCCCTTCTTCGTCCGCATGCGCCCGGAGAGCGAGCGTCCAGATGCTGAGCAGCGCCGCGAGCGTGACGAGGGCGCGAGCGATCCTCGCGCCCCCGCGATGGAGCGCAGGGGTGGTGGACATGGGTGATCGCCCTGGTTCAGTGGCGCGCGCCGTCGAGCTGCTCGCGAAGCATGCGAGCCGTGCGCGCAGCGTCGTCGAGCGACGGATTCGTCGCCGTCGCGCTCGGCGTAGCGGCGGCCGCGGTCTTCTCGGCGGTCGGGGTCTCCTCCGCCGAGGGCTGCTCCTTGTTCGCGTCGTCGTTCGTCGCCGAGCGCGATCGGTGGTGATGCGTCACAGGCTTCAGCGTCGGCGCCGGCGCGGTGACGACGACCTGCTCGTCGAGAGCCGTGAGCTCGGCGCACGCGACGTTCATCGGGCTCGGGCTCGCCGAAGCGCGCGCCGTCGGGATCTCCGCGCGCGTCGCTGCGCTGCCGAACAGCGCAACGGTGATCGTCAGGATCGCGAGCGCGGCGAGGAGAAGGCCCTTGCGCGGACGCGGACGAGCGAAAGCCATCTCCGCTTCGATGTCCGCCGCACTCCATACCGACGACGCGGACGATGCCGGCGGCGGTGGCACCGTGGACATGCGCTGCGCGGCTTCGTAAGCCGCCGGCGGATACGACGACGGACGGTGCGGTCGCTCGAACGCCGCCGGCGGATACGACGACGCACGCAGCGTCGTCTCGAATAGCGGCGCGGGGCGCGACGAAGCACGCACGGACGGCTCGGGCGCGGGCGGCGGGATGAAGGAACGCGGCGGCTGCGACGGACGCTCCTCGGCAGGAGCCGACGGCGGCGGAGCGAACGACGGACGATCGGAAGGAGGCGCGAGCCACTGCTCGTCGATCAGCGTCGGGCGACCGCGTGCAGCCGCGCTCGCCTTCGCAACGGCGGCTCGATAGGCCGAGACGTCCTCGGCACGCACAAAGCGGTCGACATGGCCCCGTCGATCATCGAGATCGCGCAGCTCGTCTTCGATCCGGCTCCTCAGGTCAGATTCGATCGAGGTCCGCAGACGCATGAAGCGCCCTCCTTCCCATCCGACCATCCGTACTGCAGCCAACATGCCTCGCCCTGCACGCACCCTGAGGCGTCGCCGCACCACGCGAAGTCCTCGGAGATTTGCGCTCCTTGCGCGATGAATTGCGCAACTGCGAAGGCAGAGATCGCAGGGCGACGATCCGACGTCGTCCCTCCCGCCGCGATCCACTTGTGCCAGGAAGGACGACTTACCGCCCACGACGGACGATGGACGTTTGCATGTAGAGTGAACGTATCGCGACTCGTCGGCGGCGCTGGATCGGCGCTGGACCAGCGCGCTCGCAGATCGAGCTTCAGACCGCGCTGAGGAGCGTCGAAGAGCCGCCGAACACGATCGCGTCGAGCAGGAGCTCCTCGGAGACGAGCGCGAGCGACGGATGATCCCGCGGGATCCGGATGGCGCCGCCCGCGTCTGCAAACCCGCACGCGATGGCGCCTTCGATCGACCCGTCGCGCCAGAGCTGCTCCGCGGGTGTCCCCGACGAAGGCGCAAACGTGACCCGCGTGCCCGTCCGCAGCCGGGCGAGCGTCTCGAGCGCGCGCAGGTCGGCGATCGGATCGGTGATGACGTGGCTGTCGATGCCGGTGCAGAGGCGCGCCCCCGACGACCTCAGCGAGACGAGGTCCGGAAGCCCATCGCCGAGATCGGCTTCGGTCGTGGCGCACACGCACGCGAATGCCTTCGCCTGCCCGAGGAGCGATGCCTCGTGTTGAAGGAGGTGCGTCGCGTGGACCGCGACGAAGCGCGGTGAGAGCACGCCGAGGTCGGCGAGCAGCTCCACCGGGCGCTTGCCCGTCTCTGCGAGGCACTCCTCGATCTCGCGAGGCTGCTCGGACACGTGCATGTGGAACGGCAACGACGAAGCATCTGCATACCGCGCGAGCTCGCGGACCCACTCGGGCGGCACGGCGCGGACGGAGTGCGGTGCAATGCCGATGACGACGTCGGGATCGCCGGCGTACTTCGCGCGCAACGTGTCGACGTCGCGGAGGACGGAGTCCACGTCGGGATCGCAGAACCGCTTCTGGCCCGCCTCGGCGGCGCGCCCAGGCCCGGCGCGATGATAGGCCACGCGGAGGAGCGCGATGCGCAGGCCCTCTGCCTTCGCGGCGCGGATGACCGCGTCGCTCATCACGGTGCGGTAGTCGTACGGCGTGCCGTCGGGCTGGTGCTGGATGTAGTGGAACTCGCCGACGGTGCGGACGCCCGCGCGTCGGAGCTCGCGGAAGGCGACACGGCTGATGCGCTCGATGGAGATCGGATCGAGCGCCAGCGCGGCGCTGTACATCGCGCCTCGCCAAGACCAGAAGTCCTCACGTGCGCCGGACCCATGGAGATCGACGGAAGGCGCGCTCGGAGCGTTGCGCTGCGCGGCGCCTCGCATCGCGCGCTGGAAGGCGTGCGAGTGAGCCGTCGCGAGCGCGGGCAGCTCGAGGAAGCGACCGTCGTTGGAGAAGGTCAACATCGCAACGTCACTGACGCATCGTTTCCGCGTTGGCCTTCGGCACGTAGAAGTGGCGAGGCCAGTGGCGGTAGAAGCTGCCGTGGAGGATCGGAGCGCCGTCGTTCGGATCGACGTCCTCACCGAACTGCCCGGCGATCCGCACGAGCGATCCCACCGCGACCGAGTGCTCGCCGATGTCGTCATCCGGGCGCAGATTCGTCGTCGCATGAACGACGCCGAAGTCACGATCGCTGACGGTCACGCGACACGTGTCCTGGTCGTTCGCGTTCGAGCAGAGGTTGCGCGGCTCGAGACGGCGTACGCTCAGCGTCAGATACGCGGCTCCGCCTGGACCAGGCGAGCGACTCGTGACGACGCCGAAGAGAACGGACTTCGACTTGCGCCACGTCTCCGGCTCACGCTGGTACATGACGGGGTCGTACTCGCGCGCGTCCTTCGTCGCGCCCTCCTCGTCGTCGATGGGAGCGTACTGAGGCGCGTAACCGTACGGCCCGGCGCCGCGGCAGGCGGCAAGCCCGAGCACGAGGACCATGGTGATCGAACGCGCGAGCGTGGACATGCGCGGGTTCTACGCCGCAGAGTCGAAGGAAGCAATCCTTCGCTCGGGATGCCCTCGACGCGATGCCCTCGACACGATGGTAGGGTCTCCTCATGCGCGTCGCCGTCGCCTCCGATCATGCCGGTCTGCCGCTCAAGGGCCCGATCCTCGAATGGCTCGAGAAGCACGGACACGAGGCGGTCGACATGGGGACGAACACCCCCGAGCCCGTCGACTATCCGGACGTCATCGCGCCGGCAGCGCGCGCCGTCGCGTCCGGGGACTGTCAGCTCGGCATCGTCCTCGGCGGCAGCGGTACCGGCGAGCAGATCGTCGCCAACAAGATCCGCGGCGTCCGCTGCGTCGAGGCGACCGATCCGGTCACCGCGCGCCTCGGAAGGGAGCACAACGACGCGAACGTGCTCTCGATGGGCGCGCGCATCGTCGGTGTGGCGGTTGCGCTCGGCTGTGTCGAGGCGTTCATCACGGCCGCGTTCCAGGGGGGCCGGCACGCGCGGCGCGTCGACAAGATCCGCGAGCTCGAAAGCGAAGAGAGCCGCAAGCATCCCGGCATTCCCTGATCGCGGGCGAGCTCTCCGCGCAACCTCGTGCTGTGGCACACCGCGTGCTCACGATCGCGCACGGAGTCACCGGATGCGCTGTTTCGGAACGCGGGACGACAGGCCCAGCGGGACCGATCTTCGGATCGTGCCCGCGCATGGCACGGCTGTGTTCGCCCCGCGGATCAGACCGAGGCGCAGACATGCCGCATGATACCGCCCTCCTCGTGACGATCGCGGCGGGGCTCGGGCTCGCGTTCGTGTTCGGCTTCGCGGCGAAGCGCATTCATGTGCCGCCGCTCGTGGGCTACCTGCTGGCCGGAGTCGCGATCGGACCGTTCACGCCTGGCTTCGTCGGAGAAACCCACCTCGCACAGCAGCTTGCCGAGGTCGGGATCATCCTCCTCATGTTCGGCGTCGGCATCCACTTCTCAGTGGCCGACCTGCTCTCCGTCCGCCGTATCGCGGTGCCCGGAGCGATCGTCCAGATCTCGCTCGCAACGGCGCTCGGCGCGCTCGTCGCTCATTTCTGGTGGGACTGGCCGTGGTCGGCCGGGCTCGTCTTCGGCGCATGCCTCTCGGTGGCGAGCACGGTGGTGCTCCTTCGTGCGCTCGAAGATCGGGGCCTGCTCGCCTCGCACGATGGACGGATCGCGGTCGGCTGGCTGATCGTCGAAGACCTCGCGACCGTGGTCGTGCTCGTCCTGCTGCCGGCGTTTGCGGCGGCGAACGAAGGCGGTGCTGCTGGCGACGTCTCGGGCGAGGCGAGCGAGGGTGGCGTCATGTCGATGGTCGGCGCGTCCGTCGCGGCGAACGCTTCTTCCACCGGCAGCGTGCTCGCGACGCTCGGCTTCACGATCGCCAAGGTCGGCGCGTTCGTCGGGCTCATGTTCCTCGTCGGACGCCGCGCGATCCCGTGGCTGCTCGAGCGTGTCGCTCGCACGGAATCGCGCGAGCTCTTCACGCTCGCAGTCCTCGCCGTCGCCCTCGGCATCGCCGTCGGAGCCGCTGCGCTCTTCGGCGTCTCGGTCGCGCTCGGTGCCTTCTTCGCCGGCACGGTCGTGAACGGCTCGAAGCTGAGTCAGAAAGCAGCCGCAGACGCGCTTCCTCTGCAGGATGCGTTCTCCGTCCTGTTCTTCGTCGCAGTCGGAATGCTCTTCGATCCGTCGATCCTCGTCCGCCATCCGATCGAGGTGGTCACGGTCGTCCTCATCGTGATCGTCGGCAAGTCGCTCGGCGCGCTCGGAATCGTGCTCGCGTTCGGGCGTCCCGTCCGGACGGCGCTCCACATCTCGGCGAGCCTGGCGCAGATCGGCGAGTTCTCGTTCATCCTCGCCGGCCTCGGCGTGTCCCTGAAGCTGCTCCCGCCGCTGGGGCACAGCCTGATCGTCGCCGGAGCGCTGCTCTCGATCAGCCTCAACCCGGTCGCCTTCGCGCTCGCCAATCGGATCGATCGCTGGCTCGCCAATCGCCCACGCACGACTCCCGACGAGGCGCTCGTCGAAGCCGCTCCGCCTTCTCGTCGCGAGCCAATGCGCCCCGCAGGCGAGTCGGGATGAGGCGCTTGTTCACGGCGGCTCACTCGGCCGCGTGCGCCTGACCGTCGAGCGTGGCCTCGATCTCCGCCGCTCGTCGAGGCCAATCGCGCGGAGCACGTCGTAGCCCCGGAACCAGGGCGAGGAGGCGCTTGTGGCGCGCGCCGCCGAGCTCTCCGACGGCGCGCGCGATCGCGAGGTCCTTTCGCTTCGCCTCGACGATCACCGACACGTCGCGGCCCTTCGCGGCTTCGGCCACTTCTTCGAGAAGCTCGAGCAGCCCCTTGCCCGTGATGTGCGCCGCGTGCGCGCCGCGCGGCTTTCCTTCGGCTTGCTCGCTGTAGTGCACTTCGGGGATCCGATCGGCAGGCCATGTGGCGAGGGCACCTCCGAGCTCGGTCTCGTATCGTGCGCTCCGCACGTTCGCCTGCCAGTGCAGCTTGTCGAAGACGATCGGGATCCGACCCTCGGTGGCATCGAGCAGCTCGGGCACAGTCCAGCAGTGCTCGTCGTTCTCGAGCACGAGGAGTCGACGCGCTGCCACCGCTACGCGCCGAACATTCGTCCTCAAGCGTGCAGCTGCGCCCGAGCGGTCGTCGTAGACGCCTCCGCCGTGAATCGTGATCGAGCCCGTCGCGCCGATGCGCTGCATCACCCACCCGCAGTCGCGCAGCACGCCGAGCGCGTTGTCGAGCATGTGCGCGTGCGGGGTCGACAGGACCGCGAACTGGCCCGGATGGTTCGAGATGTGGACGCCCGTCCGTTGAATCGTCGCGCGGAGCGGGCTCAGCGGCGGCACGAGCCTCCGCAACGCGGGGTCACAGTCGAGCAGCGGGAAGACGTCGCTAGAGATGCGGTACGCCATGAGCCCGTGATGCGCAGCGTGCTCGATCGAGCGCCGAGCGTAGTCCGCGTTGTAGACGTAGATGGGCGCGAGATCGACGAGCCCGCGCTTCCAGCGACCGAGCTGCGCGGCGCGCATCTTCGGATCACGCATCCCGAGGGTCAGACAGGCATGGCCGAGACGCACGCGAGCAACCTAGGTCGCCGCGGCGGGCATCGCCATTGCTCGCCCGGTCGCATGTCCTCTGCGAACGCGCAATCACGAGCGCGCAACCTCATCACGAAGGGCTCCGCTTCCGGCGGCCGCGTCGCGATCGTCTATCACGCCGATGCAGACGGGATCTCCGCGGCCGCGCTGGCATGCGCAGCTGTAGAGCAGCTCGGCGGCGCCGTCGTCCCGCTCACGCCGCCGAAGGGGAAGAACGTCTACGACGAGGACTTCCGCCATGAGATCGACGGCTGTTCTCCGGAGCTCGTGATCGTGCTCGACACCGGAAGTCGCGCCGGCCTCCGGTGGCGTAGCGCTCCGACGATCATCGTCGACCATCACGTGGCGGCTTCACCGCCCGACGCCGAGGTCTTCGTCCACGATGAGGACGCCGTCTCGACGTCGATGCTCGTCCTCGACCTGCTCGCGCCGCTCGCGAGGGTCGACGATCGAGCATGGCTCGCCGCCATCGGCGCATTCGGTGACCGCGGCGACGACGCGCGCGAGATCCCCGCGGTCGAAGCGGCGGTGGATCAGTTCGGCGTGTCGAGCCTTCGTGACGTAGTCGCCCTCGTGAACGCGTCCGGCCGCGCCGGAGCGCCCGCCCCCGACGTCGCTCTCGAGGCGCTGAGGAGCGCTGGCAGCCCGCAGGAGATCTCGCGTGCAACCTCGCCGGCGGCGAAGCGCCTTTACGCGATGCGCGCCGAGGTCGCCGAGGCCTCGAGGCGTGCTCGTCGCGT
>JAEXCN010000557.1 GCA_023402175.1 Pseudomonadota bacterium | reverse complement strand
ATCTGGAGCGCTCCGATGACCACGGCGACCGCGACGGTCACGACGAGGTAACGTCCGACCGGCAGCTGCGCGAAGACCTCGCGGTACGCGTCGAGCTGCGGATGTCTCGGAATCGGCGCCGTCGGATCGCGCACGATCTCGTCGAGCGGCTTGAGCGACGTCATCACCATCCACGCGTACGGCAGGACCCACGCCGCGGCCGCGACGAGCGCGAGGATCATCGCCCACGAAGGCGCACGCCGCGAACGCGAGAGGCTCACCTCGCGCCTCGTGTACCGGGCGTCTGCGAGCGCCACGCACGGAGCTGCAGCGCAGCGAGCGCCGAGAGCACGAGGAAGTAGACGATGGCGAGCGCGCTCGCCTTCCCGACGCTCAGGTTCATGAAGATCTGCTCGTAGACCGCGTAGACGAACAGCGTCGTCGCACGCGCAGGTCCGCCGCCGGTCATGATGCGAACGACGTCGAACGCCTGGAAGCTCACGATGAGGCTCGTCGTCGCGACGAAGGCCGCCGTCGGTCGGAGCAGCGGCCAGGTCACGTACCGGAAGCGCGCGAGTGCGCCCGCGCCGTCGAGCGCCGCGGCCTCGTGGAGCGAGCGCGGGACCGCGCGGAGCCCGGCGAGGAAGATGACCATCGAGTAGCCCGTGATCTTCCACACGGTGACGGCCGCTAGCGTCGGGATCGCGGCCGACGGATCGGTGAGGAATCCGACACGCGGCAGATGCAGCGCACGGAGGACCGCGGCGGCGACGCCGCGATCGGGATCGAGGAGCAGCACCCAGAGGAGCGCGACGGCCACCCACGAGACGACGTACGCGCTGAAGATCGCGCCTCGAACGAATGCGAAGAGACCGCCAGGCCGATCGAGCAAGAGCGCGAGCGCCAGGCCGAGCGTCATCGATCCGGAGACGACGAGCACGCTGAATCCGAGCGTGCGCCCGAGGATGCGCCAGAGCTCGCCGCTCTCCGCGAGGGCCGTGTAGTTCGCGCCAGAGGCCCACTCGGGCTCGGTGAGCATGTCCCACGAGAAGAACGACTGATGCGCCGCGAGGCCGAGCGGCACGAACACGAAAAGGATCCACGCCGCGAGCGACGGCCCGAGCATCAGCCACGGGTGGGATCGCGCGCGCGGCCTCATGTCTCGGTCCGCGGCTCAGGAGCGCTGGGCGCGCCGGCGGAGAGCGACGAGCTGCTTCAGCATCGCCGTTCCGTCCTTCAGCGGCTTCACCGAGCTGACCCCCACCTGCTGGGAGGGCTCGATGATCGCCGGCACCTCGACGACGCCGTCGGGCAGCGCCTCCGCGAAGTACACGAGCTCGGTCGTGTAGAAGAAATCGCGCGACGCAATGCGATGCGCGAGCGGGACGGCAACATCGAGCCGAATGAAGAAGCTGCCCTGCGAATCGCCGGTCTTCATCCCGAGGATGGCGCGGCGCGCGAGGCGGAAGGCGATGCTCATACCGAGTCGCTTCCAGCCGCCGAACGCCTTGCTGTCCGGATGCGCCTTGGATCCGATGAGGACGGGGGCTCGCCCGCCCTTCATGTGTGGCAGCGCGCTTTCGAGATCGCTGAACCCCCACGGCAGATCGCTCGCGGTGAGGACCGCCCAGCGTTCGGGCGAACGGCCGTGCATCGCTTCGAGCTCCGATAGCCCCCGCGCATACGCAAACCCGAGGCCGGCATTCGGCTCCTGGAATGCTCTCACGCGCACGCCGTCGTGCTCGCCGTCGAGCGCCTGACAGGCTGCCCACGATTGATCGCGGCTGCCGTTCTCGACGAGCAAGATCTCCGAAGAATCGAATTGTCTCGTGCCTTCGACGAGCCGCATCACGTTGGCGCGTATCGTCTTCTCGTCATTGTGGACCGGCACGATCCACGAGAGGCGCGGTCCCATCGTCATGCGCTCCTCCCAGGAGCTAGTTCCTGGCCCGTCCAATCCTTCGCGAGGCGGAGGCACGACGGGTCGAGTGGCTGGTCGAGAAGCTTGCGCGTCTCCTCGATTCCGACATGAAGCAATGCATCGAGGATCGAGAGTCCCGCGATGGGCTCCTCGCGACCTCGCGGATAGAGCGGCGGGCTGAAGGTCTGCGCGTAGACGTTCAAGCCGCGAGCGAAGAACAGCTCGTCCTCTTGGTAGTTCTTGGCGCCCGCACCACAGAGGTAGGTGCGTCCGTCGACGGTCTCGAGGATGTCGACGAGACGCGCCGTCGACGTCGTGGTCACGCCGAGCGTCGACGCCAGGACGATCTTCGTCTCGAGACCGAGCATCGCAGAAAGCCCCCGAATCGCAGCGATGTTGTACGCGGCGATTGAGTCCGTCGGATTGGCGACCATCGCGAGAATCTTCGCGCCGACCTCTTCCACGAACGCCGCTCGGCGGTAGGCCTGTTCGAGAAAACGGCTGAGGCGTTCGCGGAAGTCACCCGGCGCAAACTGAACCTCGTCGATGCGCGTTCCGCCCGACTTCGTGCGGACGATCGGCGCCGTGAACGTGATCTGCTTGCCCTGGGAGACGAGCGTGGTCCGGTTCGTGACGCTCCCCCCGGTCTTCTGGATCTGGGCGTCATCGAGGATGACGAACACGTCCGACCAGCGCATCTTGTGGAAGTAGCCGAGCCAGGGGAAGAAGTTCGGCTGGTGGATGGCGACGATGGGCCGTGTCTCTCCGCTCTCGGTCACGTGCTCGGCTCCGAGCGTGACGTTAGAAGAGACGACTCGGCCGGGCAAGGCGCGGAAACGTGAGCCATCGCTGGCGAGCTGATCCACTATCGTGACTCACGCAGCTGGCGTCCCCTTCGCGTTGCGGTTAGCTCATAGAACCGTGTTGAAGTCGCACCGCCCCCGCACTAATGAGGCGCTCGCCGATCTGTCACGCGGTCGTTCTCGGCGAGGCGGCGGAAGGGGCCATTTGGCGCCGATACAGACACCAATGAACGCCGCTCCGCGTCTCTTGGCCAGCCCGAAACTCCGGAGAGATCCTTCGCGATGAACAAAGTGCGGATCGCAGTTCTTGGGTACGGACGGATGGGGAAAGCCCAGGTCCGCGTGATGCGCGAGACGCCCGGTCTGGACGTCGTCGCCGTCATCGATCCGAAGGCCGACGCCGCCCCCGAGCTCGGCTCGATCCGAAGGTACGCGCACCTGTCGGAGGTCGATCCCGCGTCCTTCGACGCGGCGGTCGTGGCAACGCCGACGGCGCTCCACTACGAGGTCGCGAGCGAGTGCATCCGGCTCGGAAAGCACCTTCTCGTCGAGAAGCCGATCGCGAGCACGTTCGCGCAAGCCCGCCACCTTCTCGAGAGCGCAGAAGCGAAGGGCGTGCAGCTCGCCGTCGGCCACGTCGAGCGATTCAATCCCGCCGTCCGCAAGCTCCGCGAGATCATCAAAGAGGGCTGGCTCGGGACCCCGATCCACTTCTCGTTCACGCGCGTCGGCGGCTACCCGGACACGCTCATCACGGGCAACAACGTGATGCTCGACCTCGCTGTCCACGACATCGATGTGCTGCGCGGGCTGGTCGGCCCGGTGAAGCTCACGCACAGCATGTGTCACGCGATCTGGCGCGAGGGCGTGGTCGACACCGCGGAGATCTTCCTCGCGGCCCGACAAGGACCGAGCGCGAGCCTGCACGTGAACTGGGTGACGCCCACGAAGATCCGGTCGATTCGCGTCACCGGAACGCGTGGGGTCTGCTTCGTCGACTACGTCCTCCAGACGTGCGAGCTCCTCGGGGGCCACCTCCTGAAGGCCGTCGAGCCGACGAGCACGAGCTTCGCGTCGTTCCAGGACCTCTACCGCGCGACCGACCGTATCCAGTTCGGCGTCGTCAAGGTCGAGCCCCTCCGCACGCAGGCCGAGCAGTTCCACCGCTGGCTGACGACGGGCGACCTCGGCGAGCTTGCGACGGGTCGAGACGCGGCAGCAGCCGTGCTCATCGCGGAGCGCGCCGTCCAGACCGACAGCATCCTCGGGAATCGACAAGCCGCGGCTGGACCCGAAGGCGCGCTCCCGGACGCCGACTCCGCTTGGATCTGACAACTCGGCTGGCACCTCTCTAAATGGATCGTCCTCCCCAAGACCGCGCCGCCAGTTGGAGGGACATCGAGCGCAACTTGAAGGTGCTCGATTTCGGTTCGAAGCCGACGACGAAAGGCGGCTGGGTGATCCGGGTGGTCGTCACCGTCGCGGCGCTCTGGTTCGTCGCTCGACGGCTCGACGTTCTCGTGTCGCCGGTGCTGACGGCCAAGCCGCCGGCTGCGATCCCGAACGAAGAAATCGAGGATTACCGCTTCCGATATCCGGAGCGCGTCCGCCGCGAGATCTTCCGGGAGATCGCGACGGCCGAAATCGCGGAACGGAAGCGCGCGATCGCGGCGAATACGTGGAACGGTCATCGCTGGTCACGCGAGGACGATCGAGGCCACTACGAGCGCGTGAAGATGCGTGAGCTCGCCTCGCGCTACAAGGGCACGCTCTCGCAGATGTACCTGATCCTCGACGAGGGTATCCGCGAGAAGTGGCCCGGACCCGATGGCGAGCCGCTCATCGCAACGACGCCACCGTGGGATCCGAGGACGACATGGTGAGCGCGAAGAAGAACGCGTTCTTCACGGAGACGGTGCGCTGGACGGACCGCCTGGCGTCGATGACCGCGCTTCGTCTGGTCATCTGGGTCCTCGTCATCGCGTACACCCACGCCGGTATCGTCAGCGATCCGCTGAACCTCGCGGCCTGGATGGACGACCACCAGTTCTACGCGTGGGAGGACAGCGATAGGACCACGCTCCTCCATTACGGCCAGCTGCCCGCGTGGAACCCGTTTTGGTGTGGGGGAATGGTCGGCATTCCCGCTCCCGAAGATCCGTTCCTGAGCCCGGACTTCATCCTCCGCCTCGTCTTCGGCGTTGCGACCGGTCGCCAACTCACCGTCCTGCTCCTCGTCGTCCTCGGGCTCGAGGGCATGTATCGCCTGTGTCGCAAGC
>JAEXCN010000544.1 GCA_023402175.1 Pseudomonadota bacterium | reverse complement strand
GCCCCTGCCCCACCACCCCCCGGGCTCGCATGAGCCCCGGCAGCGGCCCCGTTCGCGGGTGCGTCGAGGCGCGGCTGCTTGGGCCGCACCTGATCACGAAGCGCGATGAGCAGCGCCGCGACGTGCTTGCAGTGACCGTTGATCTTGGGGAACGCCGGACATGAGCACTCGGAGGTGAAGCCCGAAGGCGTCACCTGGAGCTTCACCGAATACGGCTCGGGATCGGTGCCCCGCACGGCTCCCCGTGCGGCGATCTCCTCCATCTGGACGTCCGAGACGGCCTGCCGCCGGACGTAGTCGTAACCGCGGAGAAAGGCGCGCGCTCCCAGCAGCCGGCGCAAGGCGCGGTCGTTGAGCTGGCTCAGCGCTTCCGTGAACGGGGTTGACAATCGCGCGGGTCACGCCGAATGGGGCGTGCCTTTCCTTCTGCCTTCCGGCAGGGGCGAGGGCTGATGAGGTTGGGGGGAGGTACTCGCCTGCACGTCGCGTACGACGTTGCGAGGATCTCGGTCCCCACCGATGATGAACGGCGCTTACCACCGCCCCGGAGGGAGAGCAACAGGTGTTCGCAAGGAGGGGCTCAGGTCCGGATCGGGCCGACGGCCCCGCGCTCCTTCCACGCCGTCGCGGGCGCCGGGCAGCCGCAGGCGTGGCTCAAGGGCAGCTGTACAGGTCCGGGCTGACCTGGTCTTTCGAGCACGGGTTCGGCGCCTCGGGCTCGGTGTGCGCGTCGCCGACTCCGGCCTGCTCCGCATTGAATGCGATCGCGGACGAGACGGCGTCGCACGCCCCTTCCTTGAAGTCGAACGCATTGCTGCGGTTGATGTCGACGGCGTCGCAGAGCGACTTCTTCACCCCTGCGAACACCTGCGCGTTGTTGCAGAGGCCCGCTTTGCCACCGAGCGGGTCATTCAGCGACCCCGTCGCGACGAGAAGATCCGCGACAGGGATGCGGCCGGCGAGCAGACCGTCGAGCGTCCAGAGGCCCTGCTGGTTCTTGTCGATCCGCGCGGCCATTACCGGCGAGCCGAACGTGAGCGCGCTTCCTCCCAAGTACATGTTCGTCTGCCCGTCGCTGCGGAACACGAGCATTCCGTCGTTGACGTAGCCGTTCCCCTGGAAGAGCGGCTCCTTCGTCGTCGGCTTCACGTACTCGAGGGGGTAGCTCCAGAGATCGTTCCCGCACCAGCCCGGCGGCGAGCGATTGTTGCCCGTCGAGGTGCCGCAGCCGCTTCCGTCGAGGATGCCGTGGCTGAGCATCACGCCGACGCTGACCTGGCGGTCGTTCTTCTTCCCGTTGTAGCCCTTGATGTAGAGGAGGAGGCCTCGACCGCCGGCGGCGATCTCCTTGTTCGCCGACTCATTCGGGGAGTAACCGGTCGGCGCGAACTGCTCGAAGAGCGCCGCACCGTTGTTGTCGACACCGCCGTCAAGATCGCATTGCCGGAGCTTCGGCGTGCACGATGGTCCCCCCGCGAAGGCCGAACCGGGGCGCTCGTCGCACGTGCAGACGCCGTCGAGATCGAAGCCGTGATACGTGCTCCCTGCCTTCGCGACGACGTCGATGGTGCGGACGGCGAGATAGAACGGCGCCAGCTCCGTGTCGCGATCGTCGTCGTTCTCCGGTGCCGGCGGTGGAAGCGCATGCGCGCAGGGATCGGGGATGGCGCCGTCCTTCCCGGCGCCGTCGTTCCCGCCGCCGTCGGTCGAGGCGCGCTGCACCTTCTCGACAGGGTCGATCCCGGCGACGACCTGACACGCGACGAGCACGACGCTCGCCGCGCCGATCCAGAGCAGCACCGTCCGACGGCCCATCAGAAGCTCACCTCGAACGAGGCACCGCCGGGGCGCGGAGAGAGGAATGCGCGCGCGCTGGGCTTCTCGGTCGGACCTGCGCTCAGGAACATGTAACCGCCGATCGCCGCCGCGACGAGGCCGATCGGGATCACGACATTGGCGACGTTCGCGAAGACGAGCGCGCGATCGGTCCGATCGTCGGCCGCTTTCGCCGCGCTGCTGCCGGCGAAACATGGCTGCGGACAAGCCTTCGTCGCGTTGCCGTCGTTGACGATGGCGAGCACACCGAAGACTCCGCCCGCCGCCATCGTCGCGACGCCGATCCCTCCGACGACGAGGCCGGTCGTCTTGCGCGTGCGGTTCGATGCGTACTCCTCGTCGCGGGCGCGGTCGTCGTCTCCGCCGAGATCGGGCATGGGCTTGAGCTTCGCGACGGCCTCGTCCTCGAGCTCCGGGATCGTGACCGGGACCACGGCTCCCTCGTTGTCGACCTTCACCTGGAGCGAGGCGGGCTTCTTCCCCGGTGCGCTCGCCTCGATCGTGCGTGTTCCTGGATCGACCGCGACGCCGGACCAGAGCGGCTCGCCCTTCGCCTCGCCGTCCACCGTCACGACGAGCCCCGCCACCTTCGCATGGGCCGGAACCACGATCTTGATGCGCGCCAGGCGCGGCTCGAGCTTCGCCGCGCGCTCGCGCGCGAGCTTCACGCGGTCTTCGCGGTTCGCCGCTCGCGCCTGCTGCTCGACCGCGCGGAACTCACCCCACGCCGAAGCCGTCTTGCCGATGCTCTCGTGGCAGATGGCCAGGTTGAGCAGCGTGCCCATCTGCGGATCGAGCTTCTGGCTCTCCTCGAGGAGCGGGCACGCGTCGCGGTGCTTGTTCTCGGCCATGAGCGCTTTCGCGCGGCGGAACAGCTCCTCGGCATCCGTCAGCTTGTCGGCGTGCGCGAGGCCGGACGTCGTCAGGAGCGCTGCCGCGCAGACGATCCGAACGATGCGAGAGACATGCCGCTGCATCCTCGACACAGTGAGCGTAGCAACAGCCGCCCGCGCTGGGGGCAGTTTCGTCAGACCTAGAAACGGTCGTTCGTCGGATCGACCGCCTTCGTGCCGGCGTTCGTGCTCGTCCCCGGCGTGCTCTTCGGCGGGCCATGTTTCACCGCCTTCTTCGTCGTCGCCGAAGTTGCGGGCTTCGCGGCTGCGACCGGCGCCGCAGATTCGACGGCGACGACCGATGAAACAGGCGCCGAAGACGGGGGCGCCGACATCGGAGGCGCGACGGGTGCCACGGCACTGGATGCAGTCGGCCCTGGCGGCGCGCTCGACGAGGCCGGGGCGCGGACCATCCCGAACCAGGCGCCGAGCCCGCCGATCACGAGGAGCGCAGCCACCGCGAGCCCGATCGCGATCCCAGCGAACATGCTGCGCCCCGTCGGGACCGGCGGCGCTTCAGCGGAGAGATCCATCCCCGTGATCCCGAAGCTCGCTCCGGAAGCACGGGGGTCCTGGAGGACGTTCGGCGGCCATGCGCCCGGGAGCGGCGCCGCGATGTGCGCGTGTGATGGCTGCGGGAGCTTCGGCCCCGTCGTGTTCGACGATCGTCCGGTGGGCTCTGGCGCGATCGGTGCCGATGCGCTGTTCAGCTGCTGCCCGGCCTTCGTCGCGAGCCGCTGGATGCGCTCGACGAGGTTGTGCGTCTCGACGTTTTGCGTGGCGAACGGCGCGAGGCGACACGCGAGCTCGACGACGGATTGCACGCGCTGCTTCGGATCCTTTTCGAGGCACGCGAGGAGCAGGTTCTCGAGGTCCTGCGGGAGATCCGGAGCGAACGCGCGCGGGAGGAACGGCGGGTCGGCGACGATCGATGCGAGCAGGCCCGCGACGTTGTCGGCGGCGAACGGGAGCTTGCCCGTGAGGAGCTCGAAAAGGCCGACGCCGAGCGACCAGATGTCGCTCCGGTGATCGACGTGCTTCGCGCTCCGGATCTGCTCCGGGGACATGTACGTCGGCGATCCGAACACGGCCTGTGTCTCGGTGAGGTTGGGATCGACGACGCCTTCCTGCCCGATCGCCTTCGAGATGCCGAAGTCGAGGACCTTCACGAGCGTGGTCCCGTCCGCGCGCTGCGTGACGAAGAAGTTCGATGGCTTGAGATCGCGATGCACCACCGCCGCGGCATGCGCGCTCGCCACCGCCTCGCAGACCTGGAGCATGTGATCGGCCGCCAGCGCCGGTGGCATCGGCCCGCGCTCGCGCAAGATCGCCGCGAGATCACGACCGACGAGGTACTCCATCACGATGTACGGAGCGCCGCTCTCGAGCGTACCGGCATCGAGCACGCGCACGACGTGCTCGCTCCTGATCTTGATGATCGCGCGAGCCTCACGCGCGAAGCGTTCGGCGTGCACTTTGTCGCCGGCGGCCTTCGGCCTTAGGAGCTTGATCGCGACGAGCTCCCCGAGCGCCTCGTGGCGGGCGGCGACGACGAGGCCCATGCCGCCCGATCCGATCAGCCGCTCGACGACGTACTTGCCGATCCGATCGCCGATCGTCGGCACCGCGTGAGCGGCGGCGGGGCCACCGGAACGCGTGTCGGTGCCCGCGCCGCCGGCGTTGATGATGTCGGTGTCCGCGGTCGCGACCGCTGCAGGAGGAAGCGACGCGGGTGCCTCGACCGGACGCGGTACGGGTGGAGCTCGCGACGGTACCGGCGGCGGGCGCGGGGCAGCAGCAACTGCGGCCGGAACAGGCGGCAGAGGTGCCTTCGGCGCGAGTGCCGCCGGTGAGGCCTTTTTCCCGGACTCCGCCACGTCGTGGATGATAGCGCCCCACCTCGGCCGTGGTCGAGACGACGGCACCGGGAAAGGCGGCTTGGAAAGGGTCTGCACCTACGTCGTCACCTACGTCCGTTGGTCGAGCACGGATCGCCGAGCCCGGAGCAACGGCGGCGATGACGGGAAATTCCTCACGTACCGGCGCGGAGCGTGCGATCGTCCGTCCGTGCCGACCGCACGGGCTCGGATCATCGCCTTGCTCCTCGGCTTTGCGGGGCTCGGCGCGGCGTGCGGCGCGAGCCCGGGACCCTCCCCGGCACCTCCGCCGGCGCAGAGGGAGAGCGCCCGCGTCGCGGCTCCGGATGGAGGGGCCGATGCCGGGGTCGCCGCCGAGACTAGCCGGCCGCGCCCACAGCGCTTCCTCGATCCATCCGTCGCTTCGACGTGGGCGTTCCCCGACGCGACGAGGCGAAAGGAGCAGGCGCAGCGCCTCGCGACGAAGCTCGCCGCGCAGCTCGACAAGGAGCACGATCGTGCCGTCACCGGAGCGAGCTTCGCGTTTGCGCTCGTCGTCGACGGCGAGGACGTGCTTCTGCATGCACGCGGCGTCGCCGATCTCGAGAGCAAGCGCGTCGCGACGCCGGAGACCATCTATCGGGTCGCTTCGATCACGAAGACGTTCACCGCCACGTCGGTGATGGCGCTCCGCGACGACGAGAAGCTCGCACTCGGCGATGCGCTCGCGACTCACCTCCCCGAGCTCGACGTCGCGTATCCGCATCGCGACACGCCACCGATCCGGATCGAGCAGGTGCTGACGCACAGCGCCGGCCTCGCGCGGAGCGGGCCTTATGCGGAGCTCGCGCGCCCGTCGACCGAGGCCGATCTGCTCGAGGCGATGAAGCTGCCGCTGACGAGCGATCCCGGGCTCGGCCATCGGTACTCGAACTTCGGCTTCGGTGTCCTCGGGTTGATGATCGGTCGCAAGGCGGGCATGCCCTATCGCGACTTCGTCCGGACGCGGCTGCTCGAGCCGCTCGGGATGACGTCGTCGGGCTTCGATCTCGCGCGGCTCCCGCAGGACCGGCTCGCGGTCGGCTACCGGCACGAAGGATCACGGCTCGCGCCGGCGCCGATGACGGCGAACGGCGCGGGTGAAGCGGCAGGCGGCCTCTACTCGAGCGCGCGCGACATGGCCGCGTACATCCGCTTCGAGCTCGCGGCATGGCCCCCGCGCGATGACCCGGATGACGGGCCGGTCAAGCGCGCGACGCTTCGCGAGATGCACACGCCGCATCTCCCATTCGCGCTCGGGTCGTCGACGATCTCCGGCGGGACGACGCGCGCCCATTCGCGCTCGGTCGGGCTCGCGTGGGAGGTGCTGAAGGGCTGCTACTTCGATCGACTCGTCGGACACGACGGCGATCTCGACGGGTTTCATGCGCGTCTGCGATTCGATCCCGATCGCAACTTCGGCTTCGTCCTCCTCGGCAACTCGGACGGTGCCGACCTGAGCGGCGTCGTCGAGCGGCTCCTCGACACGATCGCGACCGAGGACTTGCTCGCTCCGCGCCAACGCGATCCTGCCCCTGCCCTCGTAGAGCGCGCGACCGATGCCGTGAAGCGCATCGGGCCGAAGTGGAACGACGACGATCACGCGCAGACGTTCACCGAGACGCTCCGCGCGCAGTTCGGACTGAACGACGCGATCGCGCTCGGCGGGCGCATCGCGAAGGAGGTCGGCACGTGCAGCTACGCGCGGGCAGAGGTCGTCAACGACGCGCTCGACGCCGAGCTGCTCTTCCGCTGCACGCGCGGGATCCTTCGTGCATCCGTCCGCGGCACGGGCACTCCGCTGCGGCTCTTCGGCTTCAAGCTCGACGTCATGAAGCCGGCAGACGAAGACCAGCTCGGCGTCGCGAAGGAGCTCGCGCTCCGCATGACCGCACGCGACGACGCTGCCCTCGCGAAAGCGCTCCAGACGAAGGCCGGGATCGCCTCGCACGCGAAGATGCTGCTCGAGGCCGGCGCGAAAGCAGGCACGTGCCGCGTCGAAGGCGGAGAGGTCAGCCCGTGGAGCCGCTCGGCGATCTTCCGCCTCGCGTGCTCGAAGACCACCGCAACGCTCCGCCTCCAACAACGCGACTCGGGCGCAGTCGACCTCCTAGGCATCGACACCCCGACGAAGTGCCTCCGCTGAAACTGCGATAGAGCGAAGCGACGGAACGGCGCTCGCGATCGGAGGCTCTGACACGTCTTCGAAGCTTCCGACGCGCGCTCGGAGCCTTCCGACGTGTGCTCGAGGCTTCCGACGCGTGGGTGAAGCCTTCCGACGCGCGCGCGGCACCTTCGCCAGCGACGGGAGGCGTCCGCTCCGGATGCGGCGCCGAGGTACCTGAGAACGCACGCGATCTTCACGCGTTCGAGGGCGGCACGACGGCGCCGGCGGGCGTGCCACCCTCGCCGACACGCTTTTCCGCGGCGGCGAAGGGTGTGAGCGCGCGCCGGAAAGCTCTCGCCGACGTCGGAAGGTCGCCGCGACCGAGGCGCCGGCCGCGGCCCTTCCGTACTCGCCCGGATCGACGCCCTACCCCTCCCCGCTTTCGTCGACACCTTCGTCCGTCTTCGTCTCGCCCTTCTCCTTTGCGGCGAACTTCCGCGCCGCCAGGCCGAGCCGAATCAAATCGCTCCGCTTCTTGACGACGGCGCGCGCCGTCGTCGACCACTCGTCGAACCAGGAACGGAGGTCGTTCAGCGCCACGAGACGTGCGCTCGTGCTGACCTTCGGCAGGTCGGGAAGGGCCGCCGTCGGACCGAGCGCCACGTCCACGAGCGTCTTCAGGCGCTTGCGCTCTGCGCGCGTGAGGCCGCGGGACTCGAGGCGCTCGACCGCCTCCGCGTCCGCCTTTTTCGAGGCGCTGCGTCCCGGATCGGACCCGCCTTCGAGCGCGTCGATCCTCGCGAGGAACGTCGCGACTCCCTGCACGGCGAGCGGCCCCGTGGCCGGTTTGAGGTCGTGAAACACGTAGTCGTACGCCGATCGATGATGCCGGCGCAGCGTCGCTCCGAAGCGAGCGAAATTCGGCTCATCCCACTGATCGAGCTCGGCGACCGCCGCGCGCTGCGCGGTGGCACTCTCCGTCTGCAGCTCCCGAGGAGCCTCGATGGGCTCCGCCAGGCATTTGAGGAGGAGGGAGCGTCCCTCCTTGATGTCCTCGTCGGCCATTCCGTTCTGGGCCAGCAGCGTTCGCACGACGGGCAGCGCCCCGATCCCCTGAAGGAACTTGGTGACGCGCTCAGGCGTGCTCTCGAGCACTTCCTGGCTGTACAGCAGCTCTTGATTCATTTGCCCCCCTTTCTCTGTGCGGAGTAACGCGATCGATGCCGACGCGCAAGACGAAGAAGGTGTTGAAGCTCGCAGCCGTCCGGTCCTGCGCGATGTGGGAGCAAAGGTCGGCGGTCACGATCCGAGCTGATAGTCGAGGGTGAGGTCCTTGTGGCCGTACGCGCGCGGCGCGGACGACAGCGCCGTAGGATGCGATGCGAATCAGCGACGGAACCTCGCGCGGAGGCAGATGCGTTCACGCCACGAGAGCCGACTCCGACCGAGCGCCGTCCGGCCCGTCTGGCGCCGTGGTGACTGCCTGCTTCGTCATGAACCCGAGCCAGGGAGGTTCGGGAAGATGAAGCCAAGCCCGAGCTTCGGGAAGTCGAGGCGTGCGGGTCCGTAGACATCGTGCATGACGCTCGCCTCGGGCATGATCGCGAAGCCCGATGTGAAGCGGATCTGGAGTCCCGCCCCTGCGCGCAGGCCATGCGTGAGCTGCCCCGCCGTGTCGCCGACGACCACGTAGCCGGGCGAGGCGACGAGCGTGACCGGGCCGAGATTGAGGCCGAACATGATGGGCACATGGAGGAAGAGCCCGTCGCGAAACCACTTGCCTCCCACGCGGTCGTGCCTCGTGACCGAGTCGTACCCGTACCCGAGCCGCGCGAGCAGCGCGAGATCGAAGTACTCGGTCCGAACCGCGTTCCACTTCGCATCGAGGCCCCACAAGTCTCCTCCTCCGACGACGGCCACCTCGCCGCGCTCGCCGATCCCCCTCCGGAAAGCGACGTGCAGAGCGGGCAGCCCGCTTGGGTCGCGATCACACACTCGGGTCCTGCGGCGTACGGCATCCGCCTGCTCGCACTCCGGAACGACCGTAAACTGCGGGGCGACGACGACCTGACCCGTGCGAGCGCCGACCGTCCGAGGTGTGGTGTAGAAGTTCTGGCTCACACACCCCGCGAGCGCGAGGCATGTCTGCGCCAGCGTGACAAGACTCGTCCCGGCGCCCGAACGAAGGACTGCCCGTCCAGCGGGGGGTTCATTCCAGTGATGCTCACGTGCAGTGAGCTTCCATTCGCGCACGCTCGACGAGCGAGCCGGGGTGAGATTGCGCTGGTCCCCACACGTCTGATCAGACCGCGTTTTCCGCTTCTCGGGACTGGCGCAACTGCGTTGCGCCTTGGCTACTCCTGCTCGTTGGCCCATGCGTCCCTCCCATTGGTCAACGTGGATCAGTAGCAGGCCGCCTTGCGCTGCGAGAGAGCCCGGATGAACGAATCCATTTTCGTCGAGCGCAGGACAGCGTGGAGCGAGCGTGAATGCGGCTCCCGATCGTCAGCGATACGTGCGCGCGTTCAGCTTAGCTGGGAACGTGATGCGGTCCTTGCGCCGATGAGAACCTCAGCTATCCTGGTTTCATCGCATTTCGTTTCGTACACGATTGCGAAATACGGGGGGGGTACGAATGTCTCGCATCGCGCGTCTGGCATCCCGCGCAGCCATGGGATGCGCTCTCGTCGTATGTACATCGTGCAGCGGTGATGAGCGCAACGAGCACCTCGGCCGGCAAGTACAGGGCGTGGCCAATGGTACCGACTATCCGGACGGCCCTACCACTCTCGGAGGACCCGTAGGCTACCTGACGGTGGGCACCACAAGCGTATGTAGCTCCTTCCTCGCTACGAGGCGCTACGCCGTGACCGCGGGCCACTGCTTCGACACGGCTTTGGAGCTGGAGGGCGCGGTTGACCTCAAGTTCGCGTACTCTCCGACAGCGATCCCTGCGAACGATCCGCGTCGCGTCGCTCACTCCCGCGTCGCATCTGGGCCCGTGCACGCCTTGCGCGTGGGGGATCCAGGTACCGACGATGGCAAGATCGCACGCGATATTGCCGTCGTCCGTCTCGATACCCGGGTACCGCCTGACGTCGCGGACACCGCTCGGCCTGCCGGGATCACGGTTGATCGTTGCCCAGACAGCTTCCAACGAGGGGGCCCGATTGGCTATGGCTTCCGCGACGAAGATGAGGCGGACAGAAATGCGCCCTATGTGGGTCGAGAGCGATAACGGGGTCGAGTACACGAGCTCGACGCTCTGGACGGCGCCCTTCGCAACTTCGGAAGCGGCGCTCGTGCGTCGGAAGGTCGGCAAGCTCGAGGACAGCACCTTCAGCGGCGGCGCACGCGGCGTCGCGAACAAGGGCGTGTTCCTGAGCATGAGGGCCCGCAACGAGGCCACCATCACGCGCCTCTCCGACGGGGCGCAATGGAAGGTCGTCGGCGAGCCGGGCGAGCGATTCACCGCCCCTGTGTGGGTCGACGACGACGAGGCGATCCTCCAGATCGCGCCGGACCCGAACGGAGTACGCGACGACGACACCTACGGCGTCATCCGCATCAAGCGCAGCACGCTCGGCGCTCCAACCCTCCCTTCCAACCCCTGAATCTCTGCCGCCCGCGGAAGGCGCTCGCGGCGAACCCGCAGCGACACTCGGCGAGCGCGCGGGCGATGCGGTGAAGCGGACCGGTCCGGCGTGGAGGGAAGACGATCACGCGCGCTACTCGTGACCGAAGAGCGCTCCGACGTCGAGCTCGATCGCGCCGAACGGCTCGAGCGCGACGACGTCGCCTACGCCCGCCGAGGCCGCGTTCAGGTAGCCCTCGGCCTGGTACCGCAGCACCGTGACCATCTCGTGCTCGGGATCGATGATCCAGTAGTGTGGAATTGCGTGCGCGTGGAGTGTCCGCTGCTTCTTCACGAGGTCGTTGCGCGCGGTCGATGGTGACAAGTCTCGCAGGCCCAGTCCGGCAGGATGCGCACCGGATTGCCGGTCGGCACCGACACACTCTCGCGCCCACGCCGCAGCTCGGCACACCGCTACCGGAGCACCTCGACGTGGCGGAGGCGGAGGCCGGGCTGCATGCTCTCGCTGTCGAGCTCGACGGCTCCGGTCAGATCGACGACGAGCGCGACCTCGCGCCGTCGTGCGACTTCGAGATACCGTTGCTGATTCCGTTGTGCGTGTCAGGCGCCTTCTCCTCGTCGGCTCCTTCGCGATTCGGAGCGCCGGCGCCGAGCTGGGCGACCTTGTCTTCGACTTTGTGGATCGCGCCGGAAGCGAGCCCTTCGGCGTGGCGAAGAAGGCGGTCCTTCGCCTCGCCCATCCACTGATCTTCGGCCTCCGTGCTCGGGATCGCGAGCGCGATCGCTGCGCCGACGGCGAGCGCCACGGCGCCGACCGCGAGCGGGCTGTCGCGTAGCGTGCTCTCGAACGTCTGCTCCGCACGACGGGCCTGCTGTCCCGCGCCGCGCATCACGTCGCGACCGCGCATGCGGATGTCGTCGGCGAAGTGACCCGCCATCTGGCGAGCATCACCCGCGAGATGCTCGACGGTGTCCGCGGCGTCGCGAGCGACGTTCGTGACGCGAGTTCCGACGTCGTGTGCGACGCCGGAAGCCTGATCCGCGAGATGCCCCGCGCCCTCCTGCACACGATGACCGAAGCCGGTCACGCTCTCACCGGCCGAGTGAAGCGCATTGCCGACCATCCCCTCCCGCTGACGGGCGTTCATCCGGCGCGGACCGCCGACCGGCTCCTCGTAGCCCGAATAGCCGTAGCGCCGCTGCTCGGAGCGCATGCCGGGCGACAGGCGACGCGTCCCGCTCCTCCGCCCACTCATGAGGAGCCACCCGAGGCCGACAGCGACCATCGCTGCGGGGACCGGGTTCGCCTTGATCGTGTCGAGCACCGTCGTGCCCGCATCCGTGACCGTCTCTCGTGCATCGTGAACCATGTGCTCGACCTTTCCGACAGTGGCTTCGCGGACAGCCATCCGCGCCTCCCGAATCTCTCCTTGGACCTTGTCTTTCGCGTCGCGGAGCTCGATCTGGACCTTCTCCTTGGCTTCGCGAAACTCGCGCGCGATGTCCTCCTTCAAGTGGTCCTTCGCCTCGTGGTACTCGCCGAGAACGGACAGCTTGATGTCGGCCACCTGCTGCTTGATCTGAGCCGGGCTGAGCCGCTCCTCGATCGCGTTGACCGTCCGCGACATGTTCGTTCGCGTGCGTTCGATGTCTTCGCGGACCAGGGCGGTCTTCTCGTGATCGCCCTTCCCCTCGTATCCGCTCATCGGCTCACCTGCTCTCGCAACCATTGCTTGTTCTCCTGAAGGGTTCGCATCGTCTGGCGCGGCGCGGGGTCGAGCCGCTGGAGCGCACGGACACCGAAGTACGCAACGACACCGCCGACCGCGATCACCGCCAGACCGACGACGAGCGCGGAGGCCCAGAGCGGCATCACCTCGGCGAGCCCGAAGATCAGCGCCAAGACCAGCGCGAGCGCGCCGAAGTAGGCGATGATCCCGCCGACGGCGACTTGGGCCGCGTCGTACCCGGCCGTCTTGGCCTTCGCCGCCATCTCGACCTTGGCGAGCTCGACCTCGTGACGGACCAGGGTGGCGGTCTCGTTCGCGAGCTCCGAGAAGAGCTCACCGAGAGGCCGCTGTTCCGCCAGGTTCGTCATCACGTCCGTCCTGTGCTGCCGTTGCCCGAGCCGCTGCCGAACGGCGCGCTCGGCGGCGATGTCGACGCGCTCGCACCCGGGCTCCCCTGCGTCGCCGGCATCGGCGCCGTCTTCGACTCGTTTGCCTGCGCGGCGTTCACGATCGGTGACGGCGCGATCGACGGGCCGTCCGTCTCGATACGCGGGATGCCGGACGAGAAGCCTTCGGCGCCGTGGCGCCGCGACTCGTAGTCCTCGAGGTCGTCCGAGGAGAGATAGCCGTCGTCGCCGGCTGCCCACGCGCTGTCCCGCTGAGCGCGTGCATTCGCGAAGCGCGCGTCCTCGTCGCCGTGCGCCGAGCTGCTCTTGAGGAAGCGACCGCCGATGAGGCCCACCGCGAACGCCGCGCCGAGGAAGATCGCCGGCTCGCGCCGCGCGAAGCGCTCGACGTCGCGCACGATATCGGTCACCTGCTTGCCCTCGAAGAACTTCGCGAGGCGCTCCATCCCGTCGGCTGCGCGGCCCGCGACGTCGCCGAGCGGGCCTATTCCGTCGAGCTTCTCGCCCGTCTCGCGGATCGCGCCGGCGACGTCTCCGATCGTCTCGACGGCGCGATCCCTCTGGGCGTCGATCCGGTGCGTCATCTGCTCGCGTGCCTGGTTGGCGACGGTCGTGAGCGCATGCTTCGCCTGATCGACGACGGGCCCCCTGTTGCCGTCCAGCTCGCCGCCGTGCGCGCTCGAGCTCTTCTTCTGCTCGCTATTGTTCATCACGGATTCCTTTCGCTCCTTGGAAGCGGGTCCGTGATGGCAATGCGAGCCGCATACCGGTCGACCGCAGCCGCGCATGCGCCGCGGGCGGCACGCTGCGACGCACTTCGCGTGCTCGACAGCTCGATGGTCGTCGCGCCGAATGAGATGTGTCGCGAGGGCTCGACCGAGGCGCGGCGCCCGTGGCGCTCGCGATGCATTCAGCTCGGCGCGTCAGGCGAGCGCGAGCACGAGCCTCCTCAACGAGAGGCTTCGGCGATCTCCGACTCGAGGCGTTCCCACTCCGCCATGAGCGCTTCGATCTTGGGCCCGAGAGACTTCTCTTCTTCTTCGAGCTTCGCGACGTCGGTCGGAGACGTCTTGTCGTAATACCCAGGCTCGCACCAGGTCGCGTGGATCTGCGCGCGGCGAGCCTCCGCGGCCTCGATCGCAGCGACGACCTCGTCGCGCTTCGCGGGAAGCTGCTTCAGGCGGTTCGCCCGCTTCTTCTGCTCTTCCCACGAGAGCGCGCTCTGCGCTTTCTCGGTCTTCGCCCCCGCGCCGTCACCGGCCTGCGCGGCCTTCTCGCGCTTCGCCTTCAGCACGACCGTGTCGGCGTCGAGGTGATCGTCGCCACATCGCTCGAGGTACTCCTCGTACGTCCCCGGGAAATCGCGGAAGCCTTGCGGCGTGACCTCGAGGATGCGCGTCGCGAGCGCGGAGACGAACGCGCGGTCGTGCGAGACGAACACGAGCGTTCCCTCCTCGAACGCGCGCAGCGCCTCGACGAGCGCTTCGATCGCTTCGAGGTCGAGGTGGTTCGTCGGCTCGTCGAGCACGAGCACGTTCGGCTTCTCGACCATGATCCGGCAGAAGACGAGCCGCGCGGCCTCTCCGCCGGAGAGCGTGCCCACCTTCTTCTTCACGTCGTCGCCGGAGAAGAGGACACGTCCGAGCTGTCCGCGGACGTAGCTCGTCTCGGCCTTCGGCACCGCATTCCAGATGAAGTCGATCGGCGTCGCGTCCGGATCGACGAGCGTGTCGTGATGGTCCTGGGCGAAGTAGCCGACGCGCGTCTCGTGGCCCCACTTCACCGTCCCCGCGTCGGCGGCGAGGTTGTCCGTTGCGATCTTGAGCAGCGTCGACTTGCCGAGGCCGTTCGGCCCGATGATCGCGACGCGCTCGCCGCGACGAACGACCATCGACACGTCGGACAGGACCTTCTTCGGACCGTACGCCTTCGAGACGTTCGCGATCTCGAGGACGTCACGCCCGCTCTTGCGTTCGGGGGCGAACTGGAAGAGCGGCGCGCGGCGGGAAGACGTCTCGAGCTCCTCGACCTCGATCTTCTCGATCTGCTTGAGCCGGCTCTGCGCCTGTCGCGCCTTGGTCGCCTTCGCCCCGAAGCGCTCGACCCACGCTTTCTTCTCTGCGATGACCGCCTCCGCGCGGGCGATCTCCGCCTCCTTGCGCTCGCGGATGGCCACCTTCTCGCGCGTGAACGCCGAGTAGTTCCCCGGATAGAGCGAGATCGTGCCGTAGTCGACGTCGAGGATGTCGGTCGCGATGTTGTCGAGGAAGCGCTGATCGTGGGAGATGACGACCGCGCAGCCCTGGTAGCCCGCGAGGAACTTCTCGAGCCAGCGGATCGAGAGGATGTCGAGGTGGTTCGTCGGCTCGTCGAGGAGGAGGACGTCGGGTCCTCCGATCAGGACCTGCGCGAGGAGCACACGCAGCTTGAAACCACCCGACAGCGTCGCGAGCGGCTGCCGATGCGAGGCGACCGGGATCCCGAGTCCTTCGAGAATGGCGCTCGCGCGCGCCTCGAGGGTGTAGCCGTCGTGCGCGCGGATGAGATCCTCGAGCTCGACGAGCCGCGCCGGATCGGGCGCGTCGCTCGCGGCGAGCTTGCGCTGCTCCTCGAATGCGCGGGTGACGAGCTCGTCGCCGGCCATCGCGACGTCGAGGATCGGATCTTCGTCATTGAGGAAGCGATCCTGCCGGAGCACGCCGATGCGCGCGCCCTTCGCGATCGTGACGGAGCCCTCGGACGCCTGCTCGTCGCCGGAGACGATCTCGAGGAACGTCGTCTTGCCCGAGCCGTTCGCGCCGACGAGCCCGTAACGCGCGCCCGAGACGAGCTTGAGCGAGACGCCTTCGAACAGTGTGCGGGCGCCGTAGGCCTTGCCGAGGTCGATGATGCCGATCATCCGGACGGCTCACTGTAGTGGATCCGCGCGCGCTCTGCCGCACGGCCGAGATGCGCGAGCGCGCCTGCGACCGTCGTCGCAAGAGCACAGATGGGCTCGTGACCTGTCGCTTCGTAGACGAGGTAGTCCCGCGCGATCACGTCGTAGCGCGCGAGGTGCCGGATGTGCCTGAGCACACGGCCCGCGCCGAGACCGAGCGATCCCACGTCGACGACGCGCTCGGACGCCTCGAGCGGCTTGCCGAAACGCGCCATCACCGCGTCGACAGCGCCTTCCGGCAGCGCGAGCGTCTCCTCCGCCGACGTGATGCTGACGACGCCCGCCTCGACGGCGAGGAACGTCGGCGAGAGCGATCCGTCGGCGCTCGTCGTCTCGTGGATCTTCAACCTGCGGGGATGCTCGCCGTTCATGAGGCTAGAACGAGCTCCTTCACGGCTCGTCGGACGCGAGCCCGAGCTCCGGGATCGCAATCGCCATCGCGGTCAGCCGATCGACGCGGGCGCGCATCGAGTCCGTCGGCTCGCGCTCGAGCTTCGCGATGAGCTTCTTCGAGACTCTGCTCAGCGCAGCGTAGAGCAAGACGAGCGTGATGCCGAACGTCACGAAGAGGATGACCGACGCGAGCGAGAAGTGCACCGACGGCTTTCTCGGTAGCCACTCGATGCACTGGTACGTCACCCAGAACGCGAACGCTCCGCTGACGAGCGTGCTTCCGGCTGCCGTCGGACCTCCGAACCACGCCCGATCCGGAACGCAGCGCGTGGTCACGGTCCACTCGACCTCGGCGTCGGGATCCATGGACCTCGCGGCCGCGTGCGTGACCGACGTCTCGAGCTGCAACGATTCGACGAACATGCCGACGTGACGGCGGGCCGTCCACCCGATCGGCGCATCGTCATCGCAATCCGTGCACCTCTCCCCGTGCCTCTCGATCTCGGCGCCTGCGAGCCTCGAGAGCTTCTTCGGCTCGAGTACGATCGAGAGCGGGCCGCGTCCGGCGAGCTTCTTCATTTCCCTCGGTTCCTGGCCTTCTTCCCCCGCGAACGTGCGAGCTCGAGATACGCACGCCCGCGCGGCGAGATCTCGTAGCCGACCTCGAAGCTCTGTGTGAGGCCGAGCTTCTTCAGCTTGCGAACATCGACCTTGAACGGAAGCGTCTCACGGCCGAGCTTCGCGGCGAGCTGCGACGCCGCCACACGCGGGTGTTTCTCGATCAACGCGAGCGTCTTCTTCGTCCACGGCTCGTCGCCGTCCATGCGCGCGAGCTTCTCCGCGATCGATGCGGCCTCGTCGGGGGTGAGCGCGTCGTCCAGCGCGACCTCCACCCGGTCGCCGTCGCCGCCGTGATGGAGCGCGATGCGGAAGAGCTCCGTGTCGTCCGTGAGCACCTCGTCGCGCGCCGAGCGAATGTAGTCGACGAGCTCGCTCCGGGACGCGAACCCCGAGGCCTTCGCGTCCGTGTCCGTGATCGCCTTCACCCGGACGCGGTCGACGCGATCGACCTCGAGCACGCCGATGGGATGGCAGCGGTAGCGCCCGCCGACGCGGACGTGCGGCTTGTCCCAGCGCCGGAAGGTCACCGTGACTGCGCCCGAGACGAGGCCTTCGTGAAAGCGCTTCTGGAAGAGGAGCATCGCTATCGGTCGAGTGTGGTCTTCACGCCGAGCGAGACCATGGCTCGCAGGTCGCGCGGCGGCCGCAGGAAGACCTCGCGCGTGGTTAGCCGCTTCCCGAACGGGCGGCAATCGCGTGGAGAGACGACAGGGAGCCGGCCACGGGGAGCGGGGCGAAGCGCTGCTGACGGTCATGCGCCTCAGCCGCCTCACCGGCGTCTGCGCGGGGTGCTCGGACGGCGTCGGAGCTCGTGGTCGCGCGCGATTCGCGCGTTCGGCGTCGATCGCGGGTGAGGTCGCCCAAGATCGACGCACACGACGACGTGCGGTTGATCCTTCAGTCTCGAAAGGATTCGGTGCGAGCGTCGCAACACCAGGAGCTGACGCAGACGTCGCAAGGCCCTGGCACGGACGGGACGGGGGCGCGCCCTATCGCGTGCCGCGCCCCGCAAACCCCGGACCAACTATCCGCACAGGAACACTGCTCGCGCCTCCATGCGGAACGAAGCAGCACGGCCTGCGCTCGGCCGCGCCTGGTTGGCCGTGAGACGGCTCTCGCGTGCACCTGCGGAGCGGCGTTAGCGCACCTTCGAAGAGCCTCCCTGAGGCCCCGGCCGCTACGGCGCAGCTAGCTCTCCGGAGAATCGTCCTCCCTCCGCATGATTTCGCCGATCGTTCTTCGAGTGACGGACAATATCTCGGGGTGGCATCCGCGACGACAGCGCCGTCCGACCTCGCGCGCGACCTCCGGGCACCGTCCGTTTCAATGGAGCGGCGGTTCCATGAGCTCGCGGCCACGAAGATGGACTTTGTCTTCCGAATCCTTCGCTCCGCGGGCCTCGACGAGGCCTCGGCCGAAGACGCGACGCAACAAGTGTTCTGCGTCGCGCTACGTCGGTTTGCCGACATCGAGCCGGGCAAGGAGACCTCCTTCCTCTACGCGGCGGCCATGAACATCGCCGCCGACTGGCGACGGCGAGATCTTCGACGAGGTGAGGTGCCGTTCGACGAGACGGACGAACGCGCCGACCGAGCATCCCTCGATGACCTCCTCGAACAGCGACGCGCTCGCGCATTGCTCGACGAGATGCTCGCGAGGCTGCCGTCGAAGCTCCGCGAGGTATTCGTGCTCGCCGAAATCGAAGAGTTCACCGCGCCGGAGATCGCCGCTTGCCTCGACGTTCCCGTGGGAACGGTGGCGTCGCGCCTCGCGCGGGCGCGCAAGCTCATCGACCAGGCGCTTTCTCATCTCGTCTCACGTGAGGGTGTCTGATGCCGAGGGCGAATGATCTCCTAGAACTCAAGAAGGCGGACCTCAGGGACACCCTCCTGAGAGCACGCCGTGAAGAACGAGTGCCTCCGAGCCTGCGCCGGAAGCTGCTCACGATGACGGCGACGACCATGTCGTCGACCTCGCCAGCGACCGAACCGACCGCCGATTCGGCTCCGAGCTCGAACGTCGCGACGCCACGCGGTTCATTGATTCTCTGGAAGCTCGCCGGCACTGCAATGCTCGGCTCCCTCCTGGTGACAACGTTCGACGACACGAACCTTTCCCCCAACGAGCCCGCCGTGCGACCAGCGCAGACCGCGGCTGCGGCTCGCGAGGATCTACCGCGAAGCGACCGGAACGACGCGGTCCCCCTCGAGCCTCCGACGACGTCGACGCCTCCCGCGCCTACCGCGCCGCCGGCTCGGTCGGTCGGCGACCGCCCCACCGCACGAAGGAACGGCGCGACGCCATCGAAAGTCGCGAACGTCGAACGCGTCACAAACGTCACCAAGGTCGAGGGCAACTCCCCTAGCGATGCCAATGGTGCGACGACGACGGCGTCGGGCGACATGCGCATCATGGAGCAGATACGCATCGTGGAAGCGAGCCGCGCGGCTATCCATGCTGGCCATCCATCGAGGGCGCTCGAATGGCTCGATACGTATGACGTCGAATTCCCGATGGGCGCGCTCCATGAAGAAGCGCTCGTCCTTCGTATCGAGTCGTTCGTCCGGCTCGGACGCCATCGAGAAGCGACGGAGCACGCGAACGCCTTCCTGCAGAGCCGTCCAAGGAGCCCGTACGTCGCGCGCGTACGTGATTCCCTTTCCGCCGCCGGCGCGGAATCTCGCACAGCCCCCTAAGTCCTAATCCTCTCGTTTCGGCGACGCTCGCCCGAACCACGAATGCGAGCGGTCGTCGCACGCCTTCGTCCATCGTCCTCTATGAGGTCCATCGATGCATTCTGACATTGTGAGTCATTGCAAATCCTCGCGAGAGCGGCCGACCGCCGCCCGGCGCCGGTACCGAGCGCCCCTCTTCTGGCTCGGGTTGGCCTCCGTGCTTGCATGCTCGACGGGTGAGAAGCTCTCGTTCGGCCCGGCCGACGGAAACAGGTTCGGCCAGGACAAGGGGCCCGACGCAGAAGCCATCCCCTGTCAGGGAAACGATCCACGGACGCGGATCATCGGCGCCGTCTACGATCCGAAAGGTCATTATCCGATATACAATGCCATCGTCTACGTCCCGACGGAGCCCGTGTCACCGCTCACCGACGGCGCGACGTGCAACCGATGCGGGACTCCCGTCTCCGGCGCACCGGCCGCGGTCACGTTGACGGGGCCCGACGGGCGCTTCGTTCTCTCCAACGTACCGGCAGGGCGTGACGTCCCCCTCGTCATTCAGATAGGCAAATGGCGCCGGCAGATCACCGTACCCGCCGTCGCCGAATGCGCCGACACGGTGATGGACGATCCGGCGGTCATGCGGCTGCCGCGGAATGCCTCGGAGGGAGACATGCCTTCGATCGCGCTCGTCACCGGCAGCGCTGATCGTTTTCAGTGCCTCTTCCTGAACATGGGACTCGACCCCGCCGAGCTCACGAACCCGGACGGCCCCGGACACGTTCACTTCTATGCAGGCGCGGGCGGGGAGGTCATCGACGCGCATACGCCGCCGGCCACGGCCCTATGGTCGGACCTTCCCCGCATGAAGAAGTACGACGTCATCATCAACGCATGCGAGGGCGCCGTGTACCCGCAGACGAAGCCCCAGCCGTCGCTCGACAACGCCGTCGCGTACACGGCCGCCGGCGGACGTCTCTTCCTCACGCACTACCACTACTACTGGATCGATCCACGAAAGGATATGGCGAACGCCACGTCGCCGTGGGCGTCAATGGCGACACTCAATCCCAACTCCTCCCAGGCGACGGGCGATGTGACGGTCAATATCGACACTTCGTTCGCAAAGGGTGACGCGTTCGCCGACTGGCTGAGGGTCGTCGATCCGCGGCCGGACCGAACGCGTGTCGACGTCACCGAGGCGCGCTACGACTTCCTCGCCGTCAAGCCGCCGGCGACGCGCTGGCTCTACGCCTTCAACAAGACCGACGGACTTTCCAACGTCCTCCACTACACCTTCAACACACCTACGGAGGCCCCCGAAAACGAGCAGTGCGGGAAGGTTCTGTACAGCGATTTCCACGTCGTGACCGCAGATGATAGCTGCGAGACTGACAACCCCCGTTCGCAGCAGAAGATTCTGCAATTCATGTTATTCGACCTCTTTTCGTGCGTCCAATCGGACGCCATCCCCCCGGTTATGCCGAAATGAGGCGCACAACCATGTTCGAACCTCGACACCGAATCGCATTTGCCTTACTCGCCATCGCGGGCCTCTCCTTGCCCTCGGGTGCGTGCACCTCGACCGACACGACCATGGTGGGAGTCGACGCGGGCCCAAACGAAGGTTCTCAGCAGAGCCCAGACGCAAGCGGTGAAGCCGTTTGTTACGCAAAATCGTGCCCGCGCGGGTACGGCGATTGCCCCGGTTCCAAGTATCCATGCGGTACCGATCTTTCGAACGATCCTGAAAACTGCGGAAGCTGCGGGAACGCGTGTCCGAACGATCCCTTTTACGAACAGATCAACGTGCGATGGGTCTGTTCGCGCGGACAGTGTGAGCGGAGACCGACGAACAGCACATGGACGGACTGTGACAAACTGCCCGAAAATGGCTACGAGACCAACGTTTCATGCAACCCGCACCATTGTGGCGTATGCGGTAATGAGTGCGCGCCCGACCAGCCGTGCGTGAATGGTATTTGCGGATGCAAGCCGGGGTTCGTGAACTGTGGGTCCACGGAGTGCGGCTGGACGGCCGGCGCCAATTGCAAAAACCTGCTCACCGATACGTATAACTGCGGCGCTTGCGGAAAGCAGTGTGTCCCGCCGGCAGGTGAGCCGGACCCGGTCTATCCGGAGGGTTGGGCGTGCGACAACGGCAAGGATACCTGCGCGCTCGCCTGCTATTTGCCGTACGCTCACTGCACCAACAACCCTGAGGATCGGTGCGAAACCAACACCTACACCGATCCCAAGAACTGCGGTGGGTGCGGAATCGAATGCCAGCCCGGCCAGACGTGCTCGGGCGGGAAATGCAGGTGCCCTCCAGGAAGCACGATGTGCGCTGGCAAGTGTGTCGTACTCGACGCCGACCCTCGCAACTGCGGAGCGTGTTACAACTTCTGCCCAGGGCCGCTCGAAGGCGGTCATGGTTTTCCGACTTGCACCGCGGGCAAGTGCGGATTCGAGTGCGCGCCTCAATATGGAGATTGCAACGGTCTCCTGAACGATGGCTGCGAAACGTACTTGCGCTTCGATCCGAAGCACTGTGGCGGCTGCAATATTCAGTGTGAGCCGGGCACGCCATGCATCGAGGGAAGCTGCGCCACCGTCCCCTGCACCGGAGAACCCGTACGATGACCTCGCTGTCGCCTAGCCGTCGCTCCCCATCCACGTTCACTCGCCTGCTATCCCTCCTGACCGCAACGGCGCTCCTCCCTGCGTGCGCTCGTTCGGGTGACCAGGACGGGAGTGCCTCGCGTTCCGATAGTAGGTTCTCGCCACCGCAGGAGTCTCCGGCGCCGCCGCCACTCCCGGAGCGCGATGCCGGCGACCCGTTCGGCGCCCCCGCCGAGGACGCCGGATACGAGACGTGCAGTAAGGACTCCTGGTGCGAGGTCGCGTCTGATGACCAGCCGCTTCCCAGCATTCAAGCGGTATGGGGATTTGCGCCCAACGATGTTTGGTTCGCCGGCGAGGCCGGATCCACCTTGCACTACGACGGGTCCAAGTTGACCCGCGTGGAGACCGGCACGAAGAAGTCTCTCAGGTCGCTCTGGGGCGCGAGCCCGGATGACCTATGGGCCGTCGGTGCGGACGGTGCGCTCCTACACTGGAACGGGAGCACATGGGCGAGCAGCTCGAAGGAGTTCGCCGCCAGTTTGTATCGTGTGTGGGGCCGCGACGCCCACCAAATATGGGCGGTTGGTGTACCCGGCACCATTCTTCGCGGCGACGGGACGCTCGACGGTTGGTCCCCGGTCGCGGTCTCGAACCCAGGTTCGTGGGCGTTTTCTTCGATTTTCGTCAACGCGCAGGACGGCTGGGCAACCTTTGCAGAGCTCACGAACTGCCCCGGCGTCGCGTATTTTTCAGCGAGCGCAAATCAGCCCGTCACCATCCAGACGATTGACAGCTGCACCATCTACCCAGGGGGCCTCTGGTCGAACCGCGCTGGAGAGGCTTGGATGGCAGGCTGGTCCAACGACAGCCTTCATCAAACCCAAACCGGCATACCGGCCTATATCGGCAACATCGTCCAGCTCGGTGTGAACGAATCGGGCGCTCCTTTCATGAAAAAGACGTTCACGCTCGAATCGCACGCGCAGCTTCGAGCCATCTGGGGAGTTTCCTCCCAGACGGGCGGGGAGGCAGAAATTTGGGCGGTAGGAGATCAGGCCAACATCGTTCACCGCAAGGATGGGAATTGGTCACTCATGCGGACGGCGCGCAATGGAAGGGTCTCTGGTTGCTCCCTCTTCGGTGTATGGGCAAGCTCGGCGAGCGACGTCTGGACGGCGGGTTCGTGCGAAGCCGGACGAGGCATCATTCTTCGGAGGACCTTGCCATGATTCGATTCGCTTTCGTCTCTAGTTGGCGCCGGCTCGGAGCCGCGCTGATATTTCCCGTCTCCTGGGGATTGCTCGCTTCCTGCGCAAGCAATGACGAGGGCTCTCGCTCCGAGCCCGTCGCGGACGGTGCCGACGCCGATGTGAGCGATCACCGCTCGGGCACAGACTCCGGTTCGGACGCAGAAGGAGAGCTAGAGTCAGGGGTCCTTCCCGCAACGGATCAATTTGGGGACGTGAGCCGGTGGCGCCGCTTCGATCCAGCAGCGACGTCTGAGGCACCGTTCATGTCCGCCGGCGCAGCCTCCGACGGCCGCTACGTGTACGCTGCATCGGGACGGTATGGTCCTTTCTATTATAATACGAAGCTCCTACGCCACGACCCTGCAAAGGGTTTCGACAATGCCGATGCCTGGTCGACCTTCGATCCGGCGTCGCTCTCGATCGACATGATCGCCGCCAGCGTCGTAGTCGACGGCCACTTTGTCTATTTCATCCCAGGGACGACGCAGTTCAACACCCCGTCTCGTGTGGTCCTCCGATACGACACGAGCGTAGACGGCCCGTTCGACGCCCCGTCCGCGTGGTCGAGCATGGAAGTCACGTCGGTCCCGAGCTGGACACAGTTTTCGGGCGCCCTCGTCGCGAACGGATTCCTGTACCTCGTGCCCAACCCGCGAAGCACATTGGGACGCCCCGTACTCGGTCGCTACGACACGTCGAAGGACTTCGCCGACATTGCGTCGTGGGAGACACTGAGCCTTGACCAGATCAGTCCCGCGATCAACTACATGTCATCATTCTCCGGCGCCGTATTCGACGGTCGATACATCACTTTCGTCCCGGGCGGAGATGCCTCGTTCGTGGCTCGCTACGATACGACGTTGCCGCTCGAGGAGCCCGCCTCATGGCAGACCTTCGACACCATGGCGCTCTCGTTGCACGCGCGGTCGTTCTCCGGCGCGGTCTTCGATGGTAAATATCTCTATTTCGCTCCTAACAGCTCCGCCACGACGTTCGGAACATCGAACTACTTCCTGCGGTTCGACACCACGGGCGATCTTGCGGATATCGATTCGTGGACGATGATGACGGTCTCGCAAGTCAGCACGTTCAAAAGCTACTCGGCGGGCACGTTCGACGGGCAGTACGTCTACTTCGCCCCCGGCCCGGATAACGCGATCGCCTTGCGCGTGGACACCCGAGGAACGTTCTCGGACCCAGCTTCCTGGCAAAGGTTCGCTCTCACGAGCCTGGACACGGCAGCGCGCAGCTACTCGGGAGCCGTCTTCGACGGCACGAGCGTCTACTTCACACCCAATCACCTGGTGGTAGGATCGAGCATTACGGGGCCGTTGCTGCGATTTCAGCCCATGGTCGATGCCGGCTCACCGTGAGGCCGCGCGAGACGACTTGAAGCGCGACCGTACTTCGTAGACCGGTCGCTCTTCGTCCCCATACCGATTTCGGACCAACGGTAGTGCCGCGCGCCAGACGATTCCTATCTCGCGCCAACATTGGCGGGACGCAGGACGTTGGCGCGCGGCTATACCGCTTTCAGTCTACCGTCGGTCGAGGCTCACTGTGAGACCAAGCAGGACCACTGGAAGCGCGATTGGCACGTCGTACGCGCGCCTCTCTTCGAATCCATAACGATTCCGGACGAGCGGAAATTCCACGCCCGCTTCCCCTTCGATACCGACACCGGTAAAAAGGGCCACCTCTAGACGAACCGCGACGCGCGGAGCGACCCAGGCACGCGTGAATCGCGTGGAGTGCTCGCTACCGCCGCTCGAGGCGTGGAGGGCCCCGAGCGAGATCCCAGCGCAGGGAGAGACAGACGCTCTCCCGCGCTGCAGCGTCATCGGACATCCTTGAGGGATAACGCTGGCCCACAAGAATTGGGCGGTCGAAGGCGTCACGTCGACGGTGGTGTACGCCACCGAAAGGGCGAGACGCGCGCTCGGTCCTCGTGGCGACGCCACGTCGATGAACACCTCGCCGCCTTTAGGATTCGCGTTCGACAGAGCCATGGAAACATGGGCACCTGCTTTCCACAGCGGCCCGAGCCCTGGTCGGTCGGGGCGATCACGCCGAGAATCGGTGGAGGGCTCGGCCTGTCGTTGCGGAGGAGGCATCGCAGTC
Source organism: Pseudomonadota bacterium (assembly GCA_023402175.1). Classification (GTDB taxonomy): domain Bacteria; phylum Myxococcota_A; class Polyangia; order Polyangiales; family Polyangiaceae; genus Labilithrix. The sequence goes on along the minus strand of JAEXCN010000544.1, from coordinate 23,296 downwards.
GGCGTTTGTGTCGACGGGACAGGCGCATCGGCAGGATCGATCTTCGCGTTGGCGTCGTACGCCAGCGCGATCATGAGACTGAGACCGTCGACGACCTCTTCGCAGCTCGCCCCGCGCATGTGACGAACCTCCGATGCGTCGCCATTCGTGAGGATGCGAAAGCTGCCGTCGACGACGCCGTTCGCTGACCCGATCGCGATTTCGACGACGTCCGCTCCGTCGTCGTGCAGCGCTCGCTCGACGCGCCATGTGCGCCGTTCGATACGACGCCAAAAGTCATCGTCCCCGGTGCACGTGCCCTCGATACGGAGCTTCACTGCTTTCGGAGCTGCCCGTGCGCGTGAAGAGGTCGTCGCGACAGCGACGACGATGAACATCGCCATCCATGCGGCACGGCGAGGACGGCGAGATGTGCTCGATAGCTTGAACAAAGGAGTCTCGAGAAGCCCTGCCGCGCGAATATGGTACCGCCGAGTCCGGTTTCGAGCAACATCGCGAGCCGCGCCTTCGCGATGCTCGGATCGAAGCTCGATGGCATAGGAGCGTCCGTCGAGACCGTCGTTCGCGAGACGCTGTTGCTGCTGACTTAGTCTGCTCGGAGGACCTGCCTGATGGCGAGCTCAGGACAAGTCCCCGCCATGCTCGTCGCTCCGCGCATTCGGACCGCAACAGGGAGAGGGAACGGCAAGCCGGAATTGCGGCGGCTGACAGACACGACGGCCGCAGGGCAGCAGCCCGCTCGACGCCGACGGCTGACGGGCGCGCGCGACTGCAGGGGCATCGGCCCACTCGACGCCGACGGCTGACGAAACGCAAAGCCAGGCCGCCGGCACTCCTGCGTGCGCTCCGCTGAGCGAATGTGTCGAGTGAAGCAAGCATCGCCCAGCGGCGAGTCGTCCGGTGCACTCGCGCTGGCTTCGTTGCGCTTTGGGAAGATGCGGTCTCTGCTCTGGCTCGCGCGCGCCGGCGGCGCCTCGACGGAGGCCCCTTGTCGCTTCCAGATCTCCGCGACTACCCTTCGCGACCAGAGTACGAGGAGACAAGTCCATGAAGCTCTATTTTCACCCCGCCTCCACCGCGTCGCGTCCGATCACGCTCTTCTGCGAGGAGGCGAAGATCCCCTACGAGCCGGTGGTCGTCGATCTCATGAGCGGCGAGCACCTGAAGGAGCCGTTCCTGAAGATGAACCCGAGCCACATGGTCCCCGTCCTCGTCGACGGTGACTTCGTGCTCACCGAGTCGTCGGCGATCCTGAAGTACATCGCAGAGAAGTTCGACTCACCAGCGTATCCGAAGGACCTGAAGAAGCGCGCGCGCGTCAACGAGCGCATGGACTGGATCAACACGAACTTCTACCGCGAGCTCGCCTATCACCTCGTCTACCCGCAGGTGTTCCCGAATCACGTTCGCACGCCGGACGTGGCGCACACCGCGACGCTGAGCTGGGGCAAGGAGAAGACTGAGCACTGGCTCGCGATCCTCGACAAGCACATCATCGGCAACAACGCGTACGTGTGCGGCGAAGAGATCACGATCGCCGACTACTTCGCGGCGGAAGTGCTCTCGTGCGGATGCCTCATCGGCGTGAGCTTCGCGACGTACCCGAACGTGGATCGCTGGATGAAAACGATGCGTGCGCTGCCGAGCTGGGCGAAGGTCAACGAGGCCATCGAAGGCTTCGCAGCGTCGCTGAAGGGCAAGCCGTTCGTCACGATCGGAGCGTAACGTCAGCCGAGACGATCCACTCCCTGCGGGAGTAGCGCACGGACCGCGCTGCTCCTGCGGGCACGCCCTTCGGATCGATCGAGACGGCGGCGCCCCAGAGCTGCCCGGCTCCAAGCGCGGCTAGGCAACCTCGATTCCCGGTACTGCAGAGCTAGTGATATACAGGCCCGATGCCTCGCGCCTTCAGCCCTCCTGCTGCGCTGTCGCTTGCGCTCGCCGTACTCCTCTCGGGCTGCGCCGTGCCTGTCGCCGCAGCGCTCGACGAGCCCGATGCGAACCGCGTCGTCGTCGCTCTCGATCAGTCCGGGATCGACGCGGCGAAGGAGGCCGACCCAGCCACCGAAGGAAAGTTCCGCGTGATGGTCGCGCGCGACGACGTCGGTCGTGCGCTCGTGACGATGCGCGAGGAGGAGCTGCCCCGACCGAAGACACGCGGCGTGCTCGATGCGGCCGATCGCGGACAGCTCGTCCCGAGCCAGGCGGCCGAGCACGCGCAGCTCGTCGCCGGGCTCGCGGGCGAGCTCGAGAAGACGCTCGGCGGGGTCGACGGCGTCCTCGCGGCGCGCGTGCACCTGAACCTCCCTCCCCGCGAGCCGCTCCGCGACGGCCCCGCCCCGAAGTCTTCTGCGAGCGTGCTCGTCGAGCATCGAGGAACGACGCCGCCGCTCGCGCCGGAGTCGATCCAGCGCCTCGTCGCCGGCGGAGCTCCGGGGGTCGCGCCCGGCGACGTGGCCATCGTCTTCGTACCGCGGCCGGCGCGTGCGAACACGAGCCGGACCGATCTCGCGCACGTGGGGCCGATCACCGTGGCGCGCGGATCGATGAACACGCTCAAGGCTGCGTTCGCCGGCCTGGCCGTGATCGTCCTCGCGCTCGCAGGCGCGACGCTCGCGCTCTGGGCGAAGGTCGCGCGGATGCGCCGCGATCGCGAGCTCGAGATCGCCGCCGCCGGTGCCCGGCAGCAAGCTGCTCCGCGATCCGTGTCGATGAGCGTGCGTGGCCCCGGCCAGCCGATGTAACGTTGCGGCCGAGGATCGGCCTCACGACCGCGCATGATCACGATCCAGGGCGTCTCGAAAGCGTTCCGTTCCGCCGGCGGCGGTCCCCCGAACCAGGTCCTCAGGGGTGTGACGTTGCACGTTCCCGAAGGGTGCCTCTACGGCCTCATCGGCCCCGGTGCGTCCGGCAAGAGCGTCCTCCTCAAGATGATCGTCGGCTTGATGAAGCCCGACACGGGAGCGATCGTCGTCGACGGCATCGACGTGACGCAGGCGTCCGAGCTCGATCTCCAGAAGATGCGCCTCAAGTTCGGGATGCTCTTCCAGAACAACGCGCTCTTCGACCACATGACGGTCGGCGACAACATCGCGTTTCCGCTACGGCGCCTCACCAGCCTGCCGGACGAGGAGATCAAGGCGCGCGTGATGGAGCGCCTCTCCTGCGTCGCACTGAGCGGCTTCGAGGGGCGTCTGCCCGCGGGCCTGTCCGGCGGACAGAAGAAGCGCGTCGGCGTCGCCCGCGCCACGATCACGCAGGCGCCGATCGTGCTCTACGACGAGCCCGCAGCCGGGCTGGATCCCGTCACGTCGCAGAAGATCTTCGAGCTTCTTCGCGAGGAGCAGCGCGCATCCGGAGCGACCGTGATCATGGTCTCGAGCGATCTCGATCGCCTGCTCACCGTGACCGATCGCGTCGGCATGATGTACCGCGGACAGCTCATCTTCGACGGGACGACGCGCGAGGCACAAACCAGCACCGAGCCGCGCGTGCGGCAGTTCGTGCACGGGCTGACCGAAGGGCCGCTCTAGGAACGAGCGCGATGTTTCCGGGCGCTCAGGTCCTCGAGCTCCTCGTCTCATGGGCGGTGACGACCGCGCTCACGTTCGCCGTGGTGCTCTTCGACGAGCGGCGACTCGACGAGGAGCGACTCGAACGCGCATGGCCGATCGCGAGCCGGGCGCTCTACATCGTGTATCTGGGGGTCCTCTCCCTGCCGTTCCACTTCGCGAAGACACGCGGTCACTGCAAGTCCGGCCGAGGCATCCTGGGCATCGTCGCTGGACTCCTGCTGGGCGTCGTCGCCGGCATCGCCGTCGCGATCGCGAGCGGCCTCATCGTGACGGGCGTCGACTTGCTCCTCGGCATCCCGATCGACTGAGTCGCCCGCACCACGCTCGAGTGCGGATGGAACGTGCTCTCCGGCGGAGCTGGCTCCGCGGCCGCGTCCGCAGAGGGCGCGAACGGCCGAGCCGAGCTCTTCTTCGTGATGGGGACATGCACGCCTTAGCGTGTATAGTTTTGCGGCTTGGCAGCGCAGACGACCACCCCTTCCAAGGATGCAGAGCCGGGAGCGTTGACGTCGTTCGTCGCGACGCTCGGCGGCGGCTTTCTCTCGGCCGCGCACACGGCAGGCGGGATGACGATCCTGCTCGTGCGGATCCTCGTTCGTCTGGTGCCCCCGCGCCTCGACTCGCGCGAGGTCTGGAAGAACCTCTACAAGATGGCGGTCAAGTCGCTGCCGATCGTCGTCGTGACCGCGCTCTTCACGGGCGCCATCATGGTCATCCAGGCCGCCACGATCGTGAAGCGGTACGGCGCCGAAGGCCTGCTCGGGTGGGGCGCTGGCTTCGGTACGCTCCGCGAGATCGCGCCTCTACTCACTGCGCTCATGATCTCGGGACGTGTCGGCGCCAACAACACCGCCGAGCTCGGGACGATGGTCGTGACCGAGCAGCTCGACGCGCTCCGCGTCCTCGCGATCGATCCGATCAGCTTCCTCATCGGTCCCCGGTTCGTCGCGATGGTGAGCACGCTGTTCATGATGACGCTCTTCGCCGACGCGCTCGCTCTCCTCGGCGCGGCCTACACCGGCCAGGCGCTGCTCGGCGTGAGCCCCGTGACCTTCTACAACGGCCTCACGGCGGGCCTCCTCGGCTTCGGCGACGTGGCGAACGGCCTCTTCAAGAGCGTCGTCTTCGGGCTCGTGATGGCGCTCGCGAGCTGCCACTTCGGGCTCGCGACGACGGGCGGCGCGCCGGGCGTCGGCCGCGCCGTCAACGCCACGGTCGTCACGAGCGCGGCCGGCGTCTTCGTCCTCGACTACCTCGTGAGCTTCGCGCTGGGCGGTTGATGCGATGAGCAGCAATAGTCAGGTCGGAACGATCGAGAAGCAGGAGCACGAGGAGCTCGGGCCCGCGGGCCTCCTCGGAGCCGCAGCGATCGATCTCTTGATCGGCGGTCGCGAGCTCTACTCCGTCTTCGTCCGGACGCTCTTCTACACGTTCCGCGGACGGCGCGAGAAGGGCGCGCTCGTCCAGCAGATGTACGAGATCGGCAACAAGTCGCTCTTCTTCATCTCGACGACGATGGGCTTCCTCGGGATGATCCTCGTCTACCAGGCAGGGCTGCAGGCGAAGCGCGTCGTCCCCGACTTCACGATGCTCGGCGCGACGTACCTCGAGCTGCTCGTACGCGACTTCGCGGCCTCGATCGGCGCGCTGATGCTCGCCACGCGCGTCGGCGCCGGCATCGCCGCGGAGCTCGGGTCGATGGTGGTGACCGAGCAAATCGACGCGCTCCGGATGTGCGCCGCCGATCCGATCGATTTTCTCATCGTGCCGCGCTTCCTCGCGAGCATGGTGATGACGCTCTGCTTGATCGTCTGGTCAGGCATGGTGGCGTTCGTGGTCGGCGGGCTCACGGCCTACGTGGCGTTCGAGGTCCCGCTTCAGACGTTCTTCAACATCGCGCTCGTCGACATCGGCGACCTGTCGATCGGGCTCGCCAAGTGCCTCGCGTACGGCGCCGCAATCCCGATCGTGAGCGGCTACTGCGGCCTCTCGACCTTCGGCGGCTCCGAGGGCGTGGGCTGGGCGACGACGCGCGCGGTCGTCAACACCTCGCTCGCGATCATCATCCTGAACTTCTTCATCTCGGGCGCCGGGTTCCTCATCTTCCCGGGCTGACCGAGATCGGCGACTCGTCCGGTGCGCGTGACTCCACGACCGCCGGGCGCGCCGGCTTCGTGAACGCGCGCGGTTTGAGCTCCGCGGCCGCGCGACCGAGCCCGACGATGCCCCGTTCGAGCCATGCCTCGGAGCCATCGAGGACGCTCCGCCCGAGGGCGTACTGGAGGGCATCGTCGTTGCGCCAGAGCGCATGGAAGCGCGCGGCGATCGTGCGGCGACTCGTCCGGCAGAAGAGGTCAGCCAGCCTCTCCGCCTCGTGCGCCGCGGGATGCCCATTCGCGTGCATGCGCCGCGCGCGGCCGATCACGGCGGTCATCGCGAAGAGCTCCATCGCGACGTCGACGAGACGAAAGAGAAACGCCTGCCGATGCTCGAGGCCGGCACGGAACACCAACATGCCGTAGAAGATGGAGCGCGCGAGCTTGCGGCTCGTGCGCTCGATGAAGCGAACGTGCGGGGCGAGCGCGCCGAGCTCGCGGAAGCGTGGCCACCATCGCCAGCCAACGCAGCGCATCGGAAACCACACGGCATAGAACGCGAACGCCCGGAGCGCTGCGGCAAGCTTCGCCGTCGTCCCCTTCTCGGGATCGATGAGCGCTCCGGCGACCTCGAGGTGCTTGTCGACGGCTTCGCGCGCCATGAAGAGGTGCATGATCTCGCTCGAGCCTTCGAAAATTCGATTCACGCGCGAGTCACGCATCATTCGCTCGATGCCGATCGGCACCTCCCCGCGCGCTGCGAGCGAGCGCTCTGTCTCGAAGCCGCGGCCACCGCGGATCTCGAGGGCGTCATCGACCACCTGCCAGGCGGCGACGGTGTTCCACTCCTTCGCCGCCGCCGCTTCCAGTCGGATGTCGTAGCCGTGCCTATCGGCCATCTCCGCTGCGAGATCGGCCACGCACTCCATCGCAAACGCGGTCGCCGCCATGCCGCCGAGCTTGTGCGCGATCGCCTCGTGCTTGCCGATCGGCCGCCCCCACTGGACGCGAACGCTCGACCATTTGCGTGAGATCTCGAGACACGCCTTCACGGCACCGGCAGTCGCCGCGGGAAGCGTCAGCCGCCCCGTGTTGAGGGTCACGAGGGCGATCTTCAGTCCGCGTCCCTCCGCGCCGATCAGGTTCTCTCGCGGGATCACGACGTCATGAAACTCGAGCTCGGCATTCGCGAGCGCCTTGAGACCCATGAAGTGGCAACGTCGTTTCACCTCGACGCCCTTCCACCCTGTCTCGACGACGAACGCGCTGATTCCGCCGTGCGGAGGCGTCTTCGCCATCACGACGAGCAACTCTGCGACGGTGCCGTTCGTGCACCATAACTTCCGGCCGTTGAGGATGAACGCGGAGCCGTCGGCCGTGGGCTCTGCGATCGTCGAGATCCTCGCTGGATCCGAGCCCACCGTCGGCTCGGTAAGCGCGAAGCCCGAGATGGCGCCGCGCGCGCACCGAGGCAGGTATTTGCGTTTCTGGTCCTCCGTGCCGAAGAGCTTCAACGGCTGCGGAACCCCGATGGACTGATGCGCCGAGAGGAGCGCGGTGATGTTCGCGTCGTAACTGCCTACGAGCTCCATCACCCGCTCGTATTCACGCTGCGTGAAGCCGAGCCCGCCGTACTCCTTCGGAATCTTCATTCCGAAGGCTCCCATCGCAGCGAGCCCTTCGATGACGTCGGCCGGGTACTCACCGATCTCGTCGATCGCGACGGGATCGACGCGCGTCACGAGGAACGTCGCGAGCTCGTCGTAGAAGGCGCGAAACTCCGGTCGTCCGCGCATCTCGTCGGGATACGGAAAAGCGAGCTCGGGGCGGAACGAGCCGAGGAACAGGTCTCGCAAGAAGTTCGCCTTCTTCCACTCCGTCTCCCTCGCGCGCTCGGCAACTTCTCTCGAGCGTCGTTCACTCTCTTCCGTCGTCATGCTGACCTCTGCGGGAACGGGTCACAACGGGGTCGAAGCAACTCGCCTGCCGGCCGCGCGCCCAAGTTCGGCGCTGCGCAGCCGTGAGCTCACCCGACGAGAGCTCCGCGTGCGTCAGGTGGCAGCGGCAGGGCCCTCGAGGAAGAACGCCCGAACTTCGGCGGCGCGAGCGTGAACGTCGCTCCGCCCCAGCTCGATGAGCGTGCGGGCGAACGCACCGTCGAAGAGAATGAACGACAAGAAGTCCGCCTCGACATGCGCGCCGAGCGACGCTGCCCTCTCGAGGAGGAACGACGCGCTGAGGCTCGCGCCGGGAGTGCCATGCCGGCGCACGTGCTCGAGCGCCAGTACGCCGATGGTCGCGGACGGGCGAAACACGAGCGTTTGCAGACGTCGATACGGCAAGCCGCGATCGGCCTCGAGCACCTTCGCGATCTGCTCGAGCGCTGGGCGCGGGACCGCCTCTCTCATCACGTCGAGAACGCGGTTCGACCGCTCGAGCACCTGCAAGTCGTAGTCGATCGGATCCTGGAGGAGCGCATCGAAGATCTTGCCGAGGAGGAACATGGGATGCGGGTACTGCTCGAGCTGCTCGCGCGTGTGTCCCGTCTCTGGCGCGCGATGTGCGGCGCGGAGCGCGACGATCGCGAGCTTGCTGGCTCCGCTGCGGATCGCCGGGGCGATCGGCGTATTGAACCTGAGCCCACCGTCGCAGTAGTACGCGTCGCCGACGCGGCGAGCGGGGAAAAGCAGCGGCAGCGCCGCGGACGCGAGGATGTGGTCGGCGGTGATCGTTTCCACCCCCGACTTCCGTCTCGGATCTCGCTCGGGCAACGGTACGAACGAAGCGCCTGGGGCAAGCTCGACGAACGTGTTCGTCCTGCCCGTGCCGATGTTGAACGCCGACACGATCAGCGCCTGGATGACCCCTGCCTGCAGATTCGCGTGGAGCCGACCCCAAGGGATCAGCTTTCCGACCATGCGCTCGAACGGCTTGGGGTCGAGCAGCGCGCGACCCCACCTCGACGCGTCAAGAGATCCCGTTGCTGCGTGCCGCGCCACACTGAGCGGCGAACGTCCCAAGAAGGTCCTCAGACGAGGCTTGAAGTGCGTCTCGAGCCGCAGCGACGTCCAAAGGTCGACGAGCTCGGGAATGCCGCGGTCCGCGCGCTCGGCGTGCGCGGCGAGGTGCGCGATGTTGATCGCTCCGACGGACGCGCCGCTCAACACGTCGAAGATCGGCCGCGCCTCCGCGCGTGCGCCCAATACATCGTGAAAGCCGACCAGAACACCGGCTTCATAGGCGCCGCGGGCGCCGCCACCGGACAAGACGAGCGCGGTGCGGTGACGAGACGACTGGAACGGACGGGGCAAGCTCGCTCTCCGTGAGGGAGCGCTGCAGCGCCCGTTCCAGAGTGGTTGCGTTCGTGTTCCACAGCGACCTGTCGCCAAGCGCCGTGGCTACGTGCCCTGTCAGGCGGTCGCCCGTCGGAGCCCACGCGCCGCGCCGGCGCTCGTGAGCGAGGCGATGAACATCACGATCGCCACGATGCAGTTGTTCCAGGCGGTGCCGATGCTGATGCGCGGGAGCGCGAACGCGGAGATGAAGAGCCATATCGAAAGTATGGTGTTCAGATATCGCGCTTGCGCATTCACATACATCGAGACCAGCGAGAAGACGACGGCCAGAACGCCGAGGATCCACGTGTTCGTCATCTGGGCCTGACTGTGCGGCCATATGAACGCCGATATGAACAGCCAGACACCCAGGATGAGACTCAGCACTTGCGGTGCAGCTATGCTTTTAGCTCCGGTGGCCATGCTTTCCTCCAATCACCGCGGTGCGTTTCAATATCGATGCCTCGGACGAAGACGCCGCGGACGCGAGCGCAGCTCGGTTCGTGGAGTCGAAGGTCGCGACCTCCGGGCCGGGCGGAGACCTCGAGCCGATGGGTCATGTGCCGTACGGGCGACGTGGCTGGCGTGGACCGACGCGTACGCAGCACCTATCGCCGGTACCCGCCGGGAGGCTTTCGACGCCTGAGACTCGGCCTTCCCGTGGAGTGCGGTCGAGCGGCACCCAGTGCCATGCCTGCTGGCCAGCCATGCAGTGCCAGGCCTCGCCGTAGTTGCAGTGACGCGGATGCGGGACGTTCCCCTGTCCCTCTTCGCCCAGCGGGTGCCAGTAGATGGGGGGCCGCGTCGACGGATGGCTCATCTCGGCCTGCGGTTCGGCGTCTGCGGACGTGCTCGGTCCACATTCTGTCGACTCGTTCGCGAACGGCTCGTCGATCGAGCTCGCGCAGGCGCCGAGCACGAGAGTCGTTCCAAAGCCAGCGGTGAGCAAGCAGTGCATCAAGGAGATCATGACGCGCGGTCCTCTCGATCCACTGCGTTGCATCTCCAAGACCACACGTCCGTCGCTGCGCGGAGGGCTCTAGCCCATCATGGGCCGGACGCATCGCAGCTCCGGCACCGGCTCCATCGACGGGCTCTAGCCCATCACGGCTCGGATGCAGGCGCAGGCGCTGGAAGTGGCGGAGGCTCCGGCTGCGAAGTGACCGCCGGCTGCGGTTGCGGCGACGGCGCAGGCTCCGCGGGAGCCGACTCGGCGTGCTTCGTGGCGGCGTTCGACAACCGGACGAGGTCGTCGTCCGTACCTTCCTTGCTCGTCGCTCGCGAGCCTCGCTGAGGCGGCAACGTCGTCCTCGGCGTCTTTGCACGTGCGTCGCGAGCCGTCTCCGCCGCGCGCGTCGCCGGAGCCGCCGGCGCCTTGCTCGGAGCGCTCTCCGCCTTCTTCGCGAGCTTCCCTTCGTCCTGCGGTGCGGGTCGCTCGGCCGGCGGAGCTACATGCTGCTCGACGTTGTGCTCCGCCGTGGTCGGCGGCGCTGCGGACTTTGCTTCGACGCCGGGTACCTCGGCCGTCGGCGGCGGAGGCGCCGCCGCCTGCGTGGCGGGCGGCGCTTCAGGCTGCGCGGGCTGCGCGAGCGAAGGCGATCGACCAGCGACGATCGCGATCATCGCCGCCGCCGCCACGGCCATCACGGCGCCCGCCGCGATCGTCGTGAAACGCTTCTCGGAGCCGGGCGGTGGGAGCGACGCGATGAGTGGCTCGATCGGGCGCGTGACGGGCGTGACCGGCGTGCTTCCGCCCTTCGTCTCGACAGTCGGGAAACAGACCGACTCCGTCGGCTGATCGACGGGGGCCGTGCCTGTCACCGCCTCGACGAGCGCGTTCGTCGCCTCGCGCGCCGTCGCAAACCTGTCCTGCGGGAGCTGCGCGCACGCGCGTTCGAACCATGCATCGACCGCGGGCGGCAGATCGGGAACGATGTCCGTGAGCTTCGGGAGCGGGCCGTGGATGGCGATCGTGATCGCTCCGACCGACGCCCCATCGAACGGCTTCTTGCCCGTGAGCGCCTCGAAAGCGACGACGCCGAGCGACCAGATGTCCGACCGCTCGTCGATGTCCGACGCTCCGACGCTCTGCTCCGGGCTCATGTAATAGGGCGTGCCCATGATCTGCCCGGGCACCGTCGTACGCGACGTGGTCTCCGTCTCGCGGCGCGCGGTACCGAAGTCGAGCAGCTTGACGAAGATCTCTCCGCCTTCGGTGTCGCAGAGGAAGATGTTCTCGGGCTTGATGTCGCGATGGATGATCGACGCCTTGTGAGCCTTCGAGAGCGCCTTGCCGACCTGGACGACGAGCTCGACGACGTCCATCGGCTCCATCCGCCCGCGCTCTGCGAGGTACGCGCCGAGGTCCTTGCCCTCGAGGAGCTCCATGACCATGTACGGCGTCGCATCGGCGGTCACGCCGTGATCGAACACCTGCACCACGTGCGGGCTTTTGATCGCAGCACACGCCGCGGCCTCGCGGGCGAAGCGCTCCGCGCCATCGGGTCGCTCCGCCATCTCCGGAGCCATCAGCTTCACGACGACCTGCGCGTGCAGACCCAGGTGCTCGGCGATCCAGACTCGCCCCATCCCGCCTTCGGCGAGAGGCCGAACGAGCCTGACGGCGTTCGTAACGAAGTCCCCGGACTCGAGCTGATGGGTCGTCATGGTAAGCAGGGGCACGGAGCCGTCGCCGGAGTCTAACGACTCACGCCGATTGAGCCAGAATTTGACGCGAGCGTCCGCACCCCTCGGCCCCGCGGTGCGGCGCTACGCTCCGGCTCACGCTGGAGCAGCGCCTTCCCGCGGATGGTCACGGACCTCGATGTCGGGGGCGTAAGCGTCGAGCTCGGGCGCGTCCGATGCCACGTTCGCGCCCGATCCCGACGACGAGCTCGCGGCCGACAAAAAGCCAGCGCAGAGGCCGCGCGCGTGGCGCGTCCCCTGCGTGGCCCCATTCGAGTGACGACGTGACGTGTAGGGGTACTGAGTCTGCTCTCTCCTTTCTTACTCCGGCTTGGCGACGCGGTCGCCGAGCTCGACGGCGTCAGCGGCCTCGACAGCCGGGCCGTCGGCGGACGCCGGCGCGATGAGCGGGGCAGCGATCGGCCCGGCCAGACCGCAGCCGAGGAACGCGGCCGCGAAGTCCTGGTTCGCCGCAACCTGGTTGGCCACGTTGCCGGTGAACACGCCGACGATCGCGTTCTGCGTGTTGGCCGTGACGTCCAGCGCGAGCGCGACGTTGGTCGCGTTGAACTGCGTGAGGTTGGTGAACGTCTGGAACTGCTGCGCCATGGCCTGATTGGTGGCCGCCGACGTCGTCGCTGCGAACGCGTTCTGCGTCGCCGCAACGTTGGCCGCGGCGAGGTTCGCCGAGTTCAGCGCCTCGGCCGTCGCCGTCGTGGCCTGGTTCGCGATTGCGTTCTGCGTCGTCGCGAACTCGGCCGCGTTGAGCTGGTTCGCGTTGACCACCGTCGTCGTCGCGATGTTGCCGACGTTGTACGCGTTCTGCGTGTTCGCGTTGTTGTGGACGACCGCCGCGTTCTGGGTGAACCCGGCAGCGTTCACGTTGGCGGCCTGGTTCTGCGCCGCCGTGGCCTGCTGAGCCGCCGCGAAGTTGTTGAACACGTTCGACTGGGCAACGCCGAACACGTTGGCGAACTGGTTCGTCGCCGCATTCATGGCCGCAGCGTTGAACTGGTTCGCGAGCGCACTCGACGCCGCGACCGTCGCCGCGTTCGCGAACACGTTCGAGAACTCGTTGTTGACAGCGGCCAGCCTCGCCACGTTGAACACGTTCGAGAACTGGTTCGCCTGCGCGAACGTCGCCTGATTCGCGAACACGTTCGCGAACTCGTTGTTGACCGCGGCCAGGTTGGCCACGTTGAACACGTTCGAGAACTGGTTCGCGAACGCCGCCATACGCGCATTGCTGAACACGTTCGCGAACTCGTTGTTGAACGCGGCAAGGTTGGCCACGTTGAACACGTTCGAGAACTGGTTCGCGAACGCCGCCATACGCGCATTGCTGAACACGTTCGCGAACTCGCTGTTGAACGCGGTCAGCCTCGCCACGTTGAACAGGTTCGCGAACTCGTTCGCGAACGCCGTCGTGAACTGATTCGAGAAGACGTTCGCGAACTGGTTGTTCGCCACCGTCATCAGCGCGGCGTTGAACACGTTCGAGAACTGGTTCGCGAACGCCGTCATACGCGCATTGCTGAACACGTTGGCGAACTCGTTGTTGAACATGTTCGCGAAGGCGAAGTTGTTCGCCGCTGCCATGTTCGCGAACTGGTTGTTCGTCCACCCGGTGCCGAACGCCGCGGCCGTGTTGAAGTTGAAGATGTTGGCGATCGGACCGAAGCCCCAGCCGCCGAAGCCGAACCCGAGCGGCGCGGCAGCGATGCCGCCGCCGAAGCCGAAGGCGTTTGCCGCCTGGACCCCGCCCGCGTTCCCAATTGCGGTGTTCGCGCCCACGGCGTTGGCCGCCATGCCCTGGTTCGCGGCCGTGTTCGCGACCGCCTGTGCGCCTTGCATGGCGTCCGTGAACTGCCCGGCGTTCGCCACCGTGTTCGCGCCCTGCGCGGCATTCGCGGCCTCCGCCGCCGTCGCGACGTTGTTCGCGCCTGCATTGGCGATCGTGTTCTGCCCAGCATTGGCGAGGGTGTTCGCACCTTGCGCTGCATTCGCGGCCTGCCCGGCGTTCACGATGTTGTTCGCGCCCTGGTTGGCGATCGCGGTCTGCCCAGCGTTGGCGATGGTGTTCGCGCCCTGCGCAGCATTAGCGGCCTCGCCGGCGTTCACGATGTTGTTCGCGCCCTGGTTGGCGATCGCGGTCTGCCCAGCGTTCGCGAGGGTGTTCGCTCCCTGCGCGGCATTCGCGGCCTCGGCGGCGTTCACGAAGTTGTTCGCGCCCTGGTTGGCGACCGTCGCCTGATTCGCGCCCAGGAAGCTGTTCGCCCCCTGCACCGCCGCCGCGTTTTCGGCGGCATTGGTGACGGCCTGCGCGCCCTCGGTCGCGCGGTTCGCCGCGAGCGTGTTCGCCGCGTTGAACCCGTTCGCTGCGGCAAGGTTGTTCTGGAACGCGTTCGCGTTCTCGAACGCATTCGTCTGGTTGGCCGCAGCCGCGTAGCTGGCCGCGTTGTTGTTGGTGAACTGGTTGTTGAACCCAGCAGCCGTGTTGGCCACCGTCGTCGTGCTCACCGCGTTGCTCCAGGCGTTCTGCGCGTTCGCCGTCGTCGCAATGTTGTTCGCGGTGTTGACCGTGGTCGCATACGCGTTGTTGATGCTCGACGCGAGGTTCTGCGCGAACCAGGCCGCGCGCTGAGAGGCGGTCGTGAAGTTCGTCGCCTGGGCGAGCATCTGCGCCACCTCGCTGGTGACGGCGCTGTTCTGCTGAGTCGACGCGATGAGCTGAGCGACGTTGTTCGCGTTCATCGCGAACAGCTGCGCGTTCATGGCCGCGAACGCCGATTGGTCGACGGCGACGAAGTTGATCGCCTGGTTCGACATGATGTTGAAGATGCCCTGGCCCCCGCAGCCCGCGACCGCGAACCCCTTGGAAGTGATTGCCGTCTTCGCCTGTTCTGTGTTCTCGGCTCCGTTCTCGTCCCCGCACCCTGCGAGTGCGGCAGCGAGCATCCCGAGCACTACTCCGCTCCTTGAGAGATACCTTTTCATGAGAGTACTCCTTGGTCTTCACGACGTAGGGAGGCCTGCCCGCGTTTTGCCGCAGGCGAGCCTCACGTCCTCGCGTCGGGCGAGTCGCGTTGGCCGCTCGAGCAACCGACATGCCCCGCGGACGAGCGGGAGGCGACGCGGAACCTTGAAACAGACTGCGCCAAAAGACGCGCGGCGATCACGGCCCTCCGACCCGACGAAGCGCCGTCGATACGGAGGAGGCTGATCGCGCGCACCGCTGGACTACAGCAGTGGACTCAGCGTGAGGGCCGATCTCGAGCCGTCCGGAGCACGGCCGCCCGATGCGGGATCAAACGAGGCCATTGCGTGCAGAACGCAACCGAGGCGTTCGTGGCGGTTGTCGCCAGCTAGCCCGCCATGGGAGCACACCTTCGTCATCGGGAACTGTGAACGCGCGCGCGGCCGAGCCGTCGACGACGAAGAGGAGACGATCGGCCGTGTTCGAGAGCCTCGCGATGCACGCCGCCAGCGCCGTCGAGCCTGCAATCGAACGCAGGTGTAACGTTCGTAGGCGGACACCAAGGCAGAGGCGAGGCACGCTCGGCTCAGCCCGTTCGGTCGCCGTCCGCTCGCATTTTCCCGCCGGATCGCCCGCGCGAGGGCTCTACCTGGAAGCTCCGAGCGGCCTCGAGCGTCTATCCACCAGACAGCTCTTCGCCTCGCGTGGCGAGCGAACGTCAGCCGGTGCCTCGGCAGGGCTCTTCCGAGACGTGCGCTCCTCGCACAACGCGCTCGAAGACGCGCGGTCGCTCAGGACGCGCTCGACTACGAGCGCTCTGCCCAGGACGCGCTCGACTACGAGTCGCTCTGCTCGGATGGAGGGGCAACGGCGAGGGCGCCGATCAGGGCGCCTTCGAGCCGTACTTCGTCTTGTATTCGTTCCGATAGGCGTCGTGGCACTCCTTGCAGGTTGCCTTCGCGCCATCGAGGTCGCCCTTCGCGGCGGCCGCCTTGCCCTTGTCCGAGATCGCTCCCCAGTTCGAAAATTCAGGCTTTCCCTTCGCCTTCGTCGCATCGAAGAGCCCGGCGAGCGCCTTCGTGTCACCGTTCAGGACCTGCGCCTGCATCTTCTTCATCGCGTCCTTGACGGACGTGTCCGGAGCGGCCGACGCCGGAACGACGGCCAGGCCGGCTGCAGAAACCAGCGCGAGCGTGAGGGTGGCAAGCCATCGATGGTTCGTTCGCATCAAGGAGCTCCTGTCGAATCTCTTTTCCTGGGGCAGTCGATAGAGGCGGCCGGACGTCCGTTCGTTCCCCCTTTGGACGGACAGCCGTGGGATTTGTTCTAGGATAGGTGCGAGCCGTTGATCCAGTTCAAGAACATCGTGAAATCATTCGGTCCGAAGACCGTCCTGAACGACGTCTCCTTCGACGTTCCGACCGGATCGGTGTTCTTCATCATCGGCGCGTCCGGCGTCGGCAAGAGCGTGCTCATCAAGCACCTCGTCGGGCTCCTCTACCCCGACTCCGGCGAGATCTGGCTCGACGGCGAGGACATCTCGAAGTTCGACGAGGAACGGATGGGCCCCGTCCGGAAGAAGTGCGCGATGGTGTTCCAGCACTCCACGCTCTTCGACTCGATGACGTGCGCGGAGAACGTCGCGCTGCCCCTCCGCAAGCACAAGGCGCTCAGCCTGAAGGACGCGCTCGTCGAGGCGCGCCGCCGGCTCGAGATCGTCCACATGCACGAGTTTGCCGATCGCTATCCGCCCGAGCTCGGCGACGGCATGCGGAAGAGGGTCGCGATCGCACGGGCGCTCACGCTCGATCCTTCGTACGTGCTCTTCGACGAGCCGACGACGTCGCTCGATCCCGTGAGCGCTCGCCGCGTCGATGCTCTCATCCGTGAGCTCTCCGACAAGCTCGGCGTCACGTCGATCGTCGTCAGCCACGATCTGCCGAGCATCTTCACGATCGCGGACCGCATCGTCATGCTCTACCGCGGAAAGGTCCTGCTCTACGGGACGCGCGAGGACTTCAAGAATACGCCGAACGGCATCGTCCAGCAGTTCATCAACGGCCGAGCCACCGGCCCGATGGAGCTCTGATACGACGAGCTCCAGAGCTCGAGTCGAGCTCTGGCTTCGCTCCGCTGAGCTCCGTACAGGCAGTGCTCGTCTTCGGGCTCGTCCGTCATCGCCCCGAAAATATCGTGTCCGAAAGAACGCGAGCGGACGGCGGAGGCGGCGACGTTCACACCCGGTGCATCGTCTCACGGTCGAGCGAGCGGTGTACGCGGCGTCAGCCGTTCCGAATGCCCCGCTTGCGTTCTACATGCAACGGTCTCGTTCGATCGTACGAATGAGCACGGCCGCGACGCGTGCAGATCAGCACGTTCACGCGGGCGGGAGCGCGGTCCGCGAGATCAGCCTCCGCCGTTCGGCACGCTCGCGATCATGAATTCGGCAGCGTTCGCCGCGCGTCAATTTCTCGCGAGCTGACCTTCTTTCCGCGTTCGCGAGCCGATCCGCGGGGGCATGTCGGTTGCTCGGTCGCCCCCTCGCGACTCGCCCGACGCGGGACGTGGGCTCGCCCTGCGATCGCCGTAGGGGGCTCTCCATTCGTGACGACGACAAGGAGTACTGACATGAAGAAGTATTACTCGCTCAGCGGAGTGGCCCTTGGCCTGCTCGCTGCCGCAGTGACCGGTTGTGGAGACGAGCAGGCCGATGCGCCGCAACAGACGAAGTCTGCGATCACCGCGCGGCACTTCGCTGTCGAGGGTTGCAATGGTGCAGGCGTGTTCGACATCACGTCGAACAACGCGATCAACTTCGTCGCGCTCGACCAGTCGTCGTTCTCCAACGTGAACGCGCAGGTCTTCGCGCTCGACCAGAACAACGCGGAGCAGCTCATTGCCTCGACGCAGAACTCGAACGCGACCGATTTCGCGCTCACGGATCTGCTCGATCAGGTCACGAACTTCACGAGCGCGTCGCAGCGCGCGAGCCAGCTCGCCGCGCAGCGTGCGCAGAGCATGAACAACGTCAACGCGAACTCCGTCAACACGGCGGAGAACATCGCGACGACGTCGACGACGACGAACAGTGCACGTGACGCCTCGAGCCGCCAGTTCGTGCGGAACAATGCTTCGGGCTTCAACAACGTGCAGAGCTCGAACAACGCGAACAGCTTCCAGGACACCGCGAACGCTGCGAGCCACTTCGACAACGCCAACTCCGCGCAGAATGCCGCGACGCGTGCGAACGCGTGGAACGCGGCCAACTCGGCCCAGGCGAGCGACGCGACCCAGGGCGCGAACAGCTTCATCAATGCTGATCAAGCTGCCCGTGCCACGCAGGGCGCGACCAACATCGCGAACGCGGCTCAGGCGAGCGATGCGGCCCAGGGCGCGAACAGCTTCCTCGACTCCGCGCAGCACGCGGACGCCAACCGGGGCGCGAGCAACATCGCGAACTCGGCCCAGGCGAGCGATGCGGCCCAGGGCGCGAACAACTTCGCCGATTCCGCGCAGAGCGCGAACGCGGCGCAGGGCGCGCGCAACCGGGCAAACTCGGCCAATGCGAGCGACGCGGCCCAGGGCGCGAACAACTTCGCCGATTCCGCGCAGAGCGCGGACGCGGCCCAGGGCGCGTCCAACAGGGCAAACTCGGCCAATGCGAGCGACGCGGCCCAGGGGGCGAACAACTTCGCCGACTCCGCGCAGGCCGCGAACGCGGCGCAGGGCGCGTCCAACATCGCCAACTCCGCGCAGAACGCGGACGCGGCGCAGGGCGCGACGAACCGGGCGAACTCGCTGACGAACCAGGGTTCGGCGTCCAACGCGACGAGCGACCTCAACTCGACGGCGGCTCAGGGCGCCTTCGACTCGGCTAGCACGGTCGCGACCAACGCGGGCGGCGGCCTCGTCGCTGCGCCGCTCGGCTTCGGCTTCGGCGGCTTCGGCTTCGCTCCGATCGCGAACATCGCGAACTTCAACTCGAATGCCGTGTTTGCCAACCAGTTCCGCAATGCGCGGACGAGCGCCTCGCAGGCGCAGGACAGCAGCACGTTCGCGAACCTGTTCAACAGCCAGTTCGCCGACGTGTTCAGCAACTCGCGCGCGAACTCGTCCAACAACGTGTTCGCGAACCAGTTCAACAACGCCGCCGCGAACTCGCGCAACAACGAGTTCTCGAACGTCTTCGCCAACTCGCGTGCGAGCTCGTCGAACGACGTGTTCGCGGACCAGTTCAGCAACGCAGCCGCGAACTCCCGCAACAACGAGTTCTCGAACGTCTTCGCCAACGCGCGCCAGAGCGCGTCGAACAACCAGTTCGCGAACGAGTTCAGCAACGCCCGCGCGAACGCTCGGAACAACGAGTTCTCGAACGTCTTCGCCAACGCGCGCCAGAGCTCGTTCAACAACAACCTGTCCGACGTGTTCAGCAACGCGCGCATGACGGCCCGCAACAACGAGCTGTCGGACGTGTTCAGCAACGCGCGCGCGAGCCAGTTCAATCAGGCCGCGTCCGCGAGCGACCAGGCGTCGCGTGCGAATACGCAGAACTCGGCCAACCTGGCGGACCGCTCCACCAGCAGGTCGAACGTCCACAACGACGCGAATTCGAACAACTCGTACAACCGCCAGGACGTCATCGACAACCTCGCGGTCACGAGCGATCGTCTCGCGACGGCCGACTCGGCGACGACCACCAACTTCGTCAAGAACGCGGCCACGTCGCAGCTCAACGAGGCGGCCAACTCGGCCTCGCTCGCGGCTACGGACACGATGGCCAACCAGCAGGCTCAGTCGGCGTCGACGCAGACGGCGCTCAACAAGCAGCTGAGCCAGCGCTTCCAGACCTTCTCCAACTTGAGCAAGTTCAACTCGCGGAACCTCGTGCTCAAGCTCAACGTCACGGCGAACAGCCAGAACGCCATCGTCCGCGTGTTCACGGGTAACTCCGCCAATGCGGTTGCCGCGAACCAGGACTTCGGTCAGTCGTTCGCCGGTTGCGGTGTCGCGGGCGCTGTCCCCGTGATCGCGCCGACGATCGCCGCGCCTGCTGCAGACGAGGCCGATGCCCTGCAGCTCGGTGACCATGTCGCGAAGCCCGAGTAACGGCGCCGTTCTCTAGAACGCCCGTTCGATCCGCCGCCGCAGAGGTCGTGGCAGGTCCACGGCCTCTGCGGTTGGCCCTCGGATCCCGACGATGCAACCCCATCGCCGATCCCCTTCCCTCCTCTTCCCACATTCCGTTGGCTCATCTGGGGAGCTTCACATGCATCAGTCTCAGCTCATGTTGTCCGGGGATCTTCGCCCCCTCGATCGATTTCGCTTCCGGCCGCTGGTCGCGGCGGGAATCACCATCGCGAGCTGGGCTCTAGGCTGCGCGCTGGCGGGCGACACCAAGGACGACACGAAGGCCGGTCTCCACGCCGGAGGCCCCGTGGTCGGCTGCTTCATGACGGCGAAGGTCGACTGTCCGCTGAAATGCTCGGAGATCGACTTCGACGCCGTGTGCGACGCGACACTCGGCGCGCAGTGCGACGGCCAGTGCGGCGCCGAGGCGACGGGGACATGCCTCGACGACTGCAACTCGGACTGCGAAATCGGCTGCAAGGCCGGCGTCGTCAACGACTGCCAGGGCTCGTGCCACAACCGATGCAACGACAGCTGCAAGAAGATGTGCGCCGGCGCGATCAACACCGCGCAGTGCCTCCTGTCGTGCGGCGGTGACTGCGCAACGCAGTGCTACGACACGTGCCATGCCCAGGCCGACTCTTCCTGCGACGGAAGCTGCAAGGCTCAGTGCAACGCGACCTGCACCGTCGAGGCGAAGGTCGCCTGCGAGATCAAGTGCTCGGTCCAGGGATTCACGACGTGCAAGGCGAAGGTCGCCGCTCAGTGCGTCTCCGAGTGCAGCAGCGCGGTCATGTTGACGTGCTCCGATCCGAACGGGATGCCGCCGCCGACAGGCGACGACGACGATCACGGCGACATGAAGTCGGATGGTCCGCCGAAGGACGCTCCGTGGACGGCCGGGGCCGCAGACATGGTCGCGGACCAGAAGGGCGTCGCGAAGTACGCCCCGAGGGACGAGTTCGATCCGCCGCCGGTCGAGGCTCCGCCGCTCGTCGAGGCTCCGCCGCCGCCTCCCGATTCGCACGATGCTGGAGCCGGCTCGATCGAGCCGAAGAGCGAGGGCAGCGACAAAAAGACGGACGACACGACCAAGGACGATTCGAAAAAGGACGATTCGAAGAAGGGCGAGTGAGCCCGAGCCTCGAAGGTTCCCCCAAAAATCACCGAGACCAGCTCGACGCGCAGTCGGCTGGTCTCGTCGCTTTTGATGCGGTCACGTCGGCGCGCTCGATCGCCGCCGAGAGCGCGTCACTGCGGGACGTCTGCCCACTCGCATCCCTCGGCGCTGGAGTTGTCCATGCAGGTGCGGATGTGCTTCACCGCGACGCCCCACTTCGAGGTCGGGAAGGTCTCGGCGGTGAGCCCCTCGAGGCGGAGCGGCATCCAGTGCGACTTCTCGAACGTCTTATAGGCGTCGGTGATCTTGCTGTAGTAGGGGTCGCCCGTACCCGTCGACCACTCGGCGAACTCGGCGAAGGCCTTGCCGGCGACGCGGTGACAGGTCGTGCACGGCGCGACGTCCTCGCTCACGAGCTGCTTCGGGAGCTCGAAGCCCTGTGCCGGACCGTTGATCAGCTTGTAGGGCAGCTCGAGATTCGAGATCGGCAGGTCGCGCTGCTCGCCCATCTTCGGAACGATCGACTTGCCGTCCGCGCGCTTCGCCTGATCGATCCACGGCGAGTGCACCCAGGCATCGGCCGCATGGCAGTTCTTCGTGCAGTAGCTCGACGGGGTGGACGGCCAGATCGCGCTCGAGCGAGCGACGTCGCCGGGGTGCGTGACGCGCGAGCCGTCGTTGCCGATGTTCTCCTTGTTCTGGAAGAAGCAGGTCTTGCCCGTGCGCGGGTTGCTTCCGACGATCGCGATGTCGTTGAAGACCTTCGTCCGCATCATCGACTCGCCATTGCTGTTGTCGACCTTGCGGCACAGCAGGACCCAGTGCGTTCCTTTGTCGTTCTTCGCCGTCGTCACCGTGACGCCCGGCTGGCAGGCCGCCTTGCGACCGAGGCCCGTGTGTGAAGACGCCGTGAGCCACATCGCGTTGTCACACTTGTCGACGCAGTCGTAGCTGCGGCTCGAGGTACGTCCGTCGCTGCATTCCGTCTGCGGCTGGTCGTTGACCGAGAGCGGGATGGCCGCGCCCTCGACGCCCTCGATCGGGCCGCCGGGCTCGTCGCCGTTCGAGCCGACGAAGTCGCGGCAGTCGAACGTCTCGTACTTGCCGTCGCCGAGCTTCTTGAAGAACGGGATCTCGCCGAGCTCCTGGGTGCAGAGGTTGGCGTAGTCGATCGTGTTGTACGCGGGCCCCTCGGGCAGGAGGGACGGGCCCGGCTCGCCGCCGCCCGCATCGCGGCCGTCGTCGATCTGCCCGGCGTCCTCTTCGCCCTCGACGCCGGCGTCGCCGCCGAGGAAGTGGATCGACCGGTTGCTGGTGCTCGTCTGCCGCTTCAGGTCCTCGCCGCGGTCCCAGGCGTACGCGAGGTTCGTGAGCAGCTTCGCGCGGACCTTGCCGTCGTGGAGCACGCACGCTTCGACGATCGCGTCCGGGCCCTTCTCGACCTCGGCGCGCATGTCGGGAGTCTCGTTGCCGCCGTACCAGCGCTCGTCGTTGTAGATCGTGAGCAGGTTCACGAGCTCTTTGCTGACGGAGGGGCCCTCGTAGATCGCCTTGCCGTTCGAGAGCGGATCGCCCTTCGTGATCGGCGGCGCCTCCGTGAGCTTTCCGCAATCGAGGTTCTTCTGGGACTCGTGCTTGATCGTCCCGCGGCGCACGCGGATGAAGAGCTTCTCGCCGGTGCCGAGCGGCTTCTTGAGCGTCGCCTTCACCTTGCTCGTCGCGCTGTCGTAGACGAGGCCGAGACCGAGCGTGTTGTTGACGCCGGTGACGGCATCCTCCGAGGCCTCCTCCTCTTCCTCCGGAGCAGCGCAGTTGACGAGGACCGCGGAGGACGTCGCGGCGGCGAGGGACGCGAGAAGAAGAAGGGTCGCTTTGAGGGGACGCATGGCGGACGATGTAGGTGCAGCCCCAATGCCAAGCGTCGAGCGCCAAGAAAACGCGCCTAAGTGCTGGAAATCGATCCGCCGAGCGACGTTTCACGGACGCCGATAGCGGATCATTCGTCTCCCACCGAGCCCTGGATTACTCATACCTACATCCTCTCACACCGAAGATTCGTTGCAGGTAACTTCGCGGAAATTCGCGGGCGAAAGCGCTATCCCACCCTGTGCGCACCATGGCATACCGGCTGCAGAGGTCCGGTCACCATGCGTAAGCTCGGCTTGACCCTCCTCCTCGTTGCTACCGGCGCCGCCTCCGCTCTCGCCTGCTCCTCGACGGTCGAGGACGACGCCGAGACTTCGGCCCACGACCTCACCGACGAGGACCTCGCGAAGGCCGCCCTCAAGATCATGGGCGCCCCGCAGGTCGCACGAGAAGCCGGCGAGCAGGCGTCCTGCAGCTTCACGGGCTGCCACAGCATCAACCCGGTCACGCTGAAG
>JAEXCN010000483.1 GCA_023402175.1 Pseudomonadota bacterium | reverse complement strand
ACCGTCCTCATCCCGCGAGGTCAAGAGCTCGCGGTCTGGCCGCTCGGTGCCCGGATGTCGGCGGCCGTGCCGTTGGAGGGCACGCCGCGAACGGCGACGTATGCGTGGCGCCCCCGCGCTCCGGCGGACCCCTGAGAGCCAGCCTTGCCTTCGCGGGCCCACCACCCCGCCGAACGCAGCCGGGGGGTCGTCTCACGCGATCGTGCCGGGCCCAATTGATCAATCCTGACCGATTGTTCATCATGGGCCGGTGGACCGCCCCGACTTCTACGCCGTGCATGCCTTCGCGAAGGTCGCCGAGACCGGAAACTTCCGCGCGGCAGCGAACGCTCTGTCTTCACCGGCGTCGACGGTCAGCGTCCAGATCCGGCGTCTCGAGGATCGGCTCGGGACGAAGCTCGTGGAGCGAACGACGCGAAGGGTGTCGCTCACGGAGGAAGGCCGACACTACTTCGAGCAGGTCCGCGCCGCGCTCGACGCGCTGACGGAGGCGGAGCGCGCCGTCTCCGGTCGAACGAGCGCCGCGCGCGGCCGCCTTCGCGTCGGTGCCCCTGTCGAGCTTGGTCAGGCCGTGCTCGGGAAGGTGCTCGCCTCGTTCACGCGCGAACATCCCGAGGTCGAGGTCGAGATCGAGCTGCGGAACGACAAGATCGATCCCCTGCGCGACGGCTTCGACGTCGTGCTCGAGACCGATCCGCCGGACACCTCGTCGCTCGTGGCCAAGAAGATCGGCGCGCCGACGAAATACGAGCTCCTCGCGAGCCCCGCATACCTCGAGAGCAGGGGTGTTCCGCGGCATCCACGCGATCTCGCGAGTCACTCGTGCCTCGTGATGGGGACGCGTCACTCCCCGGTTACGTGGCGGTTCGTTCGGGGCGCGACGCGTTCGTCGATCGTCTTCCGTCACGTGTCCGCGAACACGTGGTCGATCATCCGGGACCTCGCCGTCGCGGGTGCAGGCATTGCCCGGCTTCCCAGCTACATCGGCACACCGGCGATCGCCGAAGGCACGCTCGTCACGGTGCTCGCCGGGTTCTCCGCTCCTCCCGAGCAGCTCTACGCGGTGTATGTCCGGAGCAACCACGTGCCGGTCCGCGTCCAGGCCTTCGTCGCGGTGCTCAAAGAGTTCCTCGACGTCTGGCCGGGATGCCTCGTGAAGCCCCGGCGCTCTCGGGGCTGATGCGCTCTTCGCATCGTCCGTGTGGTCCGGAGGTCGGGCTCTGCGCGGACCGGCTCGTTGGACGCCCCCGATGATGGTCAGGAGCGGCGCCGCTCGGCCGCTTCTGCGGCGAGGACCGCTGGACGCGCGCCGACACGTTCGATGAACGCCCGGAGCTGCGGAGACAGCTTGCGTTTGGCCAGGATAGCGGCGTTGCGGATGGCCCAGAACGCATACGCATCGGCGATCGTGAATCGGTCCCCGACGAAGAACGGCCGTTCGCCGAGCTTCCGTTCCAGGAGGTCGATGCGGGCGGCGAGGCGCTCGGCCGCCCAGGCTTTGCTGTCTTCGCTCGGGTTTCGCATGATCGTGAAAGGCGCGACTCCCTTGTGGAGCTCGGTGGCGATGAACACGAGGAGCTCCTCGAGCCGCAGACGCTCCTGCGTGCCCGGCTCGGGCGCGAGTCTTCGCTCGGGATATGCGTCGGCGAGGTAGCGCACGATCGTCGCGGTCTCGCCGAGGACGGTTCCGTCTTCGAGTCGGAGGGCAGGGACGTAGCCAAGCGGATGAATCGCGTGGAAGTCGTCCCCCTTCGCGGTCACCTTCGTCGTCGGATGGACGAACGTGAGCTCGAAGTCGATCCCGAGCTCGTGGAGCACGATGTTGGGAACGAGAGAGCACCACTTCGGGACCAGAAACAGCTCGAGTCGATTCGTCATGCCCGGATTGATACGACGGTGGGCGCGGATGAACAATCGGTCGACATTGATCAAACTGTTCACTCGACGAGGCGGTCGGAGCCGGCTCGTCGTGATCCGCTCAACGCGTCGTGGTGAGCGAGGGGCGGCGTCCCCGTCGCCCGATCCAAACAGCCACGCCGAGCATGAGCGCGAGCGATGACGAGCTCGCTCGACTCGGGCTCTCGCGGCAGCCGCAGCCGCTACCTCCTTCTTCGACCGTGGGCTCGCCGCCGGCGTCGGCTTGCGGCGCACCGGCGTCGTCGTTGGCTGCCAGCTGCACCAGCACCTGGAAGGTGCAGTTCGTCGAGTTGCCGGAGGTGTCGGTCGCCGTGATGGTGACGGGCGCGGCGCCGATCGGGAAGGTGCTGCCCGAGGGCGGCGCCGCAGTGACCGTCACGGGCGAGGCCTTGTCGCTCCCTTCGGGGAGAGCGAATGTGACCACCGCGCCCGCGGAGCTCGATGCGGTCACCGTGATGTCGGCTGGACAGGTCACGGATGGTGGCGTCGTGTCCTTGACCAGCACGTCGAAGGTGCAGGTGACCTCGTTCCCCGAAGCGTCCTTGGCCTCGGCCGTCACCGTCGTGCTCCCGAGCGGGAAGGTGCTTCCGAGCGGAGGCGAGTAGGTGATCGCAGGCGCCGACGCTGTGTCGGTGACCGTTGCCGGTGGCCAGGTCGCGGCTGCTCCGGCGGGGCTCGTCGCTTCGACGACGACGTTCGCGGGGCACGTGATCACCGGCGGGGTCGTGTCCCTCACGCTCACCTGGAACGTGCAGGATGCAGTGTTACCGCCGGAGTCCTCGGCGGTGGCGGTCACGGTCGTGTTGCCCAGCGGCAGTGTGCCTCCGAGCGGTGGCGAATACGTGATCGTCGGCGACGGCGTGAGCGTGTCCGTGGCCGTTGCCGGAGGCCAGCTGGCCACCGCGCCGCCTTCGCTCGTGGCTTCGATGACGACGTCGGCCGGGCAGGTGATCGTGGGCGGCCGATCGTGGATCGTGATGCTCACGGTGGCGAGGTTGCTCTCGAGGCCGCAGTCCTTCGCCCGATAGGTGAAGCTGTCTGCGCCGACGTAGCCTGCGTTCGGCGTGTACGTGACGGACGGGAGCGAGCCGCTCAGCGTTCCGTGCTGAGGTGGCGTGACGAGGGCGAACGTCAACGCCTGTCCGGCGTCGGGATCGCTCGCCGTGACCGTGATGGCGACGGCGGTGTCGTTCATCGTCGTCGCGGCGGTCGCCTGGGCCGTGGGGGCCGAGTTGGGGCTGACCGTCACCACGCGACCACCGGAGATCGCGTTGGCGAAGATCGAAAGGCCGTAGCTTCCCGCCGGGAGGTCGACGGGGACCATCACCGTCGCGCGCGTCGTCGACGTCGAGCTCGCCGGAAGCGTCCAGAGCTGGCCGCCTTCGGCTGCGCGCATCCGCACGAGCGGGAAGTTGGACGACGAGTCGAGGTAGCTGCCGGCGCTGCCGCCGGAGATCCCGCGGAAGCGCTCGCCTTCGAGGACGGCCGGACAGCCCCGGACGAGCGAGCTGGGCGCCGTGACGGAAGGACGCCACTCGACGGCGGCGCCGGTGTCCTCGTAGAGCTGCGCAGTGGGCGCGCTCGTGCCGCCGGCGACGAGCACCTCCCCCGAAGGAAGCGCTGCAGCGACGATCCCGCCGCGGACGCCGGGCGTGGCCACCGCGGTGAGCTCGCGGCTCGTCGGATCGTAGGTCTCGGCCACGTCGGCGAAGGTCCCCGCTGCCCGCAGGCCGCCAGCGAGCAGCACCTTCCCCGAAGGCATCAGCGTCGCCCTGTGCCGATATCGCGCCTGCGCGAGCGTGGGGCCGGGCGCCCACGCGTTCGCCGACGGATCGTAGATCTCGCTGGTCGCGAGGGCGGCGCCGGCCGCGAGACCGGCCGCTGCGAGGACCTTGCCCGAAGGGAGCAGCGTGAGCGTGAGGCCTTCACGTGCGTGAGCAAGAGAAGCTGCGGGCGCCCACGCGTTCGTGGCCGGATCGTAGATGCTGGTGGAGTCGATCGCGGCGCCGGCGCCGTTCCGCCCGCCGGCGACGAGCACCTTGCCGTTCGCCAGCCGCACGGCCGCATGGCCTGCACGGGCCGACGCGATCGAGCCCGCCGCGGACCAGGCGTTGGCGCCCGGATCGTAGCGCTCCGCGGTCGCGAGCACCGCGCTGCCGTTGTCACCGCCGACGACGAGGACCCGCCCATCCGCGAGGAGCGTGGTCGTGTGAGAGTGCCGCGCTCCGGCCAGCGCCGCTGCGCCGCTCCACGTGTTCGCAGCCGGATCGAATTGTTCGGTCGCGGCGAGCGCCGACGCTCCGTTCAGGCCGCCGGCCACGAGCACCTTTCCGTTCGGCAGCAACGTCGCCGAGGCACGCTCGCGTGGCGTCGCGAGAGCCCCCGCCGCAGACCAGGTGTTCGTGGTCCGATCGTAGAGCTCCGCGGTCGCGACCGAGTTGCCCGCGCCGTTCCGACCGCCGGCCACGAGCACCTTGCCCGACGGAAGCAGCGCGGCGACGCCGTCCAGGCGGCCCGCCGGCGCGCCTGCCGGAGACCAGGCGTTCACGCCCGGATCGTAGAGCTCCGTGGTCGCGAAGAAGGTGGTGGGGGCGGGATTCGACCTGAACCCCCCGGCGACGAACACTTTGCCGGTCGGCAAGAGCGTCGCGGTCGCGTTCTCCCGACCCGTCGCCAGCGAGCCCGCACCGGTCCACGTTCCGGTCGCCGGATTGTACAGCTCGGCGATGACCTGCGGGTTCCGCGCGCCGTCGCTGCCCCCGATGACGATCACCTTTCCGTTGGGGAGCAGCGTCGCGTCGTGTCCGTTCCGCGGAAACGTAAGGCTGCCGGTCGCGGTCCAGGTGTTCGCCGCGGGGTCGTAGAGCTCGGAGAATGTGAGCACGCCGGAGGCTCCAAAGCCGCCGGCGAGGAGGACGCGGCCGTTCGGCAAGAGCGTGCTCGTCGCGTAGTGCCGAGGGACGAGCGGCGGCGCAGCTGCGCTCCACGTTCCGGTGGCCGGGTGGTAGATCTCCGCGCTCGGGACTTCGCCGGTCCCGTTGAAACCGCTCGCGGCGAGCACTCGTCCGTCGCGAAGGAGCGTGGCGCAGAACGCGCGGCGAACGGCGGAGAGGGAGCCGGTCGGAGAGAACGTGTTCGTGTCCGGGTCGTAGAGCTCCGCCGTCGCGAGGTCCGAGCCGCCCGCCACCAGCACCTTTCCGCTGTTCAAGACGGTGAGCGTCGGGATCGAACGAGCGGCCGACATCGGCTGCGTGGCGGTCCACGTTCCAGCGATCGGATCGTAGAGCGAGCCCTTCGTCGATTCGTCGGACACCGCGAGGACCTTGCCGCTCGGCAGCACGACCGCCGTCGTGACGTTGCCCGGGATCCCTGGGGCGCCCGCAGCGGTCCACGTGTTGGTGGCGGGATCGTAGAGCTCAGCCGTGCCGACGAAGCCGCTGCTGGAGACGCCGTTGATCACGAGGAGCTTGCCCGTCGGCAGAAGGACCGCCGCATGCTGCGCGCGGCTCGAGGCCATGGCGGCTGTTCCGGACCAGCCCGGGGCGACGAGGAGAGCGCTGCGCTGCGTGTTGCTCTCGCTCGTGCCCCGTTCAGACGTCGCTCGACTGTCGCCGGTGCACGAAATAAGGAGCCCTGCCGACACGAGCGCCGCGACCGCTTCGCGCGCGGTCTGATTGCGAAGAGACATCGAACGAGCTCCGATTTCAGGCCCCCCGAGGGCTCTCACCGGTAGCAGCGTTTTCTTGCAGGGACTAGCGCGCTCCTACTCGCGAGGCTCGCAAGGTTCGTAAGGTTCGCAAGGCTCGAGAAGAAAAAAGGAGCGAGGCTCGCGCACATTCGCGGATACGCGTTCTGTCGTTTATGCCGTCTTTCACCTTGTGTCGGGACGGGGCAGCAGCGACTGTTACCGGATCGCGGATGGTCCGTTCGACCCGCGTCGCGCCTCTCTATCCGATCGAGACCTGTCATGAACCCACTTCGCCCGTCGCACGAGACTGCACGCTGGAACACGATCGCCGTAGCGCTCCTCGCGCTGTCCTTGACGGTCATCGCTTGCGGGAAAGGCACGCCCGCCGCCGAACACGTGGAGGTGGGGAGTCAGTCCTTCGCCCTCGTAGGGAACGGCAAGCTCGAAGCGGGCGAGCAGTGTGACGATGGCAACCCCGTCTCCGGCGACGGATGCTCCGCCGCCGGTGTCATCGAGGCCGGCTTTCTCTGTCACGTGCCCGGACGCTCCTGCTCGTTGGCGAGCCTGTGTGGCAACGGCGTCGTGAACACCGGCGAGGCTTGCGACGACGGCAACACCATCGCGGACAGCAACGGCTGCTCCGCCGACTGCGGTCTCTCGTTGTGTGGCAACGGCGTAGTGGACAATCGCCAGTGGCCGAACTTCGACCAGGAGACCTGCGACGACGGCAACCAGGTCGAAGGCGACGGCTGCAGCCGCCTCTGCGAGGTGGAGCCCGGCTTCTCGTGTGCGGGCAGCCCGAGCCGCTGCGTGAGCTCGGGAGCGATGCTGTTCAACACCGGCGTCGACACGCAGAACCGTCGCCTGGAGAGCGGCGCCGACCCCCACTGGTTCTACAGCGGTACGACCACGGGCGCCGCCACCAGCGTTCGCACCGCCAACGACTGGCCGCAGGAGCTCCAGACGGCGCGCTTCATGGCGGCGCCGCTCGGAGCGCCGGTCTGCGTCTATCAAGACTTCCTCTTGCCCTCGACGCTGGACGTCGCGCGCTTCCGCGTCCGGCTGGCGATGTTCAACGACAACGACTTCGACAGTGCTCAGGTCAACGGGACGCCGTTCTTGCCGGTCGTCGTCTCCCAGCCGGGCGGCCAGCCATGGCAGAAGAACATCGTGCGGGAGTTCGGCCCGAACGCACCGTGGCGTAGCGGGCTGAATCGGATCACGATCTGCAACGAGAACGAGGAGAGTCTCCCGAACGCCTATCGCTACCTCGTCGTCGACGCCTACGACGATCGTTGTGGTGACGGCATCCTCTCTCCGCGTGAGGACTGCGACGATGGCAACGTCGCGAACAACGACGGCTGCAGCGCGACCTGCGGGATCGAGCCGGGCTACGCCTGCACCGGCGCTCCCAGCGTGTGCGCCGCGACCTGTGGCAACGGCGTCCTCAACGCGAGCGAGGAATGCGACGACGGCAACAAGACCAGCGGGGACGGGTGCAGCGCGAGCTGCCGCGTGGAGGCCGGGCGTGCCTGCCCGGTCCCCGGAGCCGCGTGCGTCGCGACGTGCGGGAACGGCGTCATCGATCCCGGCGAGCTCTGCGATGACGGCAATCAGCGCGTGGGTGACGGCTGCTCCGCGTCGTGTCGGATCGAGCGTGGTTACGAGTGCAGCGGCGCTCCTTCGAGCTGCACGCGCACGTGTGGCAATGGTCGGCTGGATCCCGGCGAGCTCTGCGACGACGGCAATACGACGTTCGGTGACGGCTGCTCGAACGTCTGCACACTCGAGCTCGGCTACGCGTGCCCCACTGCGGGACAGGCGTGCGTGATGACGTGTGGCAACGGCACGGTGAATCCCGGCGAGCAATGTGACGACGGGAACCTCGTGGCGGGCGACGGCTGTAGCAGCGACTGCCGGCTCGAGCGCGGGTACGCATGCAGCACCCCTGCGAGCGGACTTTCGAGCTGTGTGGCGACATGTGGCAATGGCGTTCTCGACGCCAACGAGACCTGCGACGACGGCAACAAAGTCTCCGGCGACGGTTGTTCTTTCGGATGCCGTGTCGAGGTCGGGTACTCCTGCTCCGGCGCACCGAGCGCGTGCAGTACCGCTTGTGGTGACGGCATCGTTGCGGGCAACGAATCGTGCGACGACGGCAACCACGCTTCTGGCGACGGCTGCAGCGGCGTGTGCCAAGTGGAGGCGGGATGGCGCTGCCCGACGCCCGGCACGAGCTGCGTCAACACGTGTGGAAACGGCACCATCGAGGCCGGCGAGGCGTGCGACGACGGGAACAAGGTCACCGGTGACGGTTGCGACGGCTTCTGCCGCGTGGAGGCCGGATATGGCTGCAGCGGCAAGCCGAGCGCCTGTGTCGCGCGTTGCGGCGACGGCATCCGAGCGGGCGGCGAGGCGTGCGACGACGGGAACCTCAAGGCCGGTGACGGCTGCGACGCTGCCTGCAACGTCGAGCCGGGCTACACCTGTCTCGGCAATCCCTCGGTATGCGCGGTCGCGTGCGGCGATGGCGTCAAGGCGGCCTCCGAAGAATGTGACGACGGCAACCTCACCGTCGGCGACGGCTGCGATGCGAGCTGTCATGTCGAGGCTGAGTATGGCTGCAGGAACACGGGCGTACGTGCAGTGTACACGCGACTCGGTCGTACGGACTGCACGCAGGTCTCGAGCATGACCGAGCCAACGCTCGCATCCAGCGCCGTCCAGGCTGCGCTCGGCGCGCCAGGGCGCTACCGCGTGCGCTACGTCGCTGGAGCCGTGAGCTACTCCGGGGGCGGCAGCTGGTATCCGGGCGTCGTCGGCGTCAACTACAGCTCGGCAGCGGGCGTGCAGCGCTTCTCGCTCGGCTTCGTCGGTGGCGGTGCGGCGACTCGAGCTGTAGCCGAGGCTGCGGGGGCCGGTCAGCAACGCGACTTCGATGCGGTCACGGGCGACGTGCGTCTTGCGCTGATCGACACGGACTGCGCGCTGAACGACAATTCGAATACGCCTGTCACGTATCGCGTCGACGCGCTGTCGATCTGCCAGCGCGTCCCGGTGCTGACGAGCCCGCCGCCACCCGCGCGTCGCACGAGCGGGAATGTCGGCGGCGTCGCGACTCCGGGAGCGACGGTTCGCGTGTACCTCGACGGCGCTGCAGCGCCTGCATGCACCGTCACCGTCGGCAACGACGGAAGCTGGTCATGCAACCTGGCCGGCGCGTCGGAGGGCTCCCACGCTGTGGTCGTCTCGTCGACCGTGCTGAGCGCGACGGAGACGGCGGCCTCGGTGACGATCGACATCGATCCGACGGCGCCCGCGGCGCCCGTCATCGTCATCCCGGCGTCGGGCGCTCTGCTCACGGCCTCGCCCGCAGTGATCGCGGGCACGGCGGAGCACGAGAGCCTGGTCACCGTTCGAGAAGGCGCGACCGAGCTCTGCACGGCGACGACGAACGCCGCGGGGGAGTGGGGCTGCTTGCCGACCACGCCGCTGGCCGAGGGCGCTCATTCGATCACGGCGACCGCCGTCGACGACGCGGGCAACGTGAGCCCTGCTTCGACGCCCAGCACGTTCACCATCGACACGATCCCGCCGGTAGCCCCCGCGTTCACCGCACCGGCATCAGGCGCGTTCCTCGCTACCGGGACCCCGATGCTCGAGGGCACGGCGGAGGCCGGCAGCCAGGTGATCGTGCGCGAGGGATCCGTCACGGTCTGCACGGCCTCGACGAACGCCGGCTCTCAGTGGACGTGCGCTCCCTCGTCGGCGCTTGCAGAAGGCGCGCACTCGGTGACGGCGACCGCGCGCGACGCGGCTGGTCACGAGAGCGCCGCCTCGAGCCCGCTCACGTTCACGGTGGACACCATCGCGCCGGACACGTCGTTCACCAAGCAGCCGTCTGCGCGTACGAAGGAGCGGAACGCGTCGTTCGCGTATGCATCGACGGAAGCGAATGTGAGCTTCGAGTGCAGCTTGGACAATGCAGCCTTCGCTCCGTGTTCGGACACCTACGCGGTCGCGTTGGGCGAGCATGTCCTCCGCGCTCGCGCGGTCGATCGCGCGGGCAACGTGGACCCATCGCCCGCCGAGGCTCGGTGGACCGTCGAAGAGACACAGGTAACGCCGCCGCCGGGCTCGCCGGAGGAGCCGAAACCGACGCCTTCCTCGCCGGAGGAGCCGGGACCGACGCCTCCCGCGGCCGCCACAGGTGGCGGCGGTTGCAGCGCATCACCAAACGCGGCGACGCAAGGGCCGGCCTGGCTGTTCGTCCTGGGCCTGCTCTGTCTTCGCCGTCCGTCACGCCGCCGCGCCGCGTAGTCCGGAGCGGCGGCCATCGCGAGCCGGAGAGCAGTGCACCTGTTCGTCCGTCGGGCGGCTGCCTGTCCCTTCCGATGAATGGGTTCGCGGCGGGAGGTTGCTCAACGCAGCAACCTGGTCGCTGGACTGTCCAGCGTCGTCTCGGATCACGCAGTGCAGAATCCGCGGCGTGGATGATTCGTCTGTCTCGTACTCTGCAGATGAGGGGAGCTCGCGGGCCGTCAGCTCGACGCGGCGTCGACATCGCCGGTCGTCTCGTCCCACGATCCGCCGTGCGTGAACCAACAACCCGATCGAGGCTTCGCCATGCGGAACTGCATCGTTCTTCCGGTCGCCGTCGTCGTCGTCCTCTCGGCCGTCGCTGCCGCGTGTGGGTCGGAGGAGAGCGGAACTGCGGACTCTCCGAATTCACCGGCGGACGCGGCCGCCGACACGGCCACGTCGCCCGCGAACGACGACGGCGGGGGTGGCGGATCCGGCACCACGGCTCCCGAGGATGGCTACGGCGGGGTCTCGCTCTTCCAGACCGGAAACGGGAACCTGAGCGGCTTTGGCTACTTCCTTCCGAAGGAACGTGTCGAGCAAGGAGAGAACGTATTCGGGACGACGGTGCTGCAGCGGAGCGGCGCGTGCGCGGTCTCCGAGACGACGCGCCCGGCCGATGCAGGGCCGATCCAAGGATTGGTGTCGCCCGGAACCGTCACGGTGACGAGCAGCAGCCTGACGGACGGTCCGCTCGTCCTCACCCCCAACGCGAACAACGTGGTGATGAGCGCGGATTCGAAAGCACTGAGCACCTTCTACGGAAGCGAGTTTCGCGTCGTCGCGGAGGGAGGCACGGCCGTGCCGGCGTTCGACGAGACCGTGCGCGCACCCGCTCGAAAGCTCGTGCTGACGAAGCCGGTCGATCCGACGAAGATCAATCGCGCCACTGACCTCGCCATCGAGTGGGCGGAGGCCGATGACTCGGCGGTGGCAATCCTCAGCCTCAGCTCGAGGGATAACAGACGGACCGTCTCGTGCGAATTCTCCGGGGCCGCAAAAAGCGGCGTCGTTCCGGCATCACTCCTCGGCGAGCTGCCGGCCGGAGAAGGGTATTTTTCGATGCAATTCAGGACATCGAAGCAATTTACGAATGCTGGGTACCGGGCCGCGATCGTGGTGGGCTTCGTCGAAAGGGCGACGAACGTCGTGCTCGAGTGAGGTTCCGCGAGCGCCCGGCGGCGCCCAGGTTCCGGGCGCCGCGCGAGCCTCAGCGAAGCTCACTCGTCCAGATCGACGACCAGCTTCTTGTTGTTCTTGAGGCGAACTTCGATCCCGTCGATCGAGCCCTCGAACGCGCTGTAGCCCGTGTAGGTCGAGAAGCTGATGTAGCGGACCTTCTCGGTCCGGTAGTCGCGTGCCCCGAGGCCCGTCGGGGTCACGGCGCCCGCCTGCATGTTCGCCAGCGTGAAGTACGCGCCGGGGGCCGCGTTCGTGGGCCGGAAGTCCCAGAACCGAAGCTGGTTCGCGCCGGCGTTCGTCGAGAAGGCATTCCACGTGTCGGCGGGAGCGTCGAGCTGGTCGGACCAGTCGAGCTGCGCGTGAAGGCGCCGGCGGTACCACGAGTCGTCGTCGTCGCCGTCCTTCTTCGGGAGCGTGTAGACGATCATCGTGAAGTCGTTCGTCGAGG
Source organism: Pseudomonadota bacterium (assembly GCA_023402175.1). Lineage (GTDB taxonomy): Bacteria > Myxococcota_A > Polyangia > Polyangiales > Polyangiaceae > Labilithrix. The sequence goes on along the minus strand of JAEXCN010000483.1, from coordinate 28,925 downwards.
TTCCGTGCTTCTTGCTGTGGACCCCGATCGACTCGATCTCCGCCATTGTGAACTCACCGAGATGCTCGTGAACGCCCTTCCAGAGCGCCGTCTTCTCGTCCTCGGCCGGCGTCGCGAAGGTCAGATAGAGCTCGAACTTCTCGTTGGCCGGGGACGTCCCGGTCTTCTTGTACTTCCAGGACACTCCCGCCTTGCCCCAGGGCTCGGCGTTCGACACCTCGCCGAACGAGGAGCCCGTGTCCGGCGGATCGACCGCAACCAGCCGGCTCCGGCTGAGCGAGACGCGACGGACGTTGGCGTCGCCGGCGAGGTCGATGTCGACTCCCTTGCCGTTCTTCAGCACGATCTCGATGCCGTCGATCGATGCGTCGAACGCCGCGTCGCTCGAGAAGCTCGAGATGGTGAGGAACTTGAGCTTCTCGGTGCGGTAGTCGCGTGCGCCAGTGACACCCTGGGGTGTGACGGGCCCGCCCTGCATGTCCGCGAGGCTGAAGTAGTTGTCGTTCGGCTGCTCGCCTTGATTGACGTTCGCTTTCCGGAAGTCCCAGAAGCGAAGCTCGTTGGCGGTCGCGGACGTCGAGAATTCGTTCCAGGTCGAGGGCGGGGCGTTGGCCTTCGCGGCCCACGCGAAGCTGGCGTGAAGCCGGCGCGCGTACCAGCCCGCCTCGTTGTCCGAGCCGCCCGCATGAGGCTCCGTGTAGAGGAGCATCGTGAAGTCGGGCGTCGTCGCGTCGTTACGCCGGCTGTGCAGCTTGATCGACTGAATGTCGGCGATCGTCACGTCTCCGAGGTAGTCGTGAATCGCGGACATATCCGCATTGCCTTGCGCCGCTTCTTCCGTGAATGGGAAGTAGAATTCGAACTTCTCGTCGGCGGCTCCGGTGAGCGGCTTCTGGTAGCGCCACGAGGTGCCCGCTCCGCCGTAGGCATTGGCGCTCGACGCGAATCCATAGGAGGACGGCCCGACGGGCGGCGCGGCCGCGATCACGTCCTCGAGCTTCAGCGTGATGTGCTTGATGGGATCGGTGACGTCCCCGCCGTCCCCGCCGTCGCCAGCGTCGGGCTTTGGTCCGCCGTCGGTGTCGTCACCATCGCCAGCATCCTTGCGCGGAGCGGCGTCGACGGAGGCGTCGGGCTGCGGGTCGGGGATGGTCGCATCGTCGTCGCCACACGCTGCGATGGCGAGCAGCGTTCCCGTCGCGACGAGAGCGGAAATTTTCGATTTCATTTGCATCTAAAGAACCCCTTCCGAACTAAGCAGAATCCACAACTTACGCACAATGCGCGATTTCAGCCGACGCTACAGAGTGCGCGAGGCGCATCGAAGCAACGGCTGACCAGCCGCCCGTTGCGTGCGACGACCCGTGTCGACGGCGCCACCAGCCGGGCCAACTCGTTAGCTGTGGAAAACGACTGCAGGGGCGAACACTGAAATCTCGGTGCGCCGTTCGCCAGCGACCACGCTCCGAAACGACGGCGAGCCGCGGGTGTCCTTCACGGAAGACCGCATGCGACAGGGGGGCGCACGAGACGGTCCATGCAGCACGGCGAGCGCCGGGCGCTCCATCACCTCCACGTTGCCGTCTGGACCGAATGACCATCGCCAGGAGTCACATGAGGCAAGCCTCTTCCCAATCCCAATCTTCTCTCAACTTATTCGCTATTGGGTGGCGGGGCGCGGAGCTTGACGCTGCGCTTCATGCATGGTCTCGACGAGGTTGGTATTGAAACAATCGGGCGGGGCAAAGCATGCAGAGGAGTGGCAATGAATTGGCGATTGGCATGGCGCGCGGCGTTGGTCGCTACGGCGGTGGCTGTGGCGTCGTGCGGTTGTGACGGTGGGAACGGTGGGAACGGTGGGAACGACGACAACGACAACCCCATCGGTGAGGCGGACCGTCCTGGCCTGGGCCGCGACGAGACGGCACCGGAAGGGACGCCCTTCACGCTTCCGCAGGGGCTGACGCTGGAACAGCCCATCAAGGGCTACAACGACGCCGACCCGACGGACTGTGACCACAAATACGAGGACGAAGCGAAGGGGCAGGGCGAGCTCGTGCGGCTGTGCCTCATCTTCCGCAACACCACGAATGGCCCCATCACCTTGAAGCTGCCGCCGGGCCTCATCTTCGTGTCCCGCAACCGCGCCGTGCAGAACGGCATGTTGGCCCAGCGGGTGGCCATCGAAGTGCCGGCAGGCGAGCGGTTTTTCCAGCCCCTCTTCCTCTACTGCGTCAACAGCGAGCGCGACGGGGCCAGGCCGGAGGAGAGCTACGATATGGGCCCCGTCACCCAGTACGAGGACTTCCAGGAGCTGTTCCGCCTGCTGGAGAACAAGACCATCACGAGCACGAACTTCGCCATCGTCGCGCAAGCGATGACGGACCTGTCGGACGGCCTGGGCCTGTCCTCGGACATCCGCGCCCGCATCAACGCCCTGTAGTGCTCGGGCCCTTCGGCGGCGGAACACGTCAGCGCCACGACATCTACGCGGCCGGCGGCGCCTGCTGCTCGGGCGATCGGGCAGGCTCACGCGCCGTGAGCCACCGCCGGCAGTACGCGTCGAGATGCGCGGGCGAGGCGTGCTTGCCGCCGACGAACGCGACGTAGCCGTCGGGCCTCACCAGGAACACGCCTCTCGATCGACCGAACGTCGTGTGGAAGCGCTCGCGAGCAGGATCGTCCCGCGGCGGAGCGATGCCGACGACACGGATGATGGGCCACGGGCTCACAGCGTTGCACCAGTCCACGCTCGCCGCGTCGGAGCCTTCGGGGTGCACGACCAGGAGAGTGAACCGGCACGGGTCGAGAAGGCCGAACAGCGATCGCTCCTGCCATGTATCGCCGTGCGCGATCCGGCTCTGAACGGACAGGTCGGGCACGCGGTCGCCGGCGCGCAGTCGGCCCGGACGTCCGTGGTGAGCAGAGAGCGAGCTATGGCGATAGCGGATCGCGAGCTGGCTGACGCGGAACGGGATCATACGCTGCGCTGCTCGGGATCGGCCGAGGCGAGGAGCGAGACGGCTCAGCAGGCCGCGAACGAAGGGACGCCGAGACGTCATGAGGTCGGTGAGCCGCTCGGTCTTGCTCAGGACGTCGCGCATCACGGGCAGACGCTCCTCTTCGTACGTGTCGAGCAGTGCCTCCGGCGCCTGCCCCTGCATCGTGAGCGCGAGCTTCCACGAGACGTTGATCATGTCCTGGATGCCGGTGTTCATCCCCTGGCCGGCAGCGGGGCTGTGGATGTGCGCAGCGTCGCCGCCGAGGATCAGTCGGCCGACCCGGACGTGCGGGACCATCCGGCTGTTGATGCGAAACCACGACGCCCAGCGGAGGTCGCGGAAGCGCGCCGGAGTCGGCGAGCGCTCGTCGTAGATCGCCTGCAGATCCTCGATCGCGGGAGGGGCGTCGCCGTGCACCTTGCTCGGCGGGACGCCCGCGATGATGCGGAAGCGGCGATCGCCCAGAGGGAAGAGGCCGAGGAGCCCGTACTCTGTCGAGAAGAGGTGAAAGTCGTCGCTCGATAGATCGCCGTCGACGTCCAGATCGCCGAGCGCGTAGACCTCGTCCCTCGTCCGGCCCTCGAAGGGAAGGCCGACGGTGGTCCGCACGATGCTGTGTGCGCCCTCGGCGTCGATGAGCCATGGCGCCTGCGCCTGCTCGAGCCGGCCGCACGGGTGGCGGAGCACGACCTTCACCGGGCTCGGGTCCGTGGGCAGCATGTCCTGCCTTAAGCCGACGAGCTCGACGCCGCGTTCGATCGCGACGCCCCTCTGCTCGATTGCCTCGCGCAGGATCCGTTCGGTCTCGGTCTGCGAGATGAAGAGGAGATAGTGATGCCGACTGTCGATCCGACCGAAGTCGACGTGAAGTAGCCGTTTGCCGCCGCCGTAGACGCAGCCCCCGGGCGTTAGATGGCCGTGCTGCACCATCTCCTTTGCGAGTCCCCGCATCTCGAGCAGCTCCAGCGTCCGCGCGTGAACAGCGATCGCGCGCGTGCGGTCGGGCAGGGGAGCTGCACCCGCCGGCGGAACCGGAGCTCTGTCGATCACACGCACGGGAATGCCCATGCGGGAGAGCTCCAGAGCAGCCGTCATCCCGGTCGGCCCGGCGCCCACGATCAGCACGGGTTCTGGCATGTCCGGCTGCGTGCAGACGCTGGTCCGATGGGCGACGCTCGGGGGACGAGCCTCTGACCGATGAGTCGCCTGGCTGAGCCGCTCGAGTTGGAAGGAGGACGTCCGCGCTGCAGGCATCGTCGACGACCGTGGCCGTCGCGCTTGGTCTGGCCGCGGCCCTCCGGTTCCGGTGATCGAGAGCGCGTACCCATGCGAGGAGCGCGCACATTGCCGTTCGCGCCTCGTCTGGAGTGGGTCGCTGGGGCGCTACGGTAATGCCGCCGTGGGGTGCGGTTTCGAGGCTACTGGCGATGGCGCGATAGCCCTGGCGGGACCGTGGAGTCCGACTAGAGTAGGATTATGGCGACTCGGCGCAAGCAAGAGACGGCGAAGGTCAGTGTCACCGTCACGTACGACGACCTGAAGCTCTTGCGAGCAAGGGCGAAGCGGATCCATCACGGCAACCTCTCGGCGGCGGTCGCGGACGGCGTTTCACGACTTCGAGAGGAGGAGGCAACCCACCGGCTGCTCGAGCGGCTGGGCGCGCCGCCCCTCTCCGAGGAGAGGTTCGCGGAGATCCTCGAGGAGTGGCGCGGCCCCGAGAAGAAGCGACAGAAGCGATCCCGCAAGACCAGGGCCGCATGACGGGGCTCACGTTCGACACGGGCGCGCTCCTAGCGCTCGAGCGAAACCGGCAACGCATCGTGGAGGTGACGCAGGCTGCTTTGCGTTGTGGGCTGCGGATCACCGTGCCGGCTGCAGTCATCACCGAGTGGTGGCGCGGACGCACGGACCTCCGCGAAGACATCCTCGCGAGCGTTCGCGTCGAGCCGTTGACCGACAGCATCGCGAAGCTCGCCGGCGAGGCGATTGGCGCGGTCAAGGGTGCTACAGCGATCGATGCGATCGTGATGGCAAGCGCGGCACTCCGAGGAGACCTCGTCTACACATCGGACGTCGGCGATCTCGAGAAGTTGCGTGTGCAGTTCCCTGCCGTACGCGTGCTGAGGGTGTGATGCAGGGGGCTCATCGTGGAGCCACGATGCCTGTGTCGGCGCTCTAGCGTCCGCACGATGGGGTGCAGGCAAGCTCGCGTGCGCGTGAGCGCGTCAGATCATCGACGCGAAGCTGGGGGTTGGGACTTGCCTGAGGCGCGTCGCATGCCATCGACCGACCTCGCATCGGAGCAGCGCTCGTTCAGTCTGTCGCGGCGCTGCAGGCGATGCTGACGACGCGGTCGCTCGCACCGCCAGCGTCGCTCGCGTTCGCGTCGCCGGTGCCGGCGTCGGCAGCGGACGAACGGATGATCGTCTTCCCGGTGAGCCCGCCCGGACCGCGCGTCGTATTGGTGACCGGTTTGGTCCGATCGAGCTGATAGAGCTGCTGCAGCACGTCGGGGATCCGAAGGACGAAGCTCCGACCGTCGTAGTCATCGTCCTGGAGATGGAGCTCGGCTCGATGCGCGCCGAGCGCGACAGTGCGACGGCTCACGCCTTCGAGCACGAAGCTGTCGGTGCTCGCGTTCGGCGGCTCACCGACCGCGGTCTCGCATCGGATGCGGAACGGCGTCGGAGGCGGTGGCGGCTGTTGCGGCGGCGGCTCGTTGACCGATCCGGGGCCGGGGAGGGGCTTCGGGCGCTCCTCGTCGCGAGGGCTTGCCTCGCAGACGAACTGCACGTCGACCGACGACCCTGGAGTCGAGACGTAGTTCAGTCCGGTGAACCCGTGGAAGCCACTCAGCTCGTATGGCGGCATGTGATCCCGCTCGAGGCGGAACGTCTGCTCGAGGTTCGACCGGGGAAACGCGATGGTGAGCTCGACGAGCTCAGTAGGCGCATCGCTCGCCGGTTCGAGCTTCGCGCGGACGGGGATCGCATCGTCCGGCAGCTCGACGGACTTCTCCGTAGGCTCGTCCGTCATGAAGACGATCGGCGTGCGCGCGTGCTCCGTGACGCCGGCGCCGAGGTCACGGTGATAGACGGAGCACGTGATGCGGTACGGCCCCGCGGCGCCGCTCGCTGCACCGCCTCCGTCGGCGTGCCCATTGCCGTCGCTCGGCCAACCGCCGCCGAGCCCTCCGCCCGCAACGCGCCCGTTGCATGCGACGACGCACGCGAACGCCCCAACGATTGCAGCGCCGCAGACGACGAGGGCAAACGAATGACGCTTCATGCAGGTGATTCTACCGCGCCCTTCGCGCGGGCGGATCTCTCGGCATGCCTCTCGGTCGTGCTTTTGGAGCCGCCTTCAAAGCCGTCGAGCGGGACCTCGCGTGTCAGTTCGATCGCATGACGGCGAGTAGGGAATCCGCAACGGTGCGCTTCTTCGTTGGGCGAAGCATGCGTGTCACCGACCGATGCGTGGCAGCGGCCTCGGGTGCGTCGGCGCCGTAGCGGACGCGTAGCTTCTCCGCTTCGCAGCGGAGCGTCCGAGTCGAGAGTCCGTTCGGCTCTCGAGGATCGCGATCAGCGCTCTGCTACGGCGTCAGAGCTTCGTGGCGTCGAGCGTCTTGCCGGCGACCCCGATCGGACCGTCGTTGCCGGGCGACTTGCCGCCCTTGCCCCCGGCGCCTTCCTTGCCGGGAACAATCGTCGTCTCGCCGTCGACCGTCGGTTCCGTGCCCTTGTAGAGAATGCCGCCCGCCACGCCGCCGGCGCCGCCGGCTCCCGCGCCCCCGTCAGCGCCTCGCCCGCCTTTACCGCCCAGGCACAGTCCCGTCCCGGGCTTGCCGCCAGCGACGCCTGCTCCGCCGGCACCAGCCGTCCCGCCTGCGCCGGCCGACTTGGCTTCGAGCACTGATGCCGTCAGTGTCACGACGCTGTCGTTCGCGACGAGCGCGATGCTTGCGCCGCCGCCGCTGCTGCCCTTTCCGGCGAACCCTCCGCAGCCGCCGCAGCCCCCACCGCCACCGCCCGATGTCGCATCGAACGCTCCGCCGCCACCACCGCCTTGCCCTGGCTTGCCGTTCTCGGTGGCATCGGCGCCCTTCGATGACTGCCAGCCGTCCGGGCCCAGCACACCGAGCCCCGTCGGAGGAGTCGCGTCCTTCGCAGCGGGGGCGTCTGCACCGTTTTTGCCTAGACTATCGCCGCTACACGAGCCCCCGCCGAAAGCACCGCCGGCACCATTGTTCGGCGGCATCCCACCGTAGTTGGGTTCGCCGCTATTGCCTGGGGTCTGAGTGCCGCCGGCGCCGCCCTTCGTAACCGTCGCCGACGACGAGCACGTGCACTGCTTCAGTCCACCGCCTGTCGCGCCGTTGCCGGTATTCCCGTCCAGCCCACCCTGGCTCGTCACCTCTCCCTGCTTCCCGGCCTCGCCCGGCGCGCCCTCGGCGCCGTTCGAGGCACGCAGCGCCGCGCGGAGGAACGTGACGTTCGCCTTGTTCGCGAACACGGCGATGCTCGACGTGCCGTCCTTCAGCGAGGCCGCATCGGCAGCCGCGAGCTCCAGATCGGAGACGGTCACGGCGGCGCTGACGTTGTCGATGTGGAGCGCGTAGCCGGGATCGGTGGGCGCCACCTTCGGCTTCGCCGCGGCGTCGGCGGCCCACGTCGAGCAAGCGAAGCCGCCGTGCAGGTTCGCAGCCGTGGTCATCTTCAAGTGCTCCGCATACGTGCCGGAGCCGCAGATGTAGATGCGTCGCTTGCCGGTGCTCCCGACCTTCGCGAGCGCGGTGGTGATTCGCTTGAACGGCTTCGCCTTCGAGCCGTCGTTCGCGTCATCGCCGGCATCGCCGTCGACGAAGAGCGCGAACGAATCCACGACGCACTCCTTGGCGGCGTCCGAGGTCGGGTCCGCCTTGTCATCGCACTTTTCCGGCTTTGCGGCGTCCGGCGCGTCGCCGTCCTGACCGGGGCCGCCGTCGCCATCAACACCCGCCGGCGGGCCCGCGCAAAGGCCGAAGTCGCAGTCCGTGCCCACGCCGCATGCGCTGATGCCCGCGATCCCGGCCAGCGCAACGACGGCACCCACCCCCAGCACGACACGCCTCATCTCGCAAAGACCTCCCGACTTCTCGCCTCAGAAGCGGCCAACGACGCTCACTCCTCCATAGCCCACCGAGCCGACCGGAACCACTCGGGCAGCGGTGCGTTCGCTGCTTCGCGGCCAATAGATGGCCGTGGCGACCGCTCCGGCCAAGAACACGGCGCCACCGACGAGAGAGACGGTGCTCAACGTCACGTTGGTATCGCGATCGTCCATGAGCCCTTTTGCAGCCGTGCAGTCCGGGCTGTCGATCCCGAGACAGCTTCGACCCTGGAGCTTCGCTTTCGACGCATCGACATTGTCTTGAGCGTTGCTCCGAAACACGAGCGAGAGCACGCCGCCCGTGACCGCGACAGCCGCCAGCGTGCTGACGGTGACGATGCGCGCGGTCGGCCACGAGGAGCGTTCACCCTCGGCCGGCGGCGGAGTGAAGGGACTCGCTTCGGCGCCGTCGAACGTCGCCTTCGTGACCTCGCCCGCGTGCGGCTCGACGACGATGCTCCGACCCGCGCCGTTCCACGATGCGACGACCGTGTGCCTTCCCGGAGTTACGGGCACGGGCTCGGTGGGGATGCTCGAAAGTGCCTTTCCGTCGATGGACAGCGTCGCGCCTTGCGGTGCGCGGATGTCGATCTGACCCACCTTCTTCAGGACCTCATCGATCGAGCGCTTCGCCCGTTCGCGTTGCTGATCGGTGATCCGCGGGTCGGTCTCTGCCAGCTGGAGGAACGTGCGGTAATGCTCGATCGCATCCACATCGTGGCCCAGCTTCATCTCGACGCTGGCGAGGTTGAAGAGGGTCGAGGCCACCTTCAGCACGCTGATGGACTGAAGGAACTTGAGCCGCGCCTCTTCCAGCTTGCCGCTGTCGGCGAGCGCCAAGCCTTCGTTGAATCGCGCCAACGCCTCCGCGGTCCGTGCATCGTCCGCGTGCGCCTGCGTGGCGAAAGCCAGCGCGAAAAGGAAGCAACCTGCCTGTAGGTAGCGTCGCATCGTCTTCCTGTATGACGTCGTCGAATCCGCTCGCCGCAACATCAATCGTGACCGTCCGCGGTCGCGCAGACTAGCGCGCACGGCTGAGCGACGGCACTTTTCTGTGGCCTCGCTCTGAGCCCGCAATAGTTTTGCCGATTTTCGTGTCTTCGAGGTCTTCGCCTCCCCATGTGCACCCGCCGGATACGACTCCTGCCTTGCTCCGGCACCCGGTCCAGGATCGGGGCAGCGACGAAGGTTCAGGAACGGCTGCATATGGCGACTCGCCGCAGCAGGTCACATCGTTGCCACCTCGCTTCGGCACTGCCTCGCGACAGCCTTACGCCCGTGCGGTGAGCCCGCCGAACGTCTCCTCGAGCTCGTCTCCTCAGCCGTAGGCCGGCAGCGGTCGAAACGTTCGGGCTTCGTCTCGACATCGACGAGAGAGGCGACGTGAACAGCGATCCAGATCGCGACTTCGTAGTCTCTCGAACCGGCATGAGCATCGCGCCTCGCACGCGTACTCAGGCCTGGTCGGCCACTCCCGGGCCAGGCCAGGCCAGTTGCAGTCGCGCGCAAGTCTGCGTGACTACGACGGCTGATTCGGGGCACGCTCGTTGCTGAGTGGCGGGACACGAACGACCAACTTGTGCGGCGGCGCCCGGGGCCGTCCTCGTTCTATTTCGCAGCCGCGAATCAATCTCGGATCTGCTCCCCGAATGCCGTCACTCACGCATGAAGGCCTGGTCAGCCTGTTCCGGAACCGGCCCGAGCTCGCGCCGGAGCTTCTCCGCAATGCGCTCGGCATCGACCTTCCCGTCTACGCCGAGGCGCGCGTCGAGTCGGCCGATCTCACGGAGGTTGTCCCCACCGAATATCGCGCCGATCTCGTCGTCCTGCTCGTCGATGGCAAGCCAGTGTTCGGCATTGTGGTCGAAGTTCAGCTCGAGCTGAGAGATGGCGACCGGAAGTTCTTCACCTGGCCCAGCTACGTCGCCAACCTCCGCGCGTACCTCGAGTGCGAGACTTGCGTGCTCGTCGTCGCGCCGAACGAGGCGGTGGCCGAGCGAGCCCGCCGGCACATCCACCTTGGCCCCGACTCGACGGTGACGCCCCTCGTCGTCGGGCCGAAGGCTGTGCCCATCATTGTTGACGCTGAGGCCGCCAAGCGCGATCCCGAGCTGGCCGTGCTGTCGGCGATGGCTCACGGCGAAGATGAGCCCGAGCTTGCCGTTCGGATTGCCATCGCCGCATGCGCCGGAGCCGCTCGCCTTGATGACGAGCGTGCGCTGCTATACTCGGACCTGGTCCGCATCTCTCTCGGCGAGGCAGCACGACGCGCTTTCGAGGACCTCATGGCCACGGGCAACTACGAGTACCAGAGCGAATTTCACAAGAAGGCGGACGCCCTAGGCAGAGCGAAGGGCCAGGCGTCTGCCGTGCTGAAAGTCCTCGCGGCTCGACAGCTTTCGGTGGCCGAGGAGCAGAAATCGCGGATCCTCGCGTGCACGGACCTCGCGCGTCTCGATCGCTGGATTGAGAGAGCCATCACCGTTACGTCGGTCGACGACCTCTTCGAGGAGTGACGCCGAGCGACGGGGCCCTGCGCAAGAGCTAGCCCCTGCATGCCGAAGGTCGATGCCGAGTCGCGGGTAGCCCTCGCTCTCGAGGCGGAGGACTCGAACCTAGCTGCCGATGCACGCGCGCGCTGCGGCCGTGGGCTTGCGCTCGTGCGTGGCCTCGATTAGCGCCGTCGTCGATGCAGGCCGTCGACATCGCGATTCCCGCCGCTTCGTTCACCGTCGACGAGACGCGGAAGACCCTCATCGACGCAGCGCACCGGCGCTTCGGCGAGCTGCCGCCGGAGCTGCTCGTCGACCACGTGCTCCGGTGCACGAGTGGAACGGACTTCGCCGTGCGCGAGGCGGCGCTCGAGGCGCTGCAGCGCAGGTGGGGATTCGCGCAGCGTGACGGGCTCGTCGTTGCCACGCGCCCGGAGAGCACCATCCTCGGCGCGTACACGACCACGCGCCCGATCGAGCGCGAGGCCGCCGTCCTGCGCGCGGGTGCGAAGACCAAGACGGCGAAGAGCGCGCAGAAGAGCGGGCAGGGGAAACAAGCGAAGAAGGGCGCGGCGCGCGCACGCGGCAAGCACGAGGCGCGTCCGTATACGACGGTCCTTTCGCGGATCGAGCCTCTCGTCGCGAGCTGCGATTGCCCGGACTACCTGCGCGGATCGCTCGGCGTCTGCAAGCACGTCCTCGTCGTCCTCGCCGACGTGTTCGCGCGCCCGCGGCGCCTCGCGCGCGCACGGCAAGAGAGCGCGATGGGCGGAGGTGCATCTGCCGATCGACCCATCCTCGCGTGGGATCCGATCCTGCCGCTCGAGGGCGAGCTCGATCGCCTGGCCGGGCTGCGCCTCGAGATGCCGAAGGACGCCGGCTCGTCCTTCTCATCCTCTTCATCCTCCTCCTTGCGGACGGCGGCGGTCGAGCGCGGCATGCGCTCGGGCACACTCGACGTCCGGCTCGAAGGGCCTGAGTGGTCGCGTGTGAAGCGCGCGTTCCCGGGGCGCGGCATGATCGAATCGGCGCGACGCGCGCCCGAACGCCGTCGCGACGTCCTCCTCGCGCTCCGCGCCCTCATGGCCGAGGATGGTGCCGGTCGAGGGAAGGCGACTCGGGTGTCGCTCGACGCGACGCCCGCCGCACGCGCGCTCGTCGCGGAGGAGCTCGAGCGCGTCGAGCGATCGCTCTCGAACGCACGCGGCGTCGCGCCGGCGCTCGGTGCGCTCCGCACGTTGAAGCGGCGTCTCTACCCGTACCAGAAGGAAGGCGTCGAGCGCTTCCTCTCCGCGGGCCGCCTTTTGCTCGCCGACGACATGGGGCTCGGGAAGACGACGCAGGCGATCGCCGCGTGCCATGCGCTCTTCGCGTCGAAGCGCATCACGCGAGGGCTCGTGATCGTGCCGGCGAGCCTGAAGACGCAGTGGCTCCGCGAGTGGCACGACACGACGGACGTGCCCGCCGCCATCGTCGAAGGCTCGCCCGAGGAGCGCGCGCGGCAGTACCAGAAGCTCGGCGCCGGCTTCCTCATCTTGAGCTACGAGCAGCTCCTCCGCGACGCCGCGCACATTCAGGCGATGCGGCCGGACATCGTGGTCCTCGACGAGGCGCAGCGGATCAAGAACTACGCGACGAAGTCGGCGGTGTACGTGAAGGCGCTCTCGCCGGAGTACCGGCTGGTCCTGACCGGGACGCCGATGGAGAATCGGCTCGAGGAGCTCGCGTCGATCCTCGACTGGGTCGACGACGTCGCGCTCTCGCCGAAGTGGCGCCTCGTGCCTTGGTACACGCAGTGGGACGGCGACGGGGGACAGGGCAAGACCGGCGCGCGGAACCTCGAGACGCTGCGCGCTCGCCTCGAAGGATGCGTCGTCCGGCGCGTGCGTAAGGAGGTGCTCGCGCAGCTCCCGCCGCGCACCGACACCCGCGTGCCCGTGGAAATGACACCGCAGCAGATCGCGGAGCACGACGATCTCGTGCAGCCGATCGCGCGCCTCGTGCAGACGAGCAAGAAGCGTCCGCTCCTGCAGGCAGAGTTCCTCAAGCTGATGCAGCTCCTCACGCAGCAACGCATCATCGCGAACGGCCTCGGGCAGCTCCGTTTCGAGGAGCTCTGGCCCACGTACAGCCGCGCACGGCCCGACGCGACGCTGCTCGAGGGCCTGTTCGCGCCGAAGCTCGGAGAGCTGCGGCGACTTCTCTCGGACCTCGTCGTCGCGCAGGGGCGCAAGGTGGTCATCTTCAGCCAGTGGCGGCGGATGTTGCGCCTCGCCGACTGGAGCATCGGCGATCTGCTCGCCGACCACGGGCTTCGCGCGGTGTTCTTCACCGGAGCGGAGAAGCAGTCGCAACGCACGAAGAGCGTCGTCGACTTCCACGACGATCCGCGCGTGCGAGTGATGTTCCTGAGCGATGCGGGCGGCGTCGGCCTGAACCTCCAGAAGGCTGCGAGCGCGTGCATCAACCTCGAGCTCCCCTGGAATCCCGCGATCCTCGAGCAGCGCATCGGCCGCATCTACCGCCTCGGTCAGAAACGTCCGATCGACGTCTACAACCTCGTCTCCGAGGGCTCGATCGAGGAGCGCATCGCAGGGCTGCTCGGCGCGAAGCAGGCGCTCTTCTCGGGTCTGTTCGACGGGACGAGCGACGAAGTTCGCTTCGACACGGCTCCCTCGTTCATGACGCGCGTCGAGCGGATGCTCGATTCTGGCCCGACGCCGACGTCGCCTTCGCCGCGCGGCGCGAGCGTGGCGCGGGGCGCCGAGATGCAGAGCGCAGTGGGATTCGGACCCGACAGCAACACCGCGGCCGACGACGAGCGCGAGCTCGAAGACGCCGACATGGAGCTCGACGCGAGCGCGAGCGAGATCGCGGCCGCCGATGCGGCCGTCGCCGACGAGGTCCCGCCTCGTTACGAGGCGTCGCCGTCTCCAGCCGAGAACGCGCGGGACGCTGGTCCGGATCGAGATGCCATCCTCGATTCACAGCCTCCAGCACAATCCGGGCGCGTGTCGCGGGATCCGGTGGCCGCGCTCTTCGACGTCGTCCGTGTCGAGCGGACGAGCAGCGGTGGCGTTCGCATCGAGGCGCCCGCGGAGGCGACCGAATCGCTCCTCGCGCTCTTCGAAGGAATGGCGAAGCTCCTCGCTGGCGCGAGCGCGCCGAAGCATTGACCACGGCATATTCGTGCGACCTCGCAAGCGAGCGAGCGCGGCCGCGACGACGCGCGCGTAGTCGGGTACGGCGCGTGCTCGACGAGTGGCATGGCTTCCGCGTCCAGCGCCCGTCTCGCCGAACCATCGCTCCGCAAGGCCCGCCTCTATTCGGAGGAGCTCGGGATCGATCTTGCGCGAAACACCGAGCGCGAATGCTTCAAGTGGTTCATCGCCAGCGTTCTCTTCGGAGCGCGCATCGGCGAGACGATCGCGAAGAACACCTACCATGCCTTCGAACGGTACGGACTACTTTCGCCTCGTGCGATCGTCGACGCAGGCTGGGACTTCCTCGTCAATCCCATCATGCGCGAGGGCGGTTACGTCCGGTACGACGGGCGAAAGTCGACGCAGCTCCTCCGCGACTGCGAGCAACTCCTGAAGGAGTACGGCGGCCGCATCACGCAGGTGCATGAACGCGCCACCGATGCGCGCGATCTCGAACGCCGACTGCAGGAGCTCTATGGCGTCGGACCCGTGACCACGAACATCTTCCTGCGTGAGCTGCGCCCGTTCTGGCCGAAGGCAGATCCGGATCCGCTGCCGAACGTGCGCGAGGTCGCACGGGCTCGTCACCTCTCGCTCCGCCGGTACCCGCGCAAGAGCATCGACTTCGCGCGACTCGAGGCGGCACTGATCCGCCGGCGCGGCCAAGCTCGACGAGGTCGCGGAACGCCTCGGCCGCGTGCGGGCCCTCGCGCTAGAACAGGCGCGAGCTAGGGCGACTGCGGTTGAAGCCGCGCCGGACCGCAAGGACCGGAAGGTCCGGACACCGAAGAATCCACGCAACCGCTCGACGCCCCCGGCCGACCGGGGCGGCATGCGTATCGAACCTCGCTCGCGACCCGAGGCGCCGCCCGTCGACCTCGATGATCGACCGCGTGCCGACCATGCTCCTGCGCGCGATGCCCGCGATGCCCGCGAGCTTCGCGGCAGCTTGCCGGCGAAGGAGACACCGGAGCGTCAGGCGTTCTTCGCCGGCCTCCGTGCGCAGGCGATCCAGCGGCTCGATGCGCCGTCCGCCGCGCCGTCGCGAGACGCGATCGTCGGCGCTCGCCTCGATGCGCTTCGCGATGGCCTGTCTGGCCCGTACACGGTCGATGGCGCCTCCGTCACCGCGCGACCGATGTTTCGCATGAACGGCGGCGCGAACGAGGCATCCGCAAGAGAGCACGCTCCCGAGCTCCGCCGGATCGCGGCGCGCGCCGGCGTGAGCGCCGAGATGGTCTTGCTCGGGCGTGGCTCGGCGCGCGACCTCGTGAAGGTGACGCAGGCCTTGATCGACGCCGGACACCTCCCGCCGCCGCCCGGCGACGTCGCAACGCGGATCCGTCAGATGCAGTGGGAATGGGGCATCGGCATCGACTGCGCCGGCTACACCTATCTTGCGGCCATCGCGGCGAGCGGCGCGAACGCGAAGGCACTCGGCCTTCGAGAGGTCGGGATGGAGAACTTCCGTGCGCTCGACGGCAACCGTGCGTTCAGAAAGATCGATCCATCGTCCGCTCGTCCCGGCGACGTGATGACGCTCGATCCGCTTCCGCCCGAGACGGTGGGGCACAACGTGATCGTGCGCTCGCTCACGACCGTCGGCTCGCGCCACTTCATCGAGGTGGACTCGTCGTGGGGCGCGGGTCCGTACGGCGCGGACTACGGCGGCTTCAGGCGCGACACCTGGATCTACGACGAGTCGACGAAGCTCTGGACGTCCTTCGACCCGCACGTGACTCCGCCCGTGGAGCGCACCTCGAGCGAAGGGCCCGCGGGCGAGCGCTTTCATGGGGGTTACCGGCCGAAGGTGGGGACGTGATGCGGCTCGTTACGCTGTTCGCCGTCGTCGTCGCGATGCTGCTCGTCTCTCTTCGTGCAGAGGCGGGGGGGGTGGCGCTGCCGATCGATCATGGGTTCGCAGCGATCGTCGCCGGCGACGCGCCGAGTTCGCGACATCCGAAGGGTACGCTGCTCGTCTTCCACGTCGGAGCGAGCCACGAGGCGGCGGCCTTCGAATGGGACATCGCGCTCGCGCGGGCCGTGTCCCGGAAGCGACTCGGCTCGCTGCCGGAGCCTGCTTCCATGGTCAGGACCGTGCGCGCCGACAGCCGCATCTTCGTCGTCTTCGGCGCGACGAACGAAGAGGCGCCCGTCGTCCTCATGCGCGTCACGCCGGGACTCGCCGTCGAAGCACGCGAGGAGATCGGCCAGGGAACGATGCCGAGCATCGATGCCGATGCAGCCTCGGGCACCGTCGTGACGGCGTTCTTCGAAGAGCGTCCGCCGACGTCGGGACCGACGGGGCGCACGATTGTGCTCGCGCCGCCGACGAAGATCCTGAACGCGCAGACGCGGGAGTCAGCGACCTTTCGCCGATTGGCCACGAGCCACTTCGCTGGCGCCGGGGGCACGCTCCTCTCACCGCACGGAATGCCGGGCCGCGCAGCACGCGCCGTCGCGATCCACGATGGCCGCGCCGTGCTCGCGCTCCCGCTCCCTGAAGCGACGCGCGTCGTGACGGTGCGCCTTCCGCAGCTCGTGATCGACGGCGAGCGCGAGCTGCCTTGCAAGAACGAGCCGTTCGGCAGCATGGCCCTCGTCCATGCCGGCACGGGCGTGGTTGCCGTCGGCGATGCGCGATCGATCGCGGTCGCCGGGCAGCCGTCGCTGTCCGCGCGTGTGGAGCGAGCGGTCGCCGACAGCGACGACGTGGTCATCGCGTGGCAGGCCGTCCATCGTCTCACGCGGGATCTAGACGGAAAGACGGTGCTCGAGACTTCGCCGTTCGCTCCGGAAGTTCGCGCATCGTCGTCGACCGTTCCGCGGTTGGTCGAAAGCCGCTGATCGACCGCCAAATCATTTCCGACGGGCGGGCGAAGTCCCGTACGCGTGAGCATGAAGCTGTCCGGTGACGACTACATCGATGCAGCCGCCGAGCGCATCGTCGCGGCTCACGTCACGTACGCGAGCGCTCGGTTCGCGGAGACGCTGTACCTCTCGGGAATCGCCGTCGAATGCGTGCTCCGCGCGTTTGCCGTGGTGACACCGACGAGCTTGATGGTCGCCACGACCTCATGCGCATCGCGAAAGCTGCGACGCTGGAGCGCTTCGTTGGCGAGAAGCAGCGGAATCGGATCTCGGCAGCTCTTGGTGAGGTCTGGGCCCGGTGGAAGAACAACTACCGGTACGCGCCGGAACGCAGGCTTCGCGGGGAGATCAAGCGGCTACAGCTCGACCGAGGCGTCGAAGGCGATACGCTGAAGGAGAACGCGCGAATCGCACTGGAGAACGCGACGACGATCGTCAACAAAGGAGCGTTCCAATGGAAGAAGAGGTGAAGCAGGCGCTCGTGGCAGCGGGATTCGACGCAGAGCAAATCCACCTCGAGAGGACCCAGAGTGGCAACATCGGCGGCTTCATCGTGTCGCCGATCTTCGGCAGTCTCTCGCAGATCGAACGTCAGGAGCGCTTGTGGGCGGAGCTGAAGCAGCGGCTTCAACCCGAGACGCTCCACCGCATCGTCTCCATTTTGACGATGGCCCCCGCCGAGGTGGAGGACGACGTCCGAGTCGCGAACGGGTGAACGGCCAATCCGGACTCGGTGCGGGCGCGTCAGGTCTGGCGTATGTTTCGAGCGTGGGTCAGCGCAGCGCGACGGAGACACTGTTCGGGATCATCGCGGCCTTCATCGAGCAGCGGACGTGGACGCAGGCGGACCTTGCGAGGCGCCTCGAGACGCAGTCGGAGACGATCCGCAAGCGGCTCGGCGAGCTCGCGGCGAGCGGCTTCAAGCTCGAACGCGACGAGGAGCATCCTCACGTCTACTGGAGCGTGCCGCAGGACTGGTTCCCCGGCGCGCTCGTCTTCAAGCCGGACGAGATCGAAGACCTCCTTCGTTTGATTGCGCGTGCGCCGCGGAGCGAGCTTCGGGACAAGTTCATCGATCTCGTCGTGAAGCGCTTGTCGAACCTCGGACACTCGAGCAAGGGCTTCGATCCCGACGCCGTCCGCCCGCCGGAGGTTCGCGCCGAGGAAGAGCGCTGGCTCGCGCTCGTCGAGGATGCTGCTGCGAAACGCGTGGCGCTGAAGATGCGCTACTTCACGGCGAGCCGGCGGAGCGAGTCGTGGCGTCACGTCTCGGTCCATCGCGTCGATCTCGGCCCGCATCCGCATTTCATCGCGACGTGTCACAAGGCGAATGCGCTCCGCCGCTTCCGCGTGAGCGGCGTGTCGTTCGCGGACCTCGATCGAGGCGAGCCGTTCCGCCACGTGATGCCCGAAGAGCTCGCGGCCTTCGACAGCGAGAGCTTCGGCAGCTTTCACGAGGACGGCCCCGTCGTGCGCTGTGCGTTCTTCGTTCGTCAGGCGGAGGCCGCATGGGTCGCTCGAAACCTCCCGGAGGGGCGCGTCACACAGGAGGAGGAGAAGGACGGCGTGCGCTTCGTCGTGGAGACGACCGCGGTCACCCTCGTCGCTCGCTTCGTCGCCAGCCTCGGCGCGGCGGCGCGACCGGAGACGCCGGCGCTTGCCGAGCAGGTCGCGGCGATCGCGCGCGATGCGTTCGCGAACGCCACCGGCCAGCCCATCGCACCGTAATCGCGCATCCGGCGGACCGACGGACCTGCGGACTTTGTCGAGCGAAGCTGCAGATCGCGGGACGTACTGACGATTGGACGCAACTCGTCCGCCGAGTGGCCGAACGGGCGGGCATGACCGAACGAATCTCGAGCGATCCCTCGCGGAACGTCTGCCGCCGACCGGAGGACGAGCAGCCCGAAGCCATCCCCCACGAATCGCCGGCACCGGCTTGCCGGGAGCGGCTCGTCTCGACCACGCCCATCGACTGGGACAGGGTTCCGACCTCATGCGATGCGAATGCTGTCGCCGCCGCACGCAATGCGAGCGAGGGCGGCGGGATGTGCGGCGGACGCTGGCCGGGCACGGCGGTCTCGAGCCGCGGCTCGGCACCCGATCCCCGCTCGGATGCACCCCCTGCGAAGACGGACGCTCCGGTGGCTCCCTCGCGCACCGGCGCCTCGGGGAACGCGGCGCGCACGTCAGAGCGCAGCCTCCGGCCCTACGCCTCCGAGGGGCGCACGCACGACGGAGGGAGCGCCTTCGCCGGCGTCGCCGCCCTCAAGGGACGTACAGAGGAAGGAATCGAGTTCGAGGCGCTGAGCGTCTCCATCCAAGGAGGCGAGCAGAACGAGCTTCAGGGCACGTTCGCCCGACTCGGGTATTCGAGCGAGCACGTGGCTGTATCCGTCGAAGCGCTGACGGCAAACGCGCACATCGGCATCGACAACTCGGATGGCAGTCACGGCGTCAACGCGGGCGCGTCGGCAGCCGTGGCGAGCGGCGAGGGGACGATCAAATACTCCGGCTGGAGCGCGACCGCTGGGCTCACCGTTGGCATCGGCGCTGAGGCGCACCTCGGAGTCCGTGACGACGACAAGGACGGCAAGCCCGAGATCTGCGGACGTGTCGCGTTCGGTATCGGCATCGGCGGGCTCTGCATCGAGATGCCGGTGGTCATCAAGCCGTGATGAGTGGACGATGCAAGCTGCCATGACGGGGACGCAGTACAGGAGCGCCGAGGCCGCGATCGCCGAGCAGATCCGCGAGCGACGGCTGGAGATCGATAGACTGCGCGCGGTCTCTCCGCTCCGCCGGGCGATCCTTCCCCGCGGCACAGTTCACGAGATCGACGCGCTCGCGTTGCGGATCGACCTGACGATCGCGCGCCCTCCCGGACCCGAGGTGGTCGCGATCCTCGATGAGCTCGCCGCGCAGCTCTCCGCCCTCATGGCGCGCGCGGAAGTGGAGGCAGAGCGGGTGCGTCGCCGCTCGCGCGAGTTCCCGCTGCCGCCGGAGCCGAAGCCGTTCCCGTTCGGCTCGCATCGACGCACGTTCTCGATCGAACGGCCGTTCCGCGATCAGGTGCGCGATGCAAAGGACGTCCGCGAGCACGGCGTCGGGATGATCGCTCGCCTGGAGCGCAACGGGACGGAGCTGGCCTTCGCCGCGCGCGGCAGGGCGACGAACAACGTGTTCTTTCCCGGAAGGAAGGTCGACTGCATGTTGCGGACGGCTGCACCGCGCTGCCCTGCGCTGCACCTCCAGCCGCGGAGCCTCTTTCGCCGCGCTTTCCCACCGCGCGATACCGTCCCGATCGAGCCCGCGTTCGATGAAGCGTTCCTCGTCAAGGGAGATCCCTCGCTTGCGCGCGCTCTCCTCGATGCGCCACGTCGGAAGCTCCTCCTCTCGATGCGGAACGAGCTTCTCGGCCTGTACGTCGGCGATGGCGTGATTGATCTTGCGTGGCGTCGTCCCTTTGCAAAGGACGCGATCGTTCCTCCCGAGGAGGCGCTGGCGATCGTCACGTCCCTCGCACGACTCCTCTATTCCGCCTGAACGCCAGGAACCGGTGACTGACCTGTCAGCGATGTCTTGGCGTCCACCGCCTGGCCCGGGCCACCCTGGGGCCAGGCCCGGGCCAGGTCCGGACGCGCGCAACTCTGCGTGATTAGAGAGGCGCGATCCAGGCACGGTCGGTGCTGAGCGGCGGGCATGAACACGAACCGCGCTGCTGTTGTCGGAACCTCGTTCGCCCTGTGGCTCGTTCTCGCGCTCTTCACGGGTTGCTCGACTCCGCGTCGCCAGGTCGTGAGCCCGCCAGCGAACGTCACGATGACGAGTGAGGCCATTGCCTTCGCCGGGAAGGCGATCGCGGCCACGTCCGACGCTGCGCCCGACCCCGCGCGCGCCGTTCACGCGATCGATCCTTGGACCGCCGCCGAGGACGAAGCGACCCGCGTCTTCCGCTCGATGCACCCGCAGCTCATCGCCTGTTACACGAGACGCCTCGCCTCGCATCCAGACGCGCGCGCGTACCTCGTCGTCGACGTGCTCGTCGGAGCCGACGGACGCCCACGCGACGTGTCGACAATCGGCGGGGCCATGCTCGGGCGCGACACCGTCGATTGCATGACCCGGCACGTCCGCAGCGCCAGGTTTGCTCCGCCCGAGCACGGCGGGTCCTCGCGCGTCCGTGTGCCCTTCACGTTCCGCCCTGATGTAAGCGCGGACGAGGGATGAAATGCGGCCATTGCAGCGGCGCAGACGAGGAGCGCAAGCAAGGCACGCTCCACACGCGTGGCCATGACGCGCACATCGGACGTCCGCCAGGCGGTTCGCGAGCCGTGAGACCCTTGCCGCCGGCGCGCGGCCATGAGACGACTTGTTCGGGCAGGTTGGCGGGCGCGGGGATCGACGGGTCTCGGAGGTTCGCATGCGGAAGCTGAGAGTGGTCTTCACGACCGTGGGGGGAGCCATGCCTGCGCTCCTCGTTGCGCTGGTCACGCCTGCGGTCGACGCGTGCGGTGGCGGGCCCGAATACGACGCGCTCGAAGCATCCAACGACGGCGGACGCGGCGACGAAGCGTTCCCGGAGCCCGACGAGCCGCCGCCGCCTCCTCCCGATTGGGACGCGAGCTGCCCAAGCTACATCGTCGAGATCCCAGAGCCCGGCACGGCCGCCGATCCGGGTTTGCTCTGCGCCGTGCCGTCCCCCGTAGCGAGCAACGTGTCGGCGAGGGTCACGCTCTCGGACTATTCGCAAGGCGACCTGACCGCAACCGGCGTCATCGAGGTGCCCGCAGCGATCGAGTCGACAGTCGTTGGCCTTCCCACCGTCTCCGTGCGGAGCGCGAGCTCCGACGCGGTCTCCGCGATGACCGTGACGGAGATGACGAAGACCGCCGCCGGTTTCCGCTTCCGCGCGCATTGGCCCGAGTACTTCGCGCACTGGCCCGGCGCCACCCAGATGACGGTCGTGACGACGTTCACTGTCGCGTGCGACGACGGCGGCACGACGACGGTCGAGGCGCTGACGAAGATCGATCTCTGCCATCCCGAGGAGCTCGGCTCGTACGAGTGGGTCAGCTCCGGCGATGCGTGCACCGATTGTCAGATCATCGCCGAGATGGCGCCGAGCCCGATCGTCAGCGACAAGAAGGGCGACGATCTTCCGCTCGGGATGGTCCTCCGCCTCCGCGTCGTCGAGGTCGCGCGCGCGGGGCGCCAGGTGCTGCTCTTCGCCGACAACGACGCGGGCGCGGCAGCCGAATACGAGTGGCGCGTCTCCGAAGGCTCGATCGAGCACATCGCTCAGGATGTCGTCCTATGGACGTTGCCCGACGATGCCACGAGCAGGAGCGGCGCGCGCACGCCATTCGGACAGGTCGCGGTGTGGAACGACGACGGCGCCGCCGTCGAGAACTTCGTCTTCTCCGTCGCCTGGCAGGAGGCAGCATGAAGGCCGTCCTCGTCGGACCGATCCAGCAGGAGAACCTCGCCCTCGGCTATCTCGCGTCGTACGCGCGCTCGAAGGGCCACGACGTGAGCATCGTCGCGTACGCCTATCGCAAGGACCTCGACGACACGGTGAAGCGCGTGCTCGACGAGCAGCCCGATCTCGTCGGGCTCGGCATCGCGTTTCAGAACAACATCGACGACTACGTCCTCTTGATGCGTGCGCTCCGTGCGCGCGGGTACCAGGGGCATCTCACGTGCGGCGGCCACGTCGGGACGTTCTGCTGGGAGGAGCTGCTCCACGAGGTGCCCGAGCTCGACAGCGTCGTCCGGCACGACGGCGAGGAGACGCTGGTCGAGATGCTCGATGCGATCGGACGCGGCGAGCGCCCGCGATCGATCGCCGGTCTCGTCTGGCGCGAGAAGGGAGAGGAGGCGGAGCGGCAAGGGCAGGCAGAGCAGGCAGAGCGCTTCGTGAAAGGCCCCGTCCGCGTCGCGAGCGGAAATCTCGATGCGCTTCCGTGGCCGGAGCGGAGCCCCGAGCCGTACGTCGTCGGTGGATTGACGGTCGACTTCCTCATCACGGCGCGCGGCTGCGTCGGCGAATGCAGCTACTGCAGCATCGCCGCGTACACGTCCGAGCAGCGGCGCTCGTACCGCCTGCGCGCGCCCGAAGCGGTGGCCGAGGAGATCGCGTTTGCGTACCACGAGCGGGGAGCCCGCGTGTTCTTCGTGCAAGACGATCTATTCGTGTTGCCCGGTGAGCGGCCGGCGGTCGCGCGCATGCAGCGCATCAAGGAGTCGATTCGCGAGCGCGGCGTCGGCGACGACGTCGTGTTCTGGATCAAGGGCCGTCCCGAGAACATCACGCCCGGGGTCGCTCACGCGGCGCGCGAGATGGGCGCGATCCACATGTTCCTCGGCGTCGAGAACGCATCCGCGAAGCGCCTGAAGTACCTCGGGCGGACGCATCTGCCGATCCACAACGACTCGGCGATCGACAACTGCCGCGCTGCCGACATCGTGCCGTCGTTCAACTTCATGCTCTTCGATCCGGACTGCACGCTCGACGACGTGGCGACGACGCTCGACATGGCGGATCGCAATCCCGATCTGCCCTGGAACGTCTGCCGGACCGAGATCTACTCCGGCACCGCGCTGCGCCAGAAGCTCTCCGGCGAGGGCCGCCTCGAGGGCGACTGGCGAAGCTGGGGCTATCGCATGAACGACGCGCGCGCGGAGGTGATGTTCCGGATCCTCCGCGTGAGCCTCAACGAGCGCGCGCTCGCGATCGACAGCTTGCTGAACCGCCTCATCAGCCTGTCGTTCGCGCGCCAGCTCCACGCGCACTTCATGCCGTCCGAGACGACGACGGCGATCGACCGCGCTGTGACCGAGCTCGGCATCGAGGTACGTCGCGATACGGTCGCGCGGCTTCGCGAGATCCATGCTCTCGTCGCGGGCGGCGCGTTCGACGACCCGCGCGCGATCCAGCGCTTCGCCGTCGAGCAAGGGCTCGCGATCGGAGCTCACGACATGCCGCTCCGCGCACGCACCGAGGCGCTCTGGGATCACCTCCACGCACGCGGCCGGCTCTACTCGACGCGCCGGGGCCTCACGCCGGTGCGCGGTCGCGCCGTGCGCGGCGGCTTCGAGGTCGCCGCCGGCTCGTAGCAGCGCTCCGGCGACCCGAGATCGAGCGTTCGTCCACGGGACTGCGTAGACTCTGAGCAGCGAGACCGCTCCCGCAGAGCGAACGAACGATGGTTCGCCTCCCGGCGCGTCTGCGCCTGCCGAGCCAGTACGCGAGAACGTGGACCACAAACGCGCGCACGCCCGGGCCCTCTCGAGGAGAGGCGCACCCGGGCGT
This sequence comes from Pseudomonadota bacterium, assembly GCA_023402175.1. Classification (GTDB taxonomy): domain Bacteria; phylum Myxococcota_A; class Polyangia; order Polyangiales; family Polyangiaceae; genus Labilithrix. The sequence continues at coordinate 4,894 of JAEXCN010000483.1, read as the reverse complement.
GCAGCGTCTTCAGGCGGTCAGGATTCGATCAGGGGTCAGTGTCCAAACCGTCGCAGGTCGGGCGCGGCTCGGCGCAGTCGGCCGTCGTGGCGGGCGGGAACGTCTGCACGCAGCCCGAGACATTCTCGAACGTGTTCGTCGGGCGGAAGTTCACGAACGAGCCGAGGTAGCCCTCCACGATGCCGTGCCCGGCGATGTCCTTGAACACGCTGTTCGTGATGAACGCGCTCGGCGGCGGCTGTCCGAAGAGGACGGCGCCCTCGTACCTTTCGATGCCCTTGCTGCATGTGACCATGCTGCAGGCGCAGTCGTAGCCCGCGTATTCGATGCGCACGTGATCGAACACGTTGCCGCTGTTCGGGATGCCGCCGAACCAGAGGCCACGCCAGTCACCCGCCTTCGGAGTAGGCGAGGCGGATGTGAAGACGATCGGCTTCTCCGCCGTGCCCTGCGCCTTGACGACCGCGGTCGCTGCGATCTCCGTCGAGAAGTGCTGCACCTGGAATGCCGTCTTCGGCTCGAACTTCATGACGACGCCGGGCTCGATCGTGAGGGTGACGACATGGCCGTCGGACGCGGCGATCGTGAAGTGGTCACTCTCGAAATCGCCCATGTGATACGGCACGCCGCGATCGCGCAGCGTGGCGTCCTTCGACAAACCGCTGCCGGCGCCGCCGTCGCCCTCGGTCCGGATCAGGATCTCGTCCTTCTTGTTGCCCGTGTACTTGCCCGTCGGGAGGTTGTCGATCGCGTGCTCGGAGATCTCGAGCGCGTACGGCCCTTCGTCGTCGCCCGACTCCGTCACGGTGAGATCCTTCGAGCCCGGGATGAAGGTCGAGCGGACCTTCATCCAGATGCCGGTGCCGCGCGACTTCTTGATGGTGACGTTGTCGACGAAGAGGACCTCGTCGCCGACCGTCTCGTTGCTCCCGACGCCGACCAGCGTTGCGCCGTCGTTGAAGGATTCGCCACCGCCGTTCTCGAATGTGGCGTACGCGAAGCGAGCGGTTCCGGGAGCGTAGACGTAGATGCTTCCCCAGCGCTCCGAGCCGTCGCTCGTGAACTTGATCGGCTTCGTCGGCGTGCCTTCGGCGATGAGCTTGCCGCTGTTGGGCGTGAGCGGGAAGGCGACGTTGATGCGCTTCTCGGGGGCGATCCTCACCTCGGCGCAGGGCTCGATCGTGAGCGTCGCGCCGTCGCGGACGTTCACGTCCCACTCGACGATGTGCGGGCTGCCGGCGGCGGTCCAGACCTCGCCGTCCTTCACGTCGCCCGAGTGCTTCGTCCCGGGCCCCGTCGTGACAGGGCACTCGCCGGTGCCACCGTCGCCGTTGCCGTTGCCGGCGGAGTTGCCGCCGCCAGGCGAGTCATTCGAGGTCGTCTCCACCTCGCACGCGGGCGCGACGAGAGCGAGAGAACCAAGAGCAACCACGGCAAGAAGAGAAGAGATCGATCGATTCACGGCAGGCATCCTTTCACTACGTGGACGGGCCCTTCCCCCGGCGCGTCGTGTTTTGTTCGAGTCGAGAAATCGAGAGTGGGCGGTGCATCACCCGGCCCGGCTGCCATCGGCAGAGCGAGCAGCCGAGACGCAATCGAGGGGCGATCGACTTTCGTGCAAGGACATCCCCATCCATGCACGTCGTCGTCGTAGGTTGATCCGGCTAATCCCTCTTGGGTCGAAGATTGATCGCCCAAACAGCGTTGGCTCTTTCTACTGCAGTTCGACAGCCTTTTTCTGGGGGGCCGCCGCCCCGCTCCGGACGCAGAGTTATAGACGACGGTGCCGCCCGACCCATTCTTCGCCCGAACGGGTGACACGGAGCGCGTTTTGCGCACCTTGCGCAAGCTCGAGCATGGACCTTACATCGGGGCATGCGCAAGGAGGCTGGTTGATCCTGGTGCCGGCGACGAATCTCTTCGTCGCGACCTGTGGTGGGAGGACCCTGGGCTCGAACCCTCCGGAAGGATCGGAGGACGGAACATCGGCGGCAGGCTCGAGGTGGGCAGCGGGGGCGGACCAGACGGCCGCTCGTGCGGGCGTGGGAGCGAGTCGGGATTAGCGGAGAGGACTCGAGATGGGGCGGCGGGCTCGAGACCGGCGAGGCTCGCGGAGTCGATCAGCGAGTAGAAGAGAGCGAGCTCGTCCCGTGATCGTTTCGTCTCGCCCTCGAGGAGTCGCCGGAGTGGAACAGAGCGCGTGGGGAGCGTGTGCGCGCTTTGGGACGAGGCGGTCGGCGCGAAAGTGAAGACGCTCGTCGTCTGGGGCGACGAGCAGGACGACGTCGTCGGCATGGTCCTGGGCGGTCGAGCTCTCCCACGAGCTCGCCGAGTGGTGGCTCTGCGTGCGTGAGACCGCGCTCGCGGTGTCCCTCGGCTCCTTCGCATGCAAGGGGTCTGCGGAGACCTCTCCGCGCGAGGTCAGCGAGAGCCATAGGGTTCTTGCGCTTGCACGATGACGGCTGCAGCGCCGGAGCCCTTGGATTTGCAGTTAGGGAGGGCGTCCTCGGGTGCTCGCGCGCGCGGCAGGGCAGCGGCTGTCACGGGGCTCGAGCGAAGATCTCTTCTGGGTGAGTGACTTCGACGGCGGTCATCGCGACGAGCTGTGCTCCTCGTCGTTCGCCGTGGCTGGGGACTGGCTCGATTCAGTGCTCGTCGAGCAGAGACGGTGGCGGTCGTCGGCGGCGGCATCGTCATCGTGCGGTGGTCGAGCGAGAAGCAGCGGGCTGGAATGATGCTTGTGGCGTCGGGCAGCACGCTCGGACGCGAGCGCAACCTTCGCCAATCGCGTAGATCGGGACGAGCGGCTGTCACATCGATTGCACCTCGAGACAGATTGAGGTGTCTCGAGGCAATCGATGCGCCAGCCGCTCGTTCCATCTCCGCGGGCGCGTTTGCTCGAGCTGACGGCGGCGCCGCTCCGCCTCGTGTCGCGAAAGGAAGGGCGCGCGTTCATTCAGCGCTGGCAGCGAGTGGATCGAAGTCTTCCGCGTCGGCGCCGAAGCGCCGAAGCTCGAAGCTGCTGCCGCTCCGTGGCGCCGATTCGGCGGCGCTTTGCGGAGAGACTGCGAGCACCGCTGGTGCGGGCGCTCGAGCCGACGTGTGACGCTCCGCCTGGCTCACGGTCCGAAAGAAAGGGCGGGCGACCAGACAGCGCTGGCGCCGCGCGGGTCGAAGTCGTCCGCAGCGACGCCGAACGGGTGAAGCCGAAGCTGTCGCCGCTGGACGGGGCATCGATTCGGAGCGCTTCGCGGCGAGATGCCACTTGCGCTGGCGTGGGCCGCTCGAACGAACGCGTGGTGCTCCGCCGAGCTCACGGACTGAAAGGAATGGGCGCGCGATCAAACAGCAGCGGCGCCGAGCAGAGCGAAGCCGTCCGCAGCAGCGCCGCCCAGGTGGAAGCCGAAACCGTCGTCGCTCCAAAAGGGCGCGTTCCGCGTTGAAGCGCCGCTTTTACGCTATCCGCTCGTGGCTGCGGCGTGGAGGCGCTCTCGATCTTGGTAAGTATTCGGCGTCCCGCGCGTAGAGATGAATACGCCAGGACGATTTCTGATTTCGCGCTTGACGAACTTCAAGGGGCGAATCGCCTCGGGAGCGCGGGTCATCGACATAGTCGCGCGTGCGCGCACCAGGTGGCCTCCTGCAGCGCGTTCGCGCGCCGGAGGTCTCGCGAGGTGATCCGGCCGCCGATCGTTCGCAGGTGGGGCTGCTCCACGAGCCCGAGATCTACGTGATAGAAGCGGCGCATGCACAAGCTGGGGGATCTCACGAACGACGAGCTGCTCGCTCGATTGAGCGCGCATGTCGGCAAGGGACACATCTGGCAAGCGAGGCTTCTCGAGTATCTCGGCGAGGTCGAGGCCCGCCGGCTCGATCGCGAGTACGCATATTCGTCGATGTGGGATTTCTGCATTCGGAGATTCGGAATGAGCGAGGGCGAAGCCCACCGTCGAATTGCCGTGGCGCGCGTCGTTCGGGAGTTCCCGCGCGCCCTCGTGTTGCTCGAGCGGGGAAAAGTTCATCTGAGTGCCGTCTATGCGCTTCGCGATCACCTCACGCACGAGAACCACGACGAGCTCCTTCACGGGGCCATCGGCAAGACCACGCACGAGGTGCATGCGAGGATCGCTGCGCGCTTCCCGCGCCCCGACGTGGCCAGCTGCATCGAGCCGGTTGCGCCGCAGGCGGAGCTGCCGGTCATGCTTTTGGATGCGTCGGGAGGGAGTGCGGCGTCATCGGCAGATTCGCTCGGCGCGGAGATGCGCCCGAAGATCGAGCCACTCTCGGCGACGCGGTATCGCTTCGAGCTCACCGTGTCCGCCGAGATCAAGGCGAAGCTCGAACGGATCAAGGACCTCATGCGCCACCGGAACCCGGCCGGCGATCTCGAGATCGTCCTCGACGCCTCGCTCGATCTGCTGCTCGCGAAGCTCGAACGAGAGCGGCTCGGGAAAGTCGCTCGTCCGAGGAGAGTGAAACATGCCGATGCGAACACGCCCGCCGCCGAGCATCGGGCGACGCATGCGCCCGATCGCCCGGTCGACACAGGAGTGAGTGCGGAAACTGCCGATGCACGCCCGGATGCGGACGCGATCGCGCTCACAAATTCGATCTCGGTCTCGACTGCCGGCAGGTCGCCCGTTCGCGCGGACGCAGCAGCGACGACGACGGAGGTCGCGCGACCCGCGCACGGGACTAGCGCGAAGCGGCCGGACGAGGCACTCGAGAAGCGGCGCCGGCACATCCCCACGGAGGTGCGGCGGCAGGTCTTCGCGCGCGACGGCGAGCAGTGCCTCATGATTGATCGGATCTCAGCTTCGCGATCGCGGCCCCCCACGCTCTCTCGAGCGTGAGCAGCTCTTGGTACCCGCGCCAGAGAACTTGCCAGCCGGGA
>JAEXCN010000454.1 GCA_023402175.1 Pseudomonadota bacterium | reverse complement strand
CCTTGCGCGCGCCCTTTCGCTGCGCGGCTCCGGCCTTCGATGTGGAAGGTGCGTCGCCCGTCGCCGAAGGCTCGGCGCCGCGACCGCGTAGCGGGAAGAGCACCAGCGCGAAGCAGACGGCTACGGCGAACAGGCCGAGCGTGAGTCCGCGCGCGCGTGACCGACGACGCTTCACGAGTTCCTCTGCGAGCGGAGCTGCTCGTACGACTTCGCGAGCGTCTCGAGCTCTTCACAGTAGCTGTCGAGAGAATCGGCTGGTCTCGACGCGTCGCCGGCGGCGAGCGAGCGCATCCGGTCGCTGATCGACGCGAGCGGCGTGATGATCGCCCCGCGGATCACGACCACGATCACACCGGCGAGCACGACCACGGCGAAGACCGCCGCGAGCACCTGCCAGATCAGCGCACGACGCTCGAGGCGCTTGTCCTCCTCGAAGGTCACCGCGATGGCAACCACGCCGATCTGTTTGTTCGCGAAGTTGTACAGCGGCATCAGCTGCACGCCGTACGGGATGCCGGCGACCGTTCGCTCGTAGTTCGTGGGCGTCCTGATGTCGACGTCCTTGTCGGTGACGAGTGACGAGGCGAGCTTCGGATGGGTCGCGTGGTAGCGCGTGTACCTTCCCACCCGGTTCTTCGCGCTCACGATGTCGCCAGGGAGCTCCGTCGCGATCTCCTGGAGCTGCTTCTCCTGGAAGAAGACGGCGCCGTCGAATCCGAACTGCGCCTTCAGGTCGTCCAACACCGGCCCGAACTCGAGGCCCATCTCGAACGTTCCGGAGAGATTTCCCGCGTCGTCGAGGATCGGGACGATCCCGAAGATCGCCGGGCCGGACCGCGTGATGTCGACGCCCTTCCTCAGCCCCTTGTCCTGGTGAGCCTCTGCGAGCATCGGGCGATAGGTCGACTGGTCGTCGCCGAACTTGTCCGGAGCGTTCAGGCGCAAGAAGGCCACGCCGGGCGGCGTGTGGAACTGCGCCTGATCGATCCCGTACTTGTCCTCCAGCAGCTTGTAGGAGCGCTCGGTTTGGCCGAGCAGCTTGGCCCTGTCGCGCTCGATGAAGGCGCTTCGCACGGACGGGATGTTGGCGAACATCTCCGCGTCCGATGCCGCCTCGTCCGTCATGCCCTTGAGCGTGCTGGTGAAGGCGTTCCTCATCGCCTCGTAGTCGCCAGCGTGTGCCGTGCCGACGAGCCGGCTCGCCATGAGCTGGGCGACAAGCGTGATCGCGATGACGACGACGACCGAGGCGGAGATCAACAGTGCGGGGCCGGTGAATCGGAATTTCACGCGGCCATGACGGCCTTCGGCGCGGAAGATGTCAAGAACAACCACTCGCGTTCGTGCGGACCGCGGCTCGGCGAGTCAGAACGCGAGCCCCACGCCCGCACCGCCGCCGGCGGACCACGTTGCGGCGAGCGAGCCGCCGAGGCGGACGCCGAGCAGCTCGCCGTGGACGTCGAGATCGACCCAGAGCCGCGAACCGAACGGGATGCGGGCGCCGGCACGAGCATGGCCTCCCAGAGCCATGCCGCGGAAGCGTCGTTCCGTGTCGTACCCCGCGAGCGCGAGCCGCTCGGCATCGGCACGCTCGACCGAACGTGCGAGCGCGAGGACTCGCGGGCCGGCCCCAGCGTGAAGGACGAAAGGTCCAAGACCTCCCCGCAGCTCCGCGAGGCCGTCGAGGCCGAGCCACGAGACCGTCGATTCCTGGATGCCGCGGGCTCGCTCTCCCGTTCCGCCGAGAGCGGCGACCCCGAGCGCGAAGCCGTCCCACGCGTGCTGGTAGCGGAGCTCGAGCTCGTGCCCGAGGTCGTAGAGTCGCGCCGTGCGCGCGACGTAGCCGGCGGACAGCTCGTTCGGCCACAGGACGATCGCGCCACCCTTGCGCGCGAGCGTCTCCTCCGGGACCGCACGGAAATCGGACGAACGGACCTCCCGCTCTTCGTTCTTGGCGACGTCGAGCTGCATTGCCGCCGAACGGCCGCCGGCACGACGATGCACGATGTACCTCCCCGGAGGCACGGCGAGGGAGACGGCTCCCGCGGCTGAGCTCCACAGCTCGCTGACGACCGCGCGAGATCCCACGCCGTAGACGACGTAGTGGCTGTCGGCGCCGCGCGGGAAGCGCAGGCGTGTCGTGCTCTCCGTCGTCGTCAGCACGACGGGCGCACCTTCCTGAAGCGTCGTCTCGAGCGCCGGTCGCTGGATGACACCGGACGCGCGGGCCGAGCGGAACAGCGTCTGGCCGTAGGCGAACGCGTACGATTCCTCGAACGTGATCCGAGCATCGCCGTTGGTGTCGGCTGCGCCGGAGAGCCCCGTGAGCCAGTAGTGCGTGAAGACGGCGGCGCCGAGCTCGTCGGACTCCTGCGCGATCTCGCCGTCGGCCGAGGCATGGACGCGGATCACGCCCGATGCGCGCGAAGCGGCATCGAGCGTGATCGTGAATGGCTCGGTCGACGTGACGCCTTTGCCTCGCAGATCGGACGTCCGGCAGGCATCGGTGACGACGATGCGCAGCCCAGCGGGGATACCGCCGAGCTGTTGCTCGAGATCGGCGAGCATGACCCGTTCGCCACCGAGGTGGAGCGCGTCGCGATCGCCGTGACCGCTGTAATAGAAGATGAGCGAGACGTCCTCGCGTCGCCGCCCGCTCGCGATGGCGCCCGCCTTCGCGAGCGAGGCGTAGAGCTGCGACCGGCTCGGATCGACGAGGACGAACGCGTGCTCCGGGCGTACGCCGCCGAGCTGCACGAACACGTCGCGCACGCGTGCGGCATCACGTGCCGCGTGCCTGAGTGGTGCATCGCCGACCAGCCCTTTGTGATGGCCGACGGCGACGAGGAGCCGGAGCGGATCGGCGCGGCTTGGTGATGCCACGAAGAGAAGAGTCACGAACGCGAAGAAGGCCAGGGCCCTGCGCATCATGGCTCCGCCACCACGGAGATCGTGCTCACCTCGTCGAAGGATCGCTGCGACCGCGCCCGGAGCACGGCTTCGGGACGCCCACCGATGATCCAGCCCTCGGTCGGTGTTTCGTCGAACTCGGCGGCGCGCTCCGAGAAGTACGTCCCGGCCTCGACGAGCGCCGGCGCAAGGAGCAGAACCCACGTCCCGTCTTTACCGAGGAAGCCGACCTCGACGGGGCGTGAATCGTCGACGCTGATCTCTGCGCGCAATCGATCGCCGGGGCGCACCCGTACCTCGGTCGCGCTTCGCGTCTGCTCGCCGCGGCGATCACGGATGATCGCGAGCTGCATCTTGCCCTTGAAGCGGATCGACGGCTCGGTCACGGCTGCATCGGCCCTGGCGAGCTCGCTTCCGGGGCGCGCGATCAAGAGGAGGACGGCAGCGGCTGCGAAGACCGAGCCCGCGGCAGCGGTGATCTGCCACCGTCGCGAGTAGCGAGCGGCGAGCGGCACGTCATCGGACGCGCGTGCGCGCCCGCGTTCGCGTTCGCGTTCGCGGCGAATGTCGTCGAGCGCGAGCACGAAGTCAGCCGACTTCGATCCTTCGCGATCGGAGTGCGCCTGAACCGCGGCGCGGAGCCGTCCGACGTAGTCGGCGCAGGCGGTGCAGCCCGAGAGATGCGCCTCGACACCAGCGTCGTGGTCGCCGGCGGCGTGGGCATCGAGGCGGAACAACGGCGGATGCTCGGTCACGAGAGGTCTCCGGTGCGGCGTGCGACGGCGCTCAAACGTCCGGCCAGGATGCGCTGGGCCCGCTCCTTGAGGCGAGCCACGCGCTTGATGATGGTCATTCGCGAGTAGCCGAGCTCGTCCGCGATCTCCTGCTGGTTCATGCCGTCGAGAAAGGCCATGACGGCGATCTGTTGATCTTCGTCGTCGAGCGCGTCGAGCAGCTCCATCGCCGCGCGTCGCAGCTCCGGCTCCTGGCCGTCGTGGGCAGGGAGCTCGTCGAGGACGTCGTCGATGGGAGCTGCCCGTCGCGTCTTCGTCTTTCGAAGCAAGTCGAAGCAAGCACGGTCGGCGACGCGATAGAGCCAGCGGAGCGGCTCGGCAGCCGTTCGAATCGGAGCACCAGCGCGCATCACCTTGAGGAACACTTCCTGGAGGGCGTCGTCGACATGAGCAGGCTGGCGCAAGAGCATGAGGCACCGCCGGCGCAGGACAAACCCGTACCGGCGGTAGAGGTCCGCGACCTCGCGATTGCTCAGGCCCTCGCTCACCCACTCACTCGATTCATTGGACCGTGCAGGGCCACTCCGGCGGAGGCGTCGTGGAGGGCAGCGTCCACTTGGACTGGTTGCAGCCCTGGAGAGTACCCTTGCAGAGCCCCGCCGAGACCTCGTAGCAGTCGAAGATGTCGTAGCTCTTCCCGTCGGCGCTGCAGAGGAGATGCGGATCGTCGCGATCCGGCCAGCCGTTCGGCCCAGGCGCAGGCGCGGGACCGCTGATCTTGTTGGCCGAGGCGTATGTGTTCGACCCCTTCTCGCCGCACATGAGCTCGGCGAGCTGCGGTTCCGCCGTGATCGGGAGCTCGTACTCCGTCGTGAACGGGAGCCAGCTTCCCTCCGGGCACACCGGCGGCTCGTTGTGCGTCCCGCGGGTGCATCGGGGCGACCGGAACAGGTTGTAGCCGCGGTTCGGCGGCGGCGGCGTCCCGAAGGCGTTGACGTCACCTTCGATGTAGATGAGGAGCAACTCCTCGTTCGCTCCGAGGATCCGATCGGTGGGCGTCGTGTTGGCGTCGATGAGACCGAGGCGGCCGTCGCCATCGACATCTTCGTAGGCGACGACCGTGCCGATCGCGTACGAGTTCTGCGCGCTCTTGTTGGTCAACGGACGGGACTGCGTGTCGGGCTGGGGTACGGCGACCCCGGGATTGTCGGTCGTCGGATCCGGCTCCCGTTGCGGCGATTGCTGCTCCATCACAGTGCCGGGCGGCGGATCACGGAGCTCGAGTCGGAACTTCGACGGGAACACCGGCGACGCGGGGACATCCGTCGACGTCTTGAACGAGCTCGGGCCCGTGCTCCAGACGACTGCGACGCGTACGTTGGAGGGCGTCGCGCTCAGGCTCGTCGCGCTGAGCTGGCCTTGGATCACGGCCAGCGGAGCTTTGTCGTCGTCACCGAGGTCGCCGCACGCGAGCAGCGATCCCACACATCCCAAGGCAAAGAGCAGTCTTGCGCTTTTCATTTTCGTCTCCCGCGCGGCGCCGAGGCCGCCGTCGAAGAAGCGCCCTTGGGTGTTTCCGTATCCCAGGGGCGCAGGGCCGAGGTCGTCCCACGCCTTCGAAGACGCGCGAGGGTGCCCGTGAGGTTAAGCGAAAATGCACGGCGCGGACGATCTCCGCGGGCCGAACGCGCCACCCGCCGAGAACCGCCGAAAGAGCTCCGGGCGGGCCGATTTCGCGATCAATCGAGGCGCGCGCTGGGATCGCGTGCTACCGGGAGCAAGTCGCTCTTGCTAGCGTGGTAGTCGCGATGAGCGCTCGATCCCGCGGAGCCGTGGCTCTCGCGCTCACGACGCTCTGGTCGATGCCGGCCCAGGCGGAGAGCGCGCCGGCAGACGCACGCGTCCTGCTCGAGTGGTCGCGCGGCCCCGGCGCGGAGAGCTGTCTGTCTCCGGAGGAGGCCGCGACCGAGGTCGAACGGCTCCTCGCGAGGCCCGTGTTCGCGTCGTCGAGCGCCGATCGGCGGCTCGTCGTGTCGATCGAGCGTACGACCGAGCCGCCCGGGTACACGGCCCACATGACGCTCTTCGCGGCTTCCGGCGCTGCGCTCGGCGATCGCGTGATCGCGATCGAGGCCGAGCGATGCGAGCAGGCGACGGAGGCGTTCACGCTCGCGCTCTCGATCATGGCGGATCTCCCGCGCACGCCCGAGGAGCTCGCCTCGGCGCCGACACCGCCTGCACGCGACGTCCGGCGCGACGAAGTGCCCTCGGCACCGGCGACGTCGCAAGCGCCCCGACCTCGACCGGCGGCGCGCATCGGGGTGGGCGTCGGCCCTGCCGCCGCGATCGTCACGAGCTCGGCCGTTTCGCCTGGTGGGCACCTGTCGCTCCTCGTCGAGCCGAAGAGCTTTCTGCCCGTGCTCGGCGCGGTCGTCTCCACGGTACGACCACACGAGACCTTCGCCTCGCGACGTGCGTGGCTGTCGAGCACGCGCGTCGAGGCGGCGCTGTGTCTCCCGCCGTTGACCGCGAAAGCGCTCGCGCTGTTCGCGTGTGTCGGCCCGGAGGCCACGTTCCACTTCGGATGGGGCGCAGGCTTCGGCGACGACCGGTCCGGAATGGCGGCGACCCTCGGCGGCGTAGCTCGAGCGTACGTCCGTCATCCGCTGGCATCGAACGTCCACGTGTTCGCGTCGATCGCCGTCGCGGCTACGCCCCGAACGCTCGAGGTTGCCTTCACGGACCCCGGCGGAGCTCGCCGGATCGCGCTCGAGACCTCGTATTTCAGCCCGTCCTTGTCGATCGGAGTGGCCTTCGACGATTATTTGGGAAAGCCCTGAGGCTGCCCCCATTACCTGGCGTGACGTCGCTCACGGAGCCGGTGACGGGCCACCTCGATCTCGCTTCCGGGATCACGGCCGCGACCATGTCTCCGCGGGAATTGTTCGACAGCCATGCGGCCTTCGTCTGGAGGACGCTGAAGTACCAGTCGGTTGCGGAGCGTGACCTCGACGACGCGAGTCAGGAGGTCTTTCTCGTCATCTTCAGAAAGCTCCCCGAGCTCGACGGCCGCGGGTCGCTCCGTGCGTGGATCTACGGGATCTGCATGCGGGTGGCCTCGGACCATCGCCGTCGCGCCTCGCATCGGCGCGAGGTCCTCGTTCCCGAAACACCGGACGGGGCGATCGAGCCTTCCCCATCGGCGGAGCTGGAGCGCTCCGACACGAGAGAGCAGCTCACGGCGATGATCCAGCGGCTCGACGAGGACAAGCGTGCGGTGTTCGTCCTCCACGAGATCGAAAACCTCCCCATGAACGAGGTGGCGCTCATCGTCCAGTGCCCCCTCAAGACCGCTTACTCACGACTCGCTGCGGCGAGGAAGCAGATGCTCGTCATGCTCTCCAAATCCAGGCTCTCCGAGAGGAACCCATGAGCTCGCCTCCTGACGACGAGCGCTTGCTCGATGCGCTGCTCGCGGACGCGCGCAACGCTCCGAAGCCGGAAGATCTGCAGCGAGTCGAGCATCGTCTCCGGGACTGGCTCGAGCCTTCCGCGGTGTTGCCGCTCGCTCAGACGAGCACGCGTTTTCTGCGTTCGTCGAACGTGCTCAAGCCGCTCCTCGTCGTCGTCATCGGTATGGGGATCATGGCGCACGTCTATCTCCGCGATGCTTCGACGCCCGCGGGCAGCTCGTCTCCGGCGACGGTCTCGCTCGGAGCGCCGCCTGAGGTGCCAGCTCCTCCCGCAGCACTGGCGGTGCCGGTGGCCGGAAGCGTCTCGGTTGCCGATCTCCCGGACGTGCCGGAGCGCATCGTCGCGCATCCTGCTTCGCCGACGGCGACCACGCTCCGTGCTCCCTCGTCGACTGTGTCCACGCGCGAGGGGAGCTCGGTGCAGACGAAGACCCCGACCGTTGCAGCGGACGAAGAGTCGGAGGCGAGCTTCCTCCGGCGGACCCGCGCGGCGCTCGCCGACGATCCCGCGCTCGCGCTCCGGATGACCGACGAGCACGCGTCTCGTTACCGGCAAGGTGTCCTCGCCCAGGAGCGCGAAGTGATCGCGATCGATGCGCTGGTCCGGATCGGCAGACGTGACGAGGCGCGAGCGCGCGCGAGCGCGTTCCGCGTGCGCTACCCGAGCTCCGCTCATGCGAGCCGTGTCGACGCGCTCGTGGGCAAGGGAGAGCCGTGAGGTTCCTCGTCGTCCGTGGCGCCGCGCTGCTCGGGCTGCTCGGCGTTGTTGCCGCCGGGTGCTCGTCGGAGATCTACATCGGAAACGATACCGACGCCGGCACTGGAGGCTTCGGATCGCCCGACGGCGGGGCACCCGTCACGTCACCCGAGGAGGGCGCGTTCGTCGGAATGTGTCCCTCGAACGAGTGCCCTACCGGCCGCGTGACCTGCCCGAACGACCCGTTCCCGTGCAGCGTCGACCTGAGCTCCGACGACGACAACTGCGGAGCCTGCGGGATCCGGTGCCCGCACGACAAGGACTTCGTCGAGCGCTTCGGCGGCGGGATGCGCTGTGTGGCAGGCAGCTGCCAGCTCGTTTGCCAGCCGTCACACGCCGACTGCAACGGCGTCGCGGACGACGGCTGCGAGGTGCAGATCGCGGGGGCGGGTGCGTCGGACCTGAAGAACTGCGGAGGCTGCGGCCAGGTCTGCGACACCATCTGCGTCGAGGGCGCGTGCGGGTGTCCCGGTGGCGGGACGTTCTGCCCGGACGGGACCTGCCACGATACGAACCGCGAGAACGACAACTGCGGCACGTGCGGGAACGTCTGTCCGCCGAGCACCGAGCCGGACTTCCCGCCCGAGTCGAACATGCAACGTACATGCATCGGTGGCATGTGCAACCAGGTCTCGTGCGTTCCCGGGCAGGCCGACTGCAACGGCGACGCCAGCTTGCCGAACGGCGACGGCTGCGAGACCGGGACGATGTTCGACGCCGAGAACTGCGGCGGGTGCGGGATCAAGTGCGGGCCCGGCGAGACGTGCTTCATCGGCATGTGCGTGTGCGCGTGCGGCTCGGTCTGCTTCACGGCGATCAACTCGGATCCGAACAACTGCGGCGCGTGCGGGCTGAAGTGCCCCGGCGACTGGCGGTCGGTGACCGGTAACGTCTCGGTCGAGATCGATCCGGCCCATGGCCGGCCGACGTGCGACCAGGGCGTCTGTGGCTACGCGTGCAGCCCGAACTTCGGGGATTGCGACGGCAACATCGACAACGGATGCGAGACGCCGCTGCTCGACGATCCGCTCAACTGCGGTGCCTGCGGCGTTCGATGTGACGGCATCGAAGGGCAGGCGTGCGTCGACGGCAAATGCCTGATGAAGGAATGCGGGAGGGTCCAATGAGCAAGCGCCAGCTCCGTGCGCTCGCGGTGCCCGCGGTGCTCGCGCTGCTCGGCGCCGCCGCTGCTGCGACGGCGTGTGCGACCACCGAAAATCAGGCGCCGGTCGACCAGCCGCCCGTCGTCATCCTCGAGGCGGGGACGACTCCGGACGCGGCCGACGCGGACGCTGGACCGGAAGCGGGCATCGTGATGCCGAGCGAGCCGTGCACGGATGCCGGGCTATGCATCGTCCCGGCGCCGATCGACACGCAGATCAACGTGACCGCGGTCTGGGGCTCGGGGCCGAACGACGTCTGGGGTGTCGGCACGAACCGGACGATCGTGCACTACGACGGCAAGGTCTGGGAGAAGGCCGCTCCCTTCGCCGACGAAGCGAGTCCGTTCACGATGCGCTCGGTCTGGCTCGGTGGCCCTGGCGACGTCTGGGTGACGGCAGGACCCCAGATCTATCACTCGACCGGCTGGAACGGGCCGGCCGGCACCGAGTGGAAGACGGCGACGGAGACCGGTGGCTCGAGCTTCACCGCGGTCCGCGGCATGGGCGGGACCGTGCTCATCGCGCGTCAGGTCTTGAACGACTTCTGGGGGGCGTCGCCGTCGGTCGTCGCCTGCAGCGGCTGGAGCGGCGATGGCCTGGTCGACGGAGCGTTCGTCGACACGCCCATGTTTGCTGCCGACGGCGCGGACGGCCTCTGGTCGCTTGCGATGACCCGCGCGGACGAGGCGTGGGCGACGAGCGTCGGAACGGACGATCGGCCCGGCGCGCGCGTCGTGCGCATCTACCGAGGGGTGGCCGATGGAGACGATCCGGGCGCGGAGGCGTCGTGGCAGGTCGAGGAGCACGACAGCCGTACGTCGCGGAACCTCCACGGCGTGTGGGGGAACGAGGAGGTCGTCTGGCTCGTCGGTGAGGGCGGGGTGCTTCGCCGGATGACGCGGGCGAAGGTCGCCGGGCATGCATTCGAGACGGTGCCGAGCCCGGTCACCGCCGACCTTCGCGGTGTCCACGGATTCGGAGCGAACGACGTTTGGGCCGTCGGCGACGACGCCACGGTCGTGCATTACGACGGCAACGCCTGGACGCGGGTCGCGACTCCGTTCGACACCGTGAGCATGAAGCCGAGGCTCTTCGCCGTATGGGGGAGCTCGCCGAAAGACGTCTGGATCGGAGGCAACGGGGTCATGCTTCACTTCGTAGGAAACGCACCATGAGTCGTGTGCGTATGACGGCGGGCCTCGTGCTCGCCTACGTGCTCGCGCTCGGCGCCTCCGTCGCCTGCGCCGATGGTGACGACAAGGTCGCGCCGGAGCCGCCTCCGGTCGACCCGCGCCAGGTGATCGAGGGCGGCGTCGCCGACGCATCCGACCCCGACGTGGACATCAAGGCGCCGAGCGGCTGCAGCCCCGACGGCTTCTGTTACGTGCCGGTCCCGAGCTCGACGCCGCTCATCGCGGTCTCGGCCTCGAGCGCGGACGACGCCTGGATGCTCGCTGAGCAGAGCGGCGCGATCCTGCGCTGGAACGGAAAGGCGATCGAGCAGCTCTACGAGTACGACGGCGCAAATCCGTCGAGCATCACGTTCACGAGCATCTGGGCCGCGAAGCCCGACGACGTGTGGGCCGCGGCGACGACGAGCGAAGGACGCTTGTTTTTCGTACACTACGGAAAGCGCGGCGGGGCCAACGCTCCGGCGTTCCGCGAGCTCGCGACCGAGGAGCCGGACGGCGCCACCAGGGCGGTCTGGGGAACGCCCGCTGGCGACGCGCTCTGGGTCGCGACCGCGAGCACGGTCCTTCGCGTTCGCGAGGATGCGAGCGGCGCAGTCGTCGAGGACCTTCGCCCCAGCGCTGGCGCCGACGACGAGCTCGGCTACGTGTGGAACGGCGTCTGGGGATTCGGGCCCGACGATGTCTTCGTCGCCGGGAAGATCTGTCCGTCGAGCCCGTGCGGCTGGGAAGGCCAGGGAGCGATCGCGCACTACGATGGGACGAAGTGGTCGATCACCACGCTCGACTCGGCATCGGACGTGTCGTCGCTCCACGGCACGCCGCCGGGCGCGGACCGCCAGCTCTGGTACGACGCCATCGAGGAGGTCTCGCCGGGAGAGAGCGTTCTGAAGACGCATCTCGTCACGGCCACGAGCGACGGAAAGCTCGGAGCCGAGCTCTTCACCCACGCAACGAACGACGCCCCCGCATGCAGCACGCGCATCGGGCAGGCCGCGAGCGCAGCGGTCGGCTGGTTCTCGTCGGGCAACCTGCTCTGCCGGTGGAACGGAAAGGCGCTCGCGCATGCCGTGACCGCGGTGGACGACCGTCCACTGATCGGCGTGCTGAGCGGGATCTGGGCAGGAGGCGCCGACGACGTGTGGCTCGTCGGGGCCGCCGTGACGCGAACAGGCTTGCCCACACGACCGGTCGCCGCCAGGCGCACCGCGACGACGGCCCAGGCGGGCGAGTGAGGAACGAATGAGGCTCGCACTCCTGTCGTCCGCTACCTTGCTCGTGCTCGCCACGATCCCGCTCGCGTGCTCGTCGTCGGACGACGCGCATCCTCCCGTCGATGCCGGTGTGGAGGCTGGCCCGACGCCTTCGACGGAGCCCGAGAAGGACGCCGGTGACCCCGACGTCGCGCGGCGCGACGTCGAGCCTGCGCCTCGACTCGAGGTCGCGTGCGCTCAAGATCCTTGTTACGTCGCCGTCAGCGGCAACGGCGGTGAGCACTTCTGCGGCCTCTTGAAAGACGGCACCGTCCGCTGCTGGGGGCGCGATACGCGCGCACGCGCCGAGCCGTCTCCGGAGGGAGGGACCGCAGAAGCCGACGGCGCGCTCGGCCGTGGCCGCGTCGTCTCCGTCCTCGAGGGCGCGACGCCGGCAGCGGTCGCGGGGCTCTCCGGCGTGAAGCAGATCAGCGTCGGAAGGAACCTCGGGGCGTGCGCGCTCACGACCGACGGCGCCGTCTACTGCTGGGGCCGCAACGAGTTCGGTCAGCTCGGTCGTCCGTCCACGCAGCCGCGCATTCCGACGGCGACGCGTGTCGAAGGGCTTCCTCCTGCGTCGGCGGTCGCGCTCGGCGCGAGCACGGGCTGCGCGATCGCGGCCGACAACGGCGCCCTCTGGTGCTGGGGCGCACGCGCCTCCCAGATCGGCGCGGCGGCGGCGCCCGGCGAAGATGACACGTTCCCTCCGCAGGTCATGGCCGGCTTCGCGGCGCCCGTCCGTGAGCTCGCGATCGCTACGTCGCCGCGCTTTGCGGCCGAGCCGGATCAGGACACGATCATCGCTCTTCTCGACGGCCGGATCCTCGCGTCGCTCGGCGAGGTCCCTGCCGGCGAGTCTTCCGTGTCGGAACCCGTCTCCGTCGTGCCGACCGAGGTGCATGACGTCGTGCGCATCGGCGCGTTCGCGTACCTGGGCAAGAACGGGATCCTCTCGCGATGGATCCCGGATGCCCGCGCGCTGTACGTCCCGAATGCGGCCACCGTCGTCGACGTCACGATCTCCGCGTCCACGGATTTCAGCGGGAATAAGCCGAAGAAGTACGTCGAACAGGCCGGTCTCCTGCTCTCGAGCGGGCGGCTGTACCGCTGGGGACGCAACATGTCCGGCGAGCTCGGGTATGCGCCCGACGTGGTCGATCTCGCGGAGGAGCCGCTCGACATGACCCATGTCGCCGGCGATCGCGTGGTGACGTTCGCGATGACCGCCGCCTCGACCTGCGTCTCGCTCGTCGACGGTACGGTGAAGTGCTGGGGGGCGAATCAGCGCGGAGAGCTCGGTCGCGGCACCGTCGACCCCGCGCAGCACCCGGAAGCGGAGCTGATCCGATGAGACGTCTTGCGTGTGCGTGTGCAGTTGCCGTCCTCGGTGCAGCCTTCGCGTGCAGCGAAGACCGCGGCGGATTCAACCGAGACACCGACCTGTTCGTCCAGGACGCCGGCAACGACGTCGAAGCGCCGCCTCCGACGAGCTGCGAGGGGACGCTCCGCTGCGGGCGCAACCTCCGCTCCGTCGTCGACGGATGTGACGAGTCGAAGGTCATCACCGAGTGCGCTCCCGACCAGGGCTGCGCCGCTGGGGTGTGCGTCCCCGCATGCGATGCCGCGGTCGGCGCGAGCGCCACGATCGGCTGCGATTTCGTCCCGCTGGCGCCGCCCTCCGAGGCGCTGGCCATCGGCTCGTGTTTCGCCGCGGTGCTTGCGAACACCTGGGACGTCCCTGCGAAGATCGAGGCTGAATACGACGGGGCATCATTCGACGTGGCGCAATCCACGCGGATCATGCGCACGGACGGGACCAACACCACGTACGAGCCGTTCACCGGCGAGCTCCAGCCCGGTGAGGTGGCGGTGCTCTTCCTCAGCGAGCAGGCGAGCGGCTTCTATTCGGTCGCGTGTCCTGCCGGCGTCACCCCGGCGGTGAAGAAGGTGACCGGGCTCACCGGCACGAAGCGCGGCTCGACGTTCCGGATCAAGACCACCGCCCCGGTGAGCGCGTACAGCGTCTACCCGTTCGCGGGAGCAACCAGCCAGGGCACGTCGTCCACGATGCTCCTGCCGGTCGCGTCGTGGAAGAAGGACTACATCGTCACGAGCCCGTGGGAGATGCGCTACTACGCCGGGACGAACCTCTACCCCACGACGCAGGTCGTCGCGCGCGAGGATGATACGGAGATCACGCTGATCGGAAGCGTTCACATCCAGGGAAGCCCGGATGTCGAGAGCGCCGAGAAGGGCAACGCGAAGACGTATCGATTGAAACGCGGCGAGCAGATCCAGTTCTGGCAAGAGCAGGACCTGACGGGATCGCGCATCGGATCCAACAAGCCGGTGGGCGTCTGGACCGGCCATCAGGCGATGGCGATCCCGACGACGTTCACGTGTTGTGGTGATACCTCCCAGACGGCGCTGTTCCCCGTGCAGGCGTGGGGACGCGAATACCCCGTCGTGCCCTACCGCTCGCGGCGCGCGAAGGAAGCTCCGGAGGACTACCTCTACCGGTTCACCGGTGCGGTCGACGGGACGGTCCTCACGTACGAGCCGAGTGCGCCGAAGGATGCGCCGCTCACGCTCGCAGCCGGCCAGTCGATCATGTTCACGACGCAGGAGCCGTTCGTCGTGAAGAGCCAGGACACCGACCACCCGTTCGCCGTCTTCTCGTACATGACGGGCGAAGAGTTCGCTCAGGCGGAGGCGTTCCAGGGCGACCCCGAGTTCGTGCCCGTCGTTCCGAACGAGCAGTATCTCGGCAAGTACGTCTTCTTCGTCGACACGACGCATCCGAACTCGCAGATCGTGGTCGTGCGAGCGCGTCAGGGCGGTGGGGACTTCGCGCCCGTGAACCTCGACTGCGCCGGCGAGCTCGCCGAGTGGAAGCCGCTCGGCTCGTCGTACGAGTACAGCCGCGTCTGGCTGACGAAGGACAAGAAGCCTCAGACCGTCGGGACCGGCACGTGTGGAGCGGGCCGGCACGTCATCGAGAGCAAGGGTCCCTTCGCGGTCACGGTCTGGGGAACGGCTCCCTACGCGAGCTACGGCTATCCCGGCGGCGGCGCGCTCCGCACGCTCAATGCCGTCGAGACCATCGTGAACTGATCACGCTGGCGCTGGCACGACGAGGTGAGACGTGCAACGTTTTCGTTGCATGATCCACCAGCTTCGTCGCTCGATCACGTTCCGCCATCTCATCTCGCTCGGCTCACTCGTCGTGCTCGGCGGCTTCGCCGTCGCCGCGTGCTCGACCGACGAGACGAATGGCGGGGCGAATGGCCCTGGTGACACGACGGATGCGGGCCCGAAGGCGCGTAAGGAAGCGGGGAGCGGCGACGAGCAGGACAGCGGCGGGCCCGACGCGAACGAGAACGAGAACGACCAGTCCGACGCTGGCCCCGAGGAGGTCTACGGCCCCGGCAAGGACGGCGACGAATGTTTCTTCAACGCCGACTGCGCCAAGGGCCTGCGCTGCGAGGCCGAGGCGACCGCGGACGTGTGCCGGCCCGGCGCGCGCGGCAAGGGCACATTCGGCACCACCTGCGCAGGCAACAACGACTGCGCGAGCGGCCTCTGCGTCGAGGAGGCGTGCTCGGACGCGTGCACGGAGGACAAGGATTGCGCCAAGCCGCTCCCGGCGTGCCGCTTCGAATCCTTCTGCGGACCGCCTCCGAAGGGCTGAACGGCACACGCGCCGCTCGAACGCCGGACCGGATACTCGAGCGGCAGGAATGCTCGAGCGTCGCCGACCCACGATCGTCGGCTACGTCGAACCGTCGAGCAGCGTCTGGGCGATCCGCATCGTCGCGGCGTTGTCCGGGATGGCCATGAAGAGCGCGCGCCAGTCCGGGCGGCCGAGCAGGTCGGCGCGGCGCTCGAGGCGTGCACGCGCGTCCGAGGCGGCGCTCTTCGCATCGTCGTCGCGTCCGAGCGCGACGAGGACCTCGGCATGGACGAGGGGAGGGAGCGACTCGCCCTGGAGTAGCCCGCCGAGCGAGTCGAGCGCGGCGATCGCCCGCGTCGTGTCCTCGAGCGCGGCCTCGGCTCGGCCGAGCGCGACGAGGGCGCGGGCGCGCGTCGCGAGCGCCCAGCCCTGGAGGCTCGGTGCGGCCGCGAGCAGGCGCACGGCGTCCTCCGCGTGCTCGAGGGCTCTTTCGTGCGTCCCTGCTGCATGCTCGATCGCGGCGGCATGCGCATGCGCCCAACCTTCGAGACGGGTGTTGCGCACGGCGCGGCACTCGTCGATCGCGGCGGCGAGCAGCGCGCGTGCCTCGTCGCTCCGTCCGGGCCGGTTCGCGAGGATGTAACCGAGGTTCACCTTCGCGTACGTGATCGCCTGCTGCGCCCCCGCCTGGATGCAGCTCTCGATGTTCGCGCGGACGAGGTCCTCTGCCTTCGCGAAGTCGCCGATCTCGGCCCAGCACCATCCGATCGTGGTGCGCTCGAGGCGGACGTTGTTGAGATCGCCGACGCGCTCGAACGCATCGACCGCCGCCTCGAGCCGCGCGAGGAACGTCGCGACGTCGCCTGCGTGCGCGGCGCGGACGCCCTGGACGTGGAAGAGCTGAGCGCGCGCCAGATCGTCGAGCGCCTCCGGTGTCCGTGCGATCTCGGCGATGCGCGCGAGCATCGTGTCGCTCGCGGCGAAGCGGCCGGCGAAGATCATCTGGAAGGTACCGCGGCAGAGGCACACGATGCGCGCAGACTCTGCGCCGGGCGACGCCTCGGCGCTCGCGGCTCGGTCGAACCAGCGATCGAGCGTCTCGTAATCGCCGAGGCGCGCGCTCGAGACGACCGCCTCGGCGACGGCGCGGAACCACTCGCTCGTGCCCTGCGCAAAGAGGCGCGCCGCGCTCGTCGCCTGCCGCTGCGCCTCCGCATAGCGGCTCTGCCAGTAGCTCGCGACGGCCTGCAGGTGATAGGCCGCCGCGAGATCCGCGTCCGAGGCGCCCGCGTCGATCGCGCGCTGCGCGTGGCGGCGGACGGCGTCGAGATCGCGTCCGTCGAGCGCCTGTTCCGCTGCGCGGCGGAACCATCGGACCGCTCGGAGCGGGAGATCGCCGCGGACGAACTGCTCGGCGAGCAAGAGCGGGTCGGCCTTGCCGCTCGCTTCGAGCCACTCGGCCGCGAGCCGATGTCCCCATGTCCGATCCTGCTCGGTGAGCATTGCGTACGCGGCATCGCGCACGAGCGCGTGCCGGAACTTGAGCTCCTTCGCGCGACCGGTGCCGCTGTGATGCCCGATGATCTCCTTCGCGACGAGGTCGTCGAGCCACTCGTGGAGCCCGAACGGCCCGCCGTCGTTGCCGACGAGCGCCTCGACGCCTTCGACGGTGAAGACCTCGCCGAAGATGCTCGCGGCGCGGAGCACGCGCTTCACGTCGTCGCCGAGCGCGTCGAGTCGGCTCTGGACGATGCCGATCACCGTGTCGGGCAGGGCCTCGGCGTCGCCGCTCGCGATCGTGCGGATCAGCTCCTCGAGGAAGAAGGCGTTGCCGCCCGAGCGCTCGACGATGCGGTCGATCGCCTCGTCGGAGGCGCTCTCACCGAGGACATCGCGGACGAGCTCGCGGCTCGCTTTGCGCGAGAGGGCATCGAGCCGGAGCTCGACGAGGCCGCTCGACGCGAACAGCTGCGGGAACGACGACTTCACCTCGGGGCGCGCGAGCGCGAGGACGAACAGCGGCGCGTCGGCGAGGCGCTGGAGCGCGACGTCGACGAGCTTCACGCTCACGAGATCGCCCCAATGGAGGTCTTCGAGGACGAGCAGCACGGGCCGCTTGCTCGTCTCCGCGCGCAGCCAGTCGACCCAGGCCGCGATCATCGCGGCGTTCATGAGGAGCGGGTCGCGCCGCGCGCCGGCGAGCGAAGGGACATCCCTCTCCGAGAAAGGCGTGCCGATCATCTCGCCGAGGAACGCCGCGACGCGCAGTGCGTCCGCAGGGGAGGCCGTCCGCGCGATCCGGGCGCGGAGCTTCGCGCGTCGCGCGTCGACGTCGTCCGTATCGGTGATGCCCGCCGCATCGCGGACGAGCGGCGCCGTCATCACGAACGGAGAGCCTGCGGCGAGCGAGTCGGCAGGGCCGAACAGGACGGTGACGTCGCCGGACTCCTGGATCGTCCGTGTGAGCTCGCGGCGGAGGCGGCTCTTTCCCATCCCCGCCTCGGCGAGCACGAGCAGCGCGCGTGCGACGGGCTCCTCGACGCACTCGTCCCAGAGGGCGCGCGCGGTCGTGAGCTCCCTGCGCCTTCCGACGAGCGGCGTCGGGCGTCCGAGCAGCGTGCGCCCGCCGTCGCTCTCTCGCGCGCGTTCGAGCGACTTGCCGCGCGCGCCGTCGCTGACGACGAAGTGGACGTCGACGAGCTCCGCGGTGAGGGTGTCGAGGCGGGCCTCGCCCGGGCGCGTTCCCTCGAGGGTGCGTACGGCGCGTTCGACGACCTCGCCTGATGGCTCGCAGGCGGTCTCCATGCGCGTCGACGCGAGCGCGAGGCGCATCTCGGGATCGAGGGCGCGGAGCGCCAGCGCTGCAGCTGCGGCGCGCCGTGCCTGATCGGTCGGCGATGCCTCCGGCGGCAGCGAGATCACGAGCGAGCCGTCGGCGACGCGATGCAACGTCGCGCCCGAGCGCTGAACGGCCTCGCGGAGCGGCTCGAACCGGCTCTCCGCGTGGGTGCTCCCGCGACCGACGACGATGGAGCGCACGCGCTGCTCACGCGCGGCGAGCAGCGGAGAGACGACGTGGGCAGCGTCGCTCTGGCCGGTGAGATCGATCGTCCGCAGCTCGGTGAGCACGGCGTCGCCGTCGGGCAGGCGCTTCGCTGGATCCTTGGCGAGCATTCGCTCGACGACGCGCGCGAGCGGGTCGGGGACGTCGCCGCGGAGCGTGCGAATGGGGATTGGATCGTCGACGACGATGCGCGCGAGCACGGCGAGGAGATGGCCCCCGTCGAACGGGCTGTGCGCGGTGAGCGCATAGTAGAGGACGCAGCCGAGCGACCAGACGTCGCTCGGTGAGCCGATCTCCGACGCCGCCGATGCTTGCTCCGGGGACATGTAGCTCGGCGTCCCGACGAGCGTTCCGGCGATGGTGACGATCGACGAGGGCGCGACGGACTTCGCGGTACCGAAGTCGACGAGCACGGCGTCGTCGACGGAGCCGTTCCGGAGGAAGATGTTGCCGGGCTTCACGTCGCGGTGGACGAGGCCGTGGCGGTGGCACTCGCCGAGCGCCGATGCGATCCGCATCCCCAGCTTGACCGACTCGCGGATGCTGAGGCACCTGGCATCCTCGGTTGCTTGCTGCGAGCTCCGGCTGTCGCGCGTGGGGGCGTCACGCGAGGCCTCGCGAGCGGTCCGGATCTTCGCTGCGAGGTCCACTCCGTCGAGCCATTGCATCGCGAGCCAGCGCTCGCCGTCGGGCAGCGTCCCGTGGGCGACGTAAGGAACGATGCCGGGATGACGGAGCTCGGAGAGGACGGCCGCCTCGCGCGCGAACCGCTCGACCGACTCGACGTCCGTCGTGAGGCTCAGCTTGATCGCGACGTCGCTACCCTCGTGCAGGTCGCGCCCACGCAGCAGGCGCGCCATGCCCCCGCGCGTGACCTCGCCCTCGATCTGAAAGCGTCCGTCGATGGTCTCTGGCAGTCCGACCACGAGGCGGAAACCATACCATCGTCATGCGCAAACGCGGGCGTCATGAGCGTTCCGGCGACGCGGAATGAAGCTCTGCCTCACCCGACCCGCGCGGCCACCGTCTCGGCCGATCGAACGGCGGCGTCGATCCCCGAGCCGTGGAAGGCGGAGCCGGCGAGATGGATCGACCACGGAGCGATCATCGCCTCGACGCGCGCGACCGCCTCGCGATGCTCGGGGCCGAAGACGGGCAGCGCGTTCGACCAGCGCGACACCCACGTGCGGAGCGGCTCACCGTCGATCGGGAGCACCTGCGCGAGCACGCGCGCGGCACGGTCGGCCCACGGAGTGTCCGTCGCGAGCTCCTCGTCCGTCGGGCGGAAGAAGGCACGAAGCGAGACGAAGCCGTCCGGCACGCGGTGACCGAACTTCGACGACGTGAACGTGCATGCGCGGAAGCCTTCGAACGGCTCGGCGACGACGAAGCCGGTGCCGTCGAGCGGATGCGCGATCTGGCCGGCGGCATAGCCGCAGGACACCGTCACGCTGGAGAGCGTCTCGGCGCGCGCGAGATGACCGAGCGCATCGAGCCCACCTGGCTCGTTCGCGCGAAAGAGCGGCTCGAGCAACCGACCCGCAGCCGCGCTCGAGGTCGCGATGACGACGGCGTCGAACACCTCTCCATCGACACGCACGCGCGCGCCGTCGCCTTCGAGCGTGTGGACCTCGCGGCCGGTCCGGAGCTCGACCTCGTCTCGATGCTCGTTTTGCAGCGCGGCTACGAGCGAATCGGCGAGCGTCTGCATACCCCCGACGAACGTGCGGATCCCGGCGCCCTTGTCCGAAGCGGCGACCTGGAAGCGCAGCGCCTCGGCGGCCTCGCCCGGCGCGAGCGCGCGCAGCTTTCCGTCTTCGAAGCGGTAGGAGGTCTTCGCGCTCTGATCGAGGAGCATCGACCAGCGCACGCCACGGTCGCGCTCGCCGGATGCGTTCGGATCGGCCATCGCGAGATCGTGTGCGAGGCGAGGCACGGCCTCGCTCCTCGCGACGAAGCCTTCGGCGCCGAGCTCGACGATCCATCCGTCCTCGCGCGCCGTCCACAGCTGTCCGCCGAGACGCGACGAAGCCTCGAACAGCGTGACCCGATCGCCGGCTCGCGCCCGACGATACGCGACCGTGAGCCCGGTCAGTCCACCACCGACGATCGCGACGGTCTTCATCGGCGCGGAGTCTACTCGTTCGCGCCGGCGAGGACGTCAGCGAGAGCGCCTGACCTTGCCGTGCACCACCATGGCCAGTGCTCTGCTGGCGGCATGTCCAGAGGTCCACAGAGAGCGTCGTCGGCCGATCGCCGGCTCCTCGCGGGGCTCGAGATGCGCTCGTTGCGCGCATCGCGCTCCCGCGAGGATGTGCCGCGCCTCGCGTCGTGGTCGGCGCTACCAGATGAACGGCGCGTATCCGCCGATGAACGGATACCCAGCAGCGTAACCGCCGCGGGCGACCGTCACGTGACCGGCTCGGAAGCCGCCGCCGCCCCAGCCGCGAAAGCCGCCTGCGCGAAAGCCGCCTGCGCGAAAGCCGCCGCCGGCGACGAACGCGTCGTGCGTCGCTCCGAGAGGGGTCATCTGGGGCTGGATGGGCGAGCCCTGGGGCTGTTGCGGTCCAAACTGTCCGGGGGCTCCTTGCTGTCCGAACTGTCCGGGTGCGCCCTGCTGCGGGCCGTATTGACCTTGCTGCGGGCCGTATTGACCTTGCTGCGGGCCGTACTGCCCGGGCCCACCTTGCTGCGGGCCGTACTGCCCGGGTTGGCCTTGCTGGCCGCGGCCTTCCTCCTGGCCACGCTGCTCCAGCTTGTCTGCGAGCCGGCTGCGCTGCTCGGGGGTGAGGACGTCGACGAGGTCTCTGGCAATGCCGATCATCCCGCGTGCCCTGTCACGCGTGTGTGAGCCGACTTCCTCCACAGGCACGATCTCGTCGACATCGAACTGGTCGCCCTTGAAGGCGTCGATCACGCGCCTCGCCCGGTCGCTATCCTCGTCGATGGTCGGCTTCGCCCCATCGAGGATCTCGCGCACGCGCGGCTTCTGCTCGTCGGTGAGCTGGAGGTCGCGCGAGAGCTGATCGAACCATTGACCGGCATCGTCCCTGGTATCACCCAGCCGGTTCGTGATCGCGTCGACGAGCTCGCCGCGCTGCTGCGGATTGAGGATGCCGTGCAGGTCTTCGAAGGCCCGGCGAAGCACTGGGCTCGCTTCCTCGCGTGCCCTCACGAGCGCGTCGACGTCGTTGTCGAGTGCGTGCTCGTCGACCTTTCCCGCGCGCACCTGCTCCGCCAGCGCGTCGCGGAGGTCATGATGAGCGTTCGTCACGGCCTGCTCTCTCTCGTTCACTCTCTTGCCGAGGTCCTCGACCCTGCCGCGCTGATCCTGGTTGAGATGAACCCTCGACAGGCCATCGGCGATGAGCGAGCCGATGCCGGTCGGATCGCCCTGCTGCTCCTGGCCCTGCTCGGTGCCGGTCGCGCCCTGCGGCCCTTGTTGGCCCTGCTGGTATTGCGGCCCCTGTTGGCCCTGCTGGTATTGCGGCCCCTGTTGCCCCTGCTGGTATTGCGGGCCCTGCTGCCCTTGCTGGTACTGCGGGCCTTGCGGGCCCTGCTGCCCGCCGAACGGGCCTACGCCCTGTTTCATGTCGAGCCGATCGCTCACGGTCGATGTCGTCGACTCGTCGGACGCCGGCGAGGCGCACGCTCCCGTCGACGCAACGACGAGCCCGATGGCGCCGATGAGATTCGCTGCTGTGATCAGCTTCATGGTGAAACCTCCGCGCGCCGCGAGTGCACCCGTTGTGCCGGATCGGGCGCGACGTCGGTCGGCGCTCGATCGGCGCTAGAATCTCCGATCGTTCGGCGGCGGGTGTTCGACTCGTCCGAGATCGTCCTCGACGTCTCTCGTCAGCGGGGCGGGACGCTCCGCGCAGGCGCCCTCTCGCGTCAGCCTTTCGGGACGACGTCAACCAGCGAAGCGTCCCGTCTATTCTCGGGTCGTCTTCGCTCGGCCGTCTCCGGCCTTCAGGTAAGGCCGCGTGTCGCTGCCTCCACGAGGAACGTGGCTGGCGATCGCCGCGTCTCCGGTGCAATGCTCGGGCAACGCTCGCGCCGACCGAAAATCTCGTGGAAAAGCGCCGGCCGAGAAAATAATCGACGTCGATGTCGAAAACGCGCCGGCAGCGCCGACGTCCCAGTGAGTGCCCCGGAAGGCACTTCCAGGTCGCGTTCTGGCGTCTCACCGACGAGCACCGAGCCGATCCGGCGCGCCGGAAGCGCGAGGACCTCATGGCGACTGAACGCGAACGCGAGCACGAGGAGATGCAGGTGATCTGGTTGCCGCTCGAGAGCGGCTCCGGGGCGTCCGAGGTCGACGACGTCCTCGTCCTCCTCTTCATGTGCTGCCATCCAGTGCTGACGCCGGCGTCGGCGATCGCGCTCACGCTGCGCGCCGTCGGCGGCCTCACGACGACGGAGATCGCAAAGGCGTTTGTCGTCTCCGAAGCGACGATGGGGCAGCGGATCAGCCGCGCCAAGGAAGCGATCCGCGATTCCAGCGTAGCGTTCCGGATGCCGAGCGCAGCGGAGGAGCCGGAGCGCCTCCGCGCCGTGCTGCAGGTCCTCTACTTGATCTTCAACGAGGGCTACGCGAGCAGCGACGGTCCGGAGCTCCAGCGGCCGGAGCTCGCGAACGAGGCGATCCGCCTGACGCGGATCCTGCACCGCCTACGCCCGGGGGACGGCGAGGTCGCCGGGCTCCTCGCCCTCATGCTTCTCACCGATGCGCGCCGTGCTGCACGTACGACGGCAGGAGGGGATCTGATCCCGCTCCAGGAGCAGGACCGCACGCGCTGGGACAAGGAGCAGATCACCGAAGGCGTGGCGCTCGTCACGGCGACGCTCGCAAAGGGATCGGTCGGCGCCTACCAGATCCAGGCCGCCATCGCGGCGCTCCACGACGAGGCTTCACGGTTCGAGGACACCGACTGGCCTCAGATCCTTGCGCTCTACGGCGTGCTCGAAGGGATCTCGGACAACCCGGTCATCACGCTGAACCGCGCCGTCGCGTTTGCGATGGTGCACGGTCCGCGTGCCGCGCTCGATTTCCTTCGCACGCTCGACGGGGACGCTCGCCTGACTGAGCATCATCGGCTCGACGCCGTCCGTGCCCATCTCCATGAGATGGCGGGCGACACGAAGGCCGCCTTGACGCATTACCGGCGCGCGGCGGAGCGCACGACGAACATCCCCGAGCAGCGGTATCTGCTGGCCCGCGCGGCACGCCTCGTATCGTGACCGCGAGGGGAGGCAAGTTTCAGCCTCGCTGACGTGACAGCGTGTACGCTCGCGCTATCTTCGAGGGGAACCATGCGCGTCACGGAAAGTATCGGGCCGGCCTGGGAAACGATGAGGCGGCTCCTGTTCCGGCCGTTCAACCTCGGGACTTGGTTCTCGTTCGGCCTGATCTTCGCGCTCCAGAGCTGCGTCGAGGGCGGAGGTGGCAACTCGTTCCGCGTTCCGGACCTCGGAAATCAGGGAACGAGCTCCGGCTCCGGCTCCAGCTCCGGCACCGGCTCCGGCAGCTGGTCGAGCGACGCGATCACGCACGTCCTTCCGGGCAATCTGCTCTCGGAGAGCGGCTTCCCTGAGCTAGGGGGGACGTGGATCGCCGTCATCGGCGTCACCGTTCTGGTCGTCATCGTTTCGCTCATCCTGCTCCTCTACTGGCTCGGCAGTCGCGGACAGATGATGGCGATCCGCGCCGTCGCGACTGGCGAGTCCGACGTCGGCGCTGCGTGGCGCGCGACGGACGCCTCCGGCGGGCGGATGTTCAAGTTCCACCTCGCGTTCATGGGTATCGCGCTGCTCGTCTTCGTTCCGGTCCTCGGCATCGCGATGGCGATCACGATCCCCGCGATGCACGGCCAGCAGTTCGGTGACCTCCTTCTGCTGCTCCTGCCGGTCGCCCTGATCGGCGTCTTGGTCATGATCCCGCTCGCGATGGTGAGGTCGCTCGCGAGGAACTTCGTCGCGCCGATCATGCTGAAGCACGAGATCGGAGCGCGCGACGCCTGGAAGCGGTTCTGGGCGATCGGCAAGGATCACGTCGGCTCGATCATCGTCTTCTGGCTCGTGGGGATCGGCTTCGCGATCGTGGCCGCAATCGCGGCGATGGTGACGGGCTTCCTCACGTGCTGCCTCGGCTTCTTGCCGATCATCCATCAGACTGTGATGGCGCCCTATTACGTCTTCGAACGCGCCTGGACGCTCGAGATCCTCGCGTCGATGAGCCCCGACTTCGACGTGCGAGCGGTCCCGCCCGATCCGTACGGCGGCGGCGGCCCGTACGGAGGTCCGTACGGTGGCTTCGGGGGTGGACCGCAGCACGGCGGGT
The DNA here is from genome assembly GCA_023402175.1 of Pseudomonadota bacterium. Classification (GTDB taxonomy): domain Bacteria; phylum Myxococcota_A; class Polyangia; order Polyangiales; family Polyangiaceae; genus Labilithrix. Next base: position 1,122 of record JAEXCN010000454.1, on the reverse strand, counting down.
ATCCGCCTCCTGGATACGGCGGCGGTGGCTATGGCGGCGGCGGGTATGGCGGCGGCGGGTATGGTGGTCCTCCGCCCGGCGGAATGCCGCCCGGCGGTGGCTTCGGTGGCCCACCTCGAGGGTTCTGAGGAGCGAAGGCTGACCGCGTGTCATCGCGGCGCCACGGCGGTGGTGCCAGACGTGCGCACCCCGCTCAGCGGGCCGATGGGCGCGATCACCTTCCGATGCCGCGCGGCGCGCGGAGCGCGATCGCTTCCGACGAGCGCGAGGAAACGATCGCGTACGCGCCGCCGCGTGCTCGCGCGCCGCTCAGCTCCGGACCATGAAGCGCATTTTCCCGCGGATGTGCGCTCCATCTCCCGCCGTGATCTCCCAGCGGACGGAGTACGCGCCGCGTCCTTGATCAGGTACCGGGATCGAGAGCTCGCGCATCGGCTCCGCGCCGCTCCCCTCCATCTTCAGCGACGAGGAGTCTCGCGGACCGACGACGAAGATGCGCGTCGAACGACTGTCGATGCCGGTCGAGAAGCGGACGACGACGCGATCCGGGCAACGATCGACGACGGCTCCATCCGCAGGGAGCATGTCGACGAGCGTCGGATGTGCGGGCGCGTCGCGCGACGCGAAGAGGGCCATCGAGACCGCAGCGAGCCCGAGGAGAGTGGTACGACGGGTGAGCACGATGATGAACCGTCGTGCAACGCGCGAGCCCGGCCCATGAGGTGCGAGCCGCAAAACCTTGCGGTTTGCGCCCGCGTGGCGTCGTCGGCGACATGCTCCTCGAGAACCCATCACGTGCCGGCGCGAGCTGCGGCCGGTCTCGACAAGCGGACGTTGTCACGTGACACTCAGGTCATGCGAACGTCTCGATGTGGGCGCGCGCTCGCCCTCGGCCTGCTCATGGTTGGCGTAGCGTGTGGAGACGACAGCTCGAGTCCCCCCGGAGGAAGCAACCCGGGCACGAGGACGCCGACACCTGGCGGCGGCTCCTCCGATCCTTCGCAGCCCGGCTCTCCCGCGCTGCCGCCCACCGATCCTTCCACGGGGCCGGCTGCAGGCAATCCCGATGGCGCGTGTCCGATCCCTGCGGAAGCGAAGGCGGAGGATTCCTCCACGCCAACG